>CAZJWO010000043.1:0-28055 GCA_964549735.1 uncultured Fibrobacteraceae bacterium | reverse complement strand
ATAATGAGCGGTGACTGGAGTTCAGACGTGTGCTCTTCCGATCTCAGGGCGCGGCCAGCAGGCGCAGGACTGGCATCTCCCGCGGCCAGGCGGCCAGAGGGGTCACCTGGGAGATCTCCCATCCCTGCACGTGCAGCCAGACCTTGCGCAACCACCCGCGCGCCGCGAGTCCGGGATCGGCGGCGATCAGGCGCCAGGCCTCTCGGCGCCAGGCCGCGTCGGCTGCCGCCGGCCCGCTCAGCGGTCGCCCCAGACGTTCGGCCAGGTAATCCTCGCCGGACGGCTGCCACCGCTGATCCAGTCCCAGCAGGCTCGTGAACAGCCCCTGGCTGTCGGCGATCTGGCCGAGGTAGAGGTTCAACCCGACGTTGAGGCTCGGGCCGGCGAACGCGCCGCCCGAGCGGCTGTTGTGCCAGGAAGCGAGTGCCGGTGGCACGAGCGCCGCGGCGCAGAGCGCCGCGACGATCGCCAGGCGCCGCCGCCTCGCGCCGCCGTCGAGGCTGCAGAACACCGCCAGCAGGGGCACGAGCACCAGGACCTGCCCCCGGAGCACCGCGGCGAGCCCGAGCAGGCAGCCCGCGAGCGCGGCCCGTCGCCAGGACGCCTGCCGCCCGGCGACGGCGGCGGCCAGCGCGGCGCACACGAGCAAGGCCAGCGGCATCTCGAGCAGGATGGTGCGCGCGTAGACCGCCGCGGGCCGGTAGAGCAGGAACAGCAGCGCCGCGAGGCACGCGGCCGCGAGCGCCACGGCGTCGACCACGCCGGCTCGCCGCCCCAGGCGCCGGACCTGGCCGCCGATCAACGCGCCGCAACCGAGCCACGCGAGGGCCTGCCAGACCAGCAAGGCGCGCGGATGCGCCGGCAGCACGCCGTGCGCGTCCACATCGCCCGCTGCCGCCGCCGCCACGAGCAGCGTGTAGCCGGGAGACATCACGAAAGGTTCGCTGCCGGGCAGTCCTTCACGGCGCAGCCGCGCCGCATCGCGCAGATACCAGGCTTCATCCAGCATCGGGACGCGCGTCAGCGCGCTGCCGGCGCTCTGCTGCCAGAAGACGGCCCAGAATCCCGCGACCGCCACGAACAACAACGCCCATACGGCGACGCGTCCGCGCGCGCCGCCGCTCCGGGTCGCGCCTGGCGCCGCGCCAGCCATCAGACGCTGAAGCGGATCTCGATGATGTCGCCGTCCTGCACCGCGTATCCCTTGCCCTCGAGGCGGACCTTGCCGGCGGCCTTGGCCGCCGCGTGATTGCCGGCCGCGACGAGGTCCGCGTACGCGCAGACCTCGGCACGGATGAAGCCGCGCTCCATGTCGGTGTGAATGGCCCCGGCGGCGACCGGCGCCGGCGCGCCCCGCGGCACGGACCAGGCCCGGCACTCGTCCGGGCCGACCGTGAAGAAGCTGGTGAGATCCAGCGCCTGATAGGCGGCGCGGATCATGCGATGCGACGCAGGTTCGCTGACCCCCAGCGCGGCCAGGAAGTCGGGCGCTTCCTGCGGGTCGAGCGCTGCCAGCTCCGCCTCGACCGCCGCGCAGAGGACGACGACGGCGCTCGCCGCGCGCTCGGCCCGGACGACGATCTCCGCGGCGGGCGGCCGCCCTTCGGCATGGTTCAAGACCGCCAGCAGCGGTTTGCTCGTCAAGAAGCTGTATCCGGACACGAGACGCTTTTCGTCAGGCGTCAACGCCAGCTCCCGCAGCGGCCGCTCCGCTTCCAGATGGCTCCGGAAACGCTCCAGCAGGCCGAGCTCCAGCGGCTGGTCGAGGCGCCCCTTCAGCCGCCGCTCCTTGTGCAGCCTCTCCAGGCGGCGCTCGACGATCTGCAGATCGGCCAGGATGAGTTCGAGGGCGACGGTCGTCAGCTCGCCGGCGGGGTCCGGATCGCCGTAGCCGCCGTCGAAACATCGCACGACCTGCGCCAGCGCGTCCACGCGGCGCGCGTGCTCCAGGAAACGAGTGGCCTCGCGGTGTTCGCCGTAGCCTGGTTCGGCGTCGAATCCGGGAACGTCGACCCACTCGACCTGGGCATGGGTGACGCGGCGGGGGCGATAGAGCGTGGCCAGATGATCCAGGCGCCCATCAGGCACCGTGCCCATCGCGCGATGCGGCTCGACGCCGCCCTGCCCAGTGGCCAGTTGCGCTCCGGTGATGACGTTGAACAGAGTCGTCTTGCCGGTGTACTTCAGACCGATGATACCGACCTGCAAGGCATGGCTCCTGGAGGCTGACGGCGCGACGGGCAGCGCGGATCATGCGAACATGATCCGGGCATATCTATGGCTCGGGATCGGGGATCTCGAAGACCACGACCTCGGACCACGTCGACCAGGGACCGAGGCGCCCCCTGGCGTCCACGGCCCGAACCCGCGCACGATAATGCTCCCAGTAATCGCCGTCCAGGAACTCGAACTCCTGCCGGACGCGCGCCTCGCCTCCCTGGTGCGGCACGACGTACGTCGTGTCGAAATCGCTGAGCGCTCGTGGATCCTGGATCTGCAGATGGTAGATCACCGGCGTGCTGCCGGCTTCGGGCGGCCACCAGGAGCAGCGAGCGCGCAAAGGCTCGGGGACCTCGCCGCCGACCTCGCCCACCAGCGGGCCGAGAAAAAAAACCGTCAGTGCAAGAACAACCCGCACCATATCTTATCCCGACTTCCGGCACCGCGGACTAAATCAGGTCTTCCTTTTCGCCCCCCGCACCTTATCATAACAAATCGAAAGGCTCCTGCGCCAGTCCGATTCCTGCCGCCGCGGCGCGACGCCCGCGATTGGTCGCTGGAGCCGGCAGCTGTCCGCTGGTCTGGCACATCGCCTGCATCGAGAGCACGGAGGCCTGCTGCATGGAGGTAGCGGATGACCCTGGCCCGGACGGCCGCCCTGATCACCCTGGTACTCGCAACTGCCGTCGATTCAGTCCTGAGCCGTGACATCCATGTCCCCGGCGAAGCCGCGACGCTGAGATCGGCCCTGCTGAGGGCCGAACCCGGCGATCGCGTCGTGCTGGCGCCGGGACGCTATCTCGAGAACGATCTCTCCCTCCGAGAATCGGTGACCGTCCTCGGCAACAGCGAGGACCCGGGCACGGTCGTCATCGACGGCCGCGGCCTGGCGGCAGTTTTCCGTGCAGAGGGGCTGCAGTTCGTCCACCTCGTCGGCCTCACCGTCACCGGCGGCCTGGCGGCGGGAAGCACGGCCTACGCCGCCAGCGGCGGCGCCTTGCTCGTCAGCCACGCCAACGTGCGGCTCGAGCACGTCCACTTCCGCGGCAACCGCGCGCTGGCCAGCGGCGGCGCCGTGCGCGTCGGTCGCGGCGAACTCGTCGCGGTCGCCTGCGTCTTCGATGACAATCACGCGCTCAAGGGAGGCGGCGCTGTCGATCTCAGCTACGAGACGACGGCGACGATCGCGCAGTCGCGATTCGTGAACAACAGCGCCGCGTGGGGCGGCGCCGTTTCGGCGCGCACGATATCGACGTGTGCGTTCGACGACTGCGAACTGTCCGGCAACACCACGATCGCGCCGCAGGACGCGGGGGGCGCGTTCTTCTCGGATTACGCGGCCGACGTGCGCTTCACGAACTGCGTTTTTTCCAGCAACACGGCGCGCCGCGGCGGCGCCGGCCGCCTGCAGGGCGCCGAAACGTCGTTCGCGAACTGCACCGCCGCCGGTAACGTCGCCTGGGAGGCGGGAGGCGCGCTGATGGTCTCCGCGGCGCAGCTCTTCATCGACCGCTCGATCATCAGCTTCAACCACGGCACCGCGATCTCCGGCGAGGTCGCCGACCTCCAGTGCGAAGCGACCAACATCTTCGGCAACCTCGGCGGAGATTGGACAGGCTCGCTGCTGGCGCTGCGCCATCAAGACGACAACATGGCCAGCGATCCGCTGTTCTGCGCGACGGGCGACCTGCGCCTGCAGGAAGAATCGCCGTGCGCGCCGGGCAACAATCCCGTCGGCCTGATCGGCGCCAGGCCCGTGGGCTGCGAGAACGTCCGCCTCACGTTGAGCGCGTTCACCGCCGAGCGCGAGCAGGACCGCATCGTGCTGGCGTGGACCGCCACGCCGGGCGGCTTCGAGTTCCGCCTGCAGGGCCGGGCTCTCGCCGATTCGAGCGGTCCGACCTGGACCGTGCCCCACGTCGCGGGCGACGCGCCAGGGCGCTATCTGGCCAGCGATGATCCGCCCGCGAGCAGCGGCCCCCTGCTGTACCTCCTGGACGCCCGCGAGCCGGACGGAGCCTGGTTCCGTATCGGCGAGAAGCAGGTCGAGGGCCTCGCCTCCCCGCCCAGCGCGATGCTGACCCTGGACAGCGTCTACCCCAATCCGTTCAACCCGCTGGTGAACATCCGCTATACGCTGACCCGCGCCGCGCCGGTGCGCGCGGCGATCTACGACCTTTCCGGCCGCCTCGTCGCGTTGCTCGCAGCGGGCAGCCAGCCGGAGGGAACGAACGTCGTCGCCTGGGACGGTCGCGACCTCGCCGGGCGGCCCCAGCCTACCGGCGCCTACCTGCTGCATATCGAGAGCGACGGCGTCCAGTGCGCGGCCAAGCTGCTGCTGGTCAAGTGATCCCGCCGCGCCAGCGGTAGATCGCGCTGGCCGCCGGCCGGCCGTCACCGTCGAAGCCTTCTTCGTGGACCAGGAGTTCGGCCTCGCGCGCGGTCCAGATGCCCGCCGCCTCGTCCCGTTGCAGGCGGTGGCGCCGCCGCGGGTTGCCGAGGAATCCCGGCGCGTCGCGGAACGTGCTGACGATGATCACGCTGCCACGACGCACGCGCGCAGCCAATCGCCCCAGAAGATCGCGATCCAGGAAGCGCAGCAGCAGGATGACCGCCCACCGGCCCGGCGGCACGCCGTCCGGCCGCGTCAGATCGGCGTCGCGCAGTTCCAGCCCGACCCCGCTGCTGGCCGCCAGCCGCGACGCCAGCGCCAGAGCCTGCGGCTGGTGCTCGACGCCGGTCACCCGCCAGCCGCGACGGGCGAGCCACACGGCCGCCCGCCCGCTGCCGCATGCCAGGTCCAGCGCCGCGCCGGCGGCAGGCGGCGGCAGGAGATGGGCCCAGCGGGCGAGCACGGACGGCGGCCGCCAGAGCACGCGCGCCGATCGTCCGCGGCCGCGCAGGTCGTCCGGCAGCTCGGCGGCGTCGCGGCCGTCGAGCGCCATGGCCGCGACCCCGCCACGCCCGCGGGCCGTCAGGTGCGCCGCGACCGCTTCGGCGAGGTCCGCGCATTCGGCCACGACCAGCAGGGGTTCGTGTCGCGGCGGCAGGAAGATCGACGGCAGGTTCTCCAGGAGCCACCCGTCACGCCGCGGCGCGGACAACGCGCGCAGCTCCGGTTCGAGGGGCAGCGTGGCCGAGCCGGCGAGATGCCCCGCGGCGGTCCGCGCGGCGGCGCGGATGTCCAGGATGTTGTGCTGCGCCGCGACGAGGACGCGGCGCAGCCACACGCTGTCCAACGCGACACCTCCCGCGCCCGCGCGGGGCGGACACCGCTTGGCGTCCGCCGCGGCGTCTGCTACGATGCGCCGGCGACCCTCGTCCCGGAGAGACCGCCATGGTCCTTCGCCACACGCTGCTGTCGACGCTCGCCGGCCCGCTGCTGGCCGTCGCCGCTGCCGACGGCTTGCGGCACTTGCTGCCGTTGCCCGAGCTGGACGGCTGGCGCCTGGCCCTGGCCCGGCTCGTGGCCGTCGAAGCGGCGGCGGCGCTTCCGGACGAGCTGACTCTGACGGAGGACGCCGCCGCGTTCAAGCCCTTGGCGCAGCAGCTCGGCGAATACTTCGTGGGCCAGCGGCGCCGTTTCGAGCTGTCGCTGGCGCCGCGCGGCACCGCTTTCCAGCAACAGGTCTGGCAGCGCCTGCTGGCGATCCCGTACGGCCAGCTGCGCTCCTATGGCCGCCTCGCCCGGGATCTGGGGACCCCCCAGGCCGCGCGGGCGGTGGGTCAGGCCGCTGCCCAGAACCCCCTGCCGGTGCTCATCCCCTGCCATCGCCTGCTCGGCGGCGACGGCCGCCTCGTCGGTTTCAGCGCCGGCACGGAGCTCAAGGCGCGCCTGTTGCGTCTGGAAGGCCATACCCTGACGACCGGCAACCGGGTCAGGCCGCCGCGCCTGTTCTGAATCGCCTGCGCCTGGAATGGCTCTTGCACCTGCGCCTTGCGGCGATATGATGACCTCGATCCCTCGGGCCGCAGGGATCGAGGGTTTCGCCATCCTGAACGACCTCCGGGAGTCAACCATGCAGGGAATCCGCAAGTTCATCGTCACGCCGAATCTGCCGCCCAAGCTGCAACCGTTGCTCGAGATCGCCAGGAACATCTGGTGGGTCTGGAACCCGGAGGCCATCAATCTGTTGCGGCGTGTCGACCCGGATCTCTGGGACGAGCACCGCAGCAACCCCGTCGCGGTCCTCGGCAACCTGTCGTCGGACCGCATCAGCGATCTGACGCGCGATCAGGCTTTCCTCGCCCATCTGGACGCCGTCTACGAGGATCTGCAGCGCTACCTCAAGCAGCCGTCCTGGTTCGAGGGCGAGCACGAGCAGCTCGGCAAGGCGGCGATCGCCTATTTCTCCTTCGAGTTCGGCCTGCATGAATCGCTGCCCCTGTACTCCGGCGGCCTGGGCGTGCTGGCCGGCGATCACCTGAAGTCCGCCACGGACCTCGGCGTCCCGCTGGTGGGCGTCGGGCTGGCCTACCAGTACGGCTACTTCCGCCAGTACCTGAACCACGACGGCTGGCAGCAGGAAGACTATCCGCTCAACGACTTCTACAACATGTCCATGACGCAGGAGCTGCAGCCCGACGGGCGTCCGCTGCTCATCGAGGTCGAGTACCCCGCCCGCAAGGTCGCCGCGCGCATCTGGCGGGTCCAGGTCGGACGCAACCCGCTGTTCCTGCTGGACACCAACCTCGCGAGCAACCGGCCCGAGGACCGCGAGCTGACGAGCAGGCTCTACGGCGGCGACATCGACATGCGCATCCGGCAGGAGATCCTGCTGGGGATCGGCGGCTTCCGCGCCCTGCAGGCCCTCGGCATCCAGCCGGAGGTCTTCCATCTCAACGAGGGCCACTCCGCCTTCCTCTGCCTCGAGCGCATCCGCCACCTCATGACCGAGCGCAAGCTCGCGTACGAGACGGCGTTCGAGCTGGTCCGCTCCTCGAGCGTCTTCACGACGCACACCCCGGTGCCGGCCGGCAACGATCACTTCGACCCCCAGCTCGTGCGCGTCTACCTGAAGCCGCTGGCCGACCAGATCGGCATCGGCATGGAGCAGCTGCTGGCGCTCGGCCGCCAGAACCCCGACGACAGGCACGAGACGTTCTGCATGACGGTGCTCGCCCTGCGTCTGGCCCAGTTCGCCAACGGCGTGAGCGAGCTGCACGGCCAGGTCTCCCGTCGCATGTGGCAGCGGATCTGGCCCGGCGTCCCGGCCGAGGAGGTGCCGATCAGCCACATCACCAACGGCATCCACACGCGCTCGTGGCAGTGCATGGAGCTGGCCCGCCTGTACGACCGCTACCTGGGCCCCCGCTGGTACGACAAGCCGACCAATCACATGGTCTGGGAGCGCGTCTCCCGCATTCCCGACGCCGAGCTCTGGCGCGCGCACGAACGCATGCGCGAACGGCTGGTCGGCTACGTGCGGCGCAAGCTGCGCGAGCAGCTCGAGGCGCGGGGCGCCAATCGCGCGAACATCGCCGCCGCGCGCGAGGTCCTCGACCCGGAGGCGCTGACGATCGGCTTCGGCCGCCGTTTCGCCACGTACAAGCGCGCCAACCTGCTGCTCAGCGACCCGGCGCGACTGGCGCGGATCCTGAACAATCCCGATCGGCCGGTGCAGATCATCTTCGCCGGCAAGGCGCACCCGAAAGACCATCCCGGCAAGGAGCTCATCCGGCAGATCGTGCACATGGCGCAGCGCGACGAGTTCCGCAAGCACCTGGTCTTCCTCGAGGACTACAACATGGAGGTCGCCAGGTACCTGGTCCAGGGCGTGGACATCTGGCTGAACAACCCCCGGCGCCCGCTCGAGGCCTCCGGAACCAGCGGCATGAAGGTGCCGGTCAACGGCGGCATCAACGTCTCGGTGCTCGACGGCTGGTGGTGCGAGGCGTACAACAAGGAGAACGGTTGGGCGATCGGCGCCGGCGAAGACTACGACGATCCCGCGTACCAGGACCAGGTCGAGAGCACGGCGCTATACGAGCTGCTCGAGAACGAGATCGCGCCGATCTACTACGAACGCTCCAGCGACGGCGTGCCGCGCGAGTGGCTGCGCTACATGAAGAATTCGATGCGCACCGTCAACGCGGAATTCAACACGAACCGCATGGTGGAGGAATATACCCAGCGATTCTACGTGCCCTGCCTGATCCAGTCGCGCAAGCTCTGGGATGAGAGCGCCGCCGCAGCCAAGGAGCTGGCGGCCTGGCGCGCCCAGGTCGGCAAGCGCTGGCAGGCGGTCCGCATCCTGGCCATCCAGGCGGCCGATCAGGACGCCCAGCCCATGGGCTCCCGCTTCAAGGTGCAGGCCACGGTCGACCTCGGCGAACTGTCGACCGCCGATGTGCTGGTCGAGATCTACCACGGCCAGCTCGACAACCAGGGCAACATCATCCAGGGCGAGACGGAAACCATGACGCCGCCGGCCGAGGACGCCCGCGGGCAGGTGACCTATCACGGCGAGATCCCGTGCCGGCGCTCCGGCCAGCGCGGCTACACCGTGCGCGTCACGCCGCGCAACCCGCGATTCCCGTTGAATCGTTTCGAGACCGGCCTCATCAGCTGGTTCGACGAGGCGGCGGCGTCCGCGGCTCCGGCGACTTCCGGCGCCCGCGTCTGAACGAGCGCGGCGGCGATCAAGGCGAGGTCAGACCGGGCAAGAGATCCCGCAGCTCCTGCACGTAGGCATCGAACCGCCGCCGGCCCGCCGCGGTCAAACGCGCGAGGGTCTGCGGCTTGTTGCCGGCGAACTCCTTGCGGATCTCCACCAGGCCGCCGTCAGCCAGCTTGCCCAGGTGCACCGAGAGCGTGCCGTCGGTGAGATCCAGGGCCTTCTTGATCTCCGTGAAGGTCGCTCCCCCGGGACGCGCCATCAGCTGGCAGAGGATGAGCAGCCGGACCCGCCCGTGGATCAACGGCGAAAGCGGCGCGCGCGCGCCGCGGCCTCTCGCCGGCGATCCGGTGTCTGCCACGGCCCTGGCCTCCCTGCCGGGCTTGGCTGCCTGGTCTGCGCGACGGCTGGCCCGCGATCGTTCGGACGCGGTCCCCGCGCACGGCGCCGCGATCCGTCGCGGCGCGATGGTTTGCCGAGGGGGGTGGCCTGCACCCAGGACCGGTTAGGCACACCCCCCTGAAAGCCGTCCGAACCTCCTGTCCGGCCCCTTGCGGGTGTCGTCGTTCCGTCCGACCCGGCCTTTGTCGATCCTCCAGACAGGCCGCCTTCGTGGCGCCGGGGTTCGCATCCGTGCGAGCGCCCGCCCGCTGGTCGACCATACTTTAATATTTCAAGTACTTCATTTTGTCAAGCACTTTTTTCGCCGAGCCCTGGCGGACCCGCGTGAGGCGGCGGGCAGGCGCGCGCAGCCGAGCGATTTCTTTGGACTCCCCTGCGCGCGGTCCTATCTTAGAACCGCCGCGGCCGCTCGCCGGCCGCCCCGTCATCGATCTTGACCAGGCTACAGGCCGTTTTCTCGCAGACGCCCAGGAGGTGGTCCATGAAGACCGCGAAGTACATCGAGATCGAGGAATGCTATGGCGCGCACAACTACCATCCCCTGGACGTCGTGATCAAGCGGGCCGCAGGCGTCTGGGTCGAGGATGTCGAGGGCCGGCAGTACATGGACTTCCTCGCCGCCTACAGCGCCGTCAACCAGGGGCATTGCCACCCGCGTCTGCTCAAAGCGCTGCGCGACCAGGCCAAGAAGGTCACCCTGACGAGCCGGGCCTTCCGCAACGAGCAGCTGCCCCATTTCTGCCGCGAGATCTGCGAGCTGACCGGCTTCGCCAGGGTGCTGCCGATGAATTCCGGCGCGGAGGCCGTCGAGACCGCCATCAAGGCCGCGCGCAAGTGGGGCGAGAAGATCAAGGGCGTGCCCGAGGGCCGCAGCGAGATCATCGTCTGCGCCGACAACTTCCACGGTCGCACGACGACGATCGTCAGCTTCAGCACCGACCCGCAGTACCGCGACGGTTTCGGCCCCTTCACGCCCGGCTTCAAGGTCATCCCCTACGGCGACGCGCAGGCGCTCGCCGAGGCGATCACCGACCACACCGTGGCCTTCCTGGTCGAGCCCATCCAGGGCGAATCGGGCATCGTCGTGCCGGAGGCGGGTTTCCTCGCCCGCGCCCGCCAGCTCTGCAACGAACGCCGCGTGCTCCTGCTCTGCGACGAGATCCAGTCCGGACTCGGGCGCACCGGCAAGCTCTTCGCCTACGAGTGGGAGAATATCCGGCCCGACGGCGTGATCATCGGCAAGGCGCTCAGCGGCGGCTTCTATCCCGTCAGCGCGTTCCTGAGCGACGACGAGGTCATGAGCGTGTTCAAACCCGGCGACCACGGCTCGACGTTCGGCGGCAACCCTCTGGGCATGGCCGTCGCGCGCGAGGCGCTGAAGGTCATCGTCGAAGAGAAGCTCGTCGAGCAGAGCGCCAAGCTCGGTCCGTGGTTCATGGAGAAGCTGAGCGAGATCGAATCGCGCAGCATCGTCAAGGTGCGCGGCAAGGGCTTGTGGGTCGGCCTCGTGCTCAATACGCGGGCGCGTCCCTACTGCGAAGCGCTCATGCATGAGGGGCTGCTGTGCAAGGAGACCCACGAGACGGTCATCCGTTTCGCGCCGCCGCTCTGCATCACGAAGAAGGAACTGAACATGGCCGTGCGCAGGGTGGCCAAGGTCTTCACGCAGCTGGACGCTTGAGCTTCAACGGCGGCGAGCCGGTGATCAGCCGCGCGCCGCGGTTGTGCCAGAGGAAGGTCCAGAGCCAGTTCCACATCACGGCGACCTTGGCGCGGAAGCCGATCAGGAACATGATGTGGACCAGGCCCCAGAGCAACCACGCCGGCCAGCCGGCCAGCTGACGCCCAGCGATCCAGGCCACGGCGCGGTTCTTGCCGATCGTGGCCAGGCTGCCCCTGTCCCGATAGCGGAAGGCGGGGCGTCCTCCGTTCGGCGTCCGCCCGCGAACCTGCCGGTCGATGAGACGGGCGACATGGCGGCCGCCCTGGATCGCCACCTGCGCCACGCCGGGCAGCCCTGTCGGATAACGCGGATCGGCAGTCATCAGCGCCAGATCACCGACGACGAAGACCTCCGGATGACCGGGCAGCGAGAGATCGGCGGCCACCGGCACGCGCCCGCGCGGATCCAACGGCACGCCGAGGCTCCGCGCCAGGGACGACCCCTCCACCCCCGCCGCCCAGAGCACGTTCTCGGCCGGCACGAACTCGTCGCCGAGCTGCACGCCCTCTGCCGACACCGCCGTGACGCGCGTGCCGGTGCGCACCTCGACGCCGAGCCGCTCGAGGTCGCGGCGCGCGCGCGCGCACAATCCGGCCGGCAGGTACGGCAGCACGTGCGGCTCTCCCTCCAGCAGGATGACCCGCGTCGTGGTCGTGTCGATGTTGCGGAAATCCCGCGGGATGGTGCGGGCGGCGATCTCCTTGAGCGCGCCCGCCAGCTCGACGCCGGTCGGTCCGGCGCCCACGACGACGAAGGTCAGCTTGGCGCGCCGCGCCGCGGGGTCGGCCTCCTGCTCCGCTTCCTCGAAAGCCAGCAGGACCCGGCGCCGGATCTCGAGCGCGTCGTCGATGGTCTTCAAGCCGGGCGCGTGCCTGGCCCATTCGGCGTTGCCGAAGTAGCTGTGCGTCGCGCCCGTCGCCAAGACCAGGACGTCGTATCGCGCGGCGCCGCCCTCGTAGCGGACCTCGCGCCGGGCGAGGTCCACGCTGGCGATCCGGTTCAAGAAGACCCGGCAGTTGCGCTGTCCGCTCAGGATCTTGCGGATCGGTTCGGCGATGTCCGCCGGCGAGAGCACCGCGGCGGCCACCTGGTAGAGAAGCGGCTGGAAGAGGTGGTAGTTGTTGCGGTCGAAGAGCGAGATGTCCACCGGAGCGCGCCGCAAACGCTTGGCGACCTCGAGGCCTGCGAAGCCGCCGCCGACGATGAGGACGCGCGGTCGTGAACGCTCGCCGCTGGTCATGTCGCTGCGGTGCATGCCGCCCCCTTGCCGTCGATTCGGGCCAATACATGACCAATGATGTCAATTTAACGCCAGCGCTCCGTCGCCGCGAGGTGCGTGGGCGCCGCCGGCCGCGGCGCGCGCCGCCCTCGACCGGCGGGCCGCTGCGGCGCTTCCGCTATCGATTCTGCGCGCGGCGCAAACGCCTGTCGTTCGCCCGCGGGTTTGGCGTTATGTTGGACGCCGATCGCCCACCAGACCGCCAGCCCGCCCGCCCGGTGAGGTCCGTCATGATCCGACCGTTCGCGCCGCCCCGACTTCGCGTCCGCTCTCGCCCGCCGCGGCGAGCGGCGCTGCTGGCCGCGCTCTGCCTGGCGGCGGCCGCCGCCGGCATGGCCGCGCCCGCCCGAACCGCCGACCGCGCCGACCTTCTGGACGCGACCGTCGCGCGCATCGTGACCGCCGCCCGGCAAGACACGTTCGCGCTGGCGGCACTGCGCGAGCTGTGCACGGAGGTGGGGCCGCGGCTCGCCGGCAGCGAGGGCATGGCGCGGGCGCACGGCTGGGCCCGCCGCTGGCTCGCTGCCGCGGGCGCCGACACCACGTGGACCGAGCCCGTGACCGTGCCGCGCTGGGAGCGTGGCCGGGAATGGGCGCGCCTGGTGCATCCCTACGACCTGCCGCTGACGATGCTGGGGTTGGGGCTCAGCGACGGCACGCAGGGCCGCCCGCTCGTCGCCGAGGTCGTCGCGGTGCGCGACTGGGACGAACTGGCGGCGCGCGCGGACGAGGCGGCCGGCCGCATCGTCGTGTTCGATCCGCCGTGGACCGGCTACGGCGCCAACGTCCAGTATCGCGCGCATGCCGCGAGCCGCGCCGCTGCCCACGGCGCGGTCGCGGCTTTGATCCGCCCCGCGGGCTTCGGCCAGAACACGCCGCACACGGGCGTCATGCGTTATGATCCGGAGGTGCCGCGCATCCCCGCCGCCTCGCTCAGCGATGAGGACGCCGCATTGCTGCGCCGCCTGGACCGCGCCGGCCTGCGTCCCCGGGTGCAGCTGTACATGGAGGCCCGCGCCTTCGAGCCGGGTCCCTGCGCCAACGTGATCGGCGAGTTGCGCGGGCGTGAACTGCCCGAGCAGATCGTGCTGATCGGCGCGCACCTGGACGCCTGGGACACGGGCCAGGGCGCGCACGACGATGGCGCCGGCTGCGTCATCATGCTCGGCGCGATCAAGGCGCTGCGCGACCTGGAGCTGCGCCCGCGGCGGACGATCCGCGTCGTGCTGTTCACGAGCGAGGAGTACGGCGGCCAGGGCGGCGAGGCCTACGCCGAACGGCATGCCGGAGCGATCGCCGACCATGTGCTCGCGCTCGAGAGCGACTCGGGGGCGTTCGCGCCGGCCGGTTTCTCGGTGCGGGCCCCGGAGAAGACCATCGCCGCGTTGCAGGCGTTCGCCGCGCCGCTGGCCGCGGTCGGCGCCGACACGGTCTATGCCGGCTGGGCGGGCGTCGACATCGGACCGCTGGTCGAGCGCGGGGTGATCGGCGTCGGCCACCGCGTCCATGGCCAGGACTACTTCCGCTACCACCACGGTCCCGCGGACGTTTTCGAAGCCGTCGCGCCCGCCGATCTGGCCGCGAACGTGGCGGCCGTCGCGGGCTTCGTCTACGGTGTCGCCGAGTTCGCCGAATTCGCCGGCAACGACCTCGTCGCAAGCGGCAACCGCCACCCGAAGGACGATTGACCCAGTGCCCGCCTGGTTGGACCGTCTGCGCGGTCTGGGCCGCCGGCCCCGCGACGGCGGCCCCAATCCCATCCTGACCGGACGCATCGCGCCGACGCTGCTGGGACTCAGCGTGCCGATGATCATGGCCATGTTCCTGGTCACGAGCTATGGCCTGGTGGACATGATCTACCTGGGGCGGTTCAGCAAGGAGGCCATGGCCGCCGTCAGCCTCGCCTTCCCGGTCACCTACCTGCTGCACACGTTCGGCGGCGCGTTGGGCTCGGCGAGCACGAGCCTGTGCAGCCGCCTCATCGGCGGCGGACGCTCGGGCGAGGTCCCCAATCTCCTGCTGCACGTCGTCCTGCTGGCCGGAGCGCTGGCCATTCTCCTGGTTCCCGGCGGCTTGCTCTTGCTCGAACCGGCCTTGCGCGCGCCAGGCACCGAACCGGTGGTGCGGGATCTGGCGCGGCAGTATGGCACGATCTACTTCCTCGGCGGTTTCTTCAGCCTCTTCGCCATGAGCGTCAACGCGCTGTTCCGCGGCGAGGGCGACACCGTCTTCCCGTTCAAGGTCATGGCCTACGGCCTGTTGCTGAACGTCGTCTTGAACCCGCTGTTCATCTTCGGCCCCGGCCCGTTTCCGCGGCTGGGCGTCGCGGGCGCCGCGCTGACCACGGTCGTCAGCTTCGCGTTCGCGTCGCTGCTCGTGCTGCGCGAACTGCTGACCGCCAGGGACCGCCGCGTGCGTCTCGTGCGCGGCTCCTGGCGGCGCGATCCCGCACTGCTGGCCGACCTCGGCCGCGTGGCCGGACCGGCGGTGCTGGCGAACATCGCCCTGCCGGTCTCGGTCTACCTCATCAACAGGATGCTGGCGCCGCAAGGCACGGTGGCCCTGGCGGCGTTCGGCGCGGGGCTGCGCCTGCTGAGCTTCGTCTTCCTGCCGACGCTCGGCCTGAGCCTGAGCATGATGATCATGGTGGGACAGAACCACGGCGCGGGCGAGCGCGAACGCGTGCGGGCGATCACGCTCACCACGCTGCGCTTCGCCTTGACGCTGCTGGCGGCCCTGGCATTGCCGGTCATCCTCTTTCCCCGCTGGGCGCTGGGCTTGATGACCGACGACGCGGCGGTCATCGAGGCCGGCTGGCCGCTCGCGCGCTGGGCGACGGTCGCGCGGCCCATGCTCAGCGTGGTCAACATCACCGCCTTCTGGTTCCAGGCCCGCGGGCAGGGGCTGGCGGGCATGGCGCCGAACACGGTGCTGCGCGTCGTCCTCGAACCGCTGGGCGTGTGGCTCGGCCTGCAGCTCGGCGGCCTGGCCGGCGCCTGGTACGGCTTCGCCGCGGCAGACACCGCCGGCGGACTGGTCTTCCTCGCCCTGCTGCTGTGGCGACTGGAAGTCTACCGCCGCGGCGAACCGGCGGCCGCGCGACGAGCCCCGCTCGTGGCGCCGCCGCTCTGAGCCGGCCCGGCCCGTACCGAATCCGCTCGAGATCCTCCTGGCACGCGATTGGCATGGCGCCCTCCGGACTGGCGGGCTCGGGGTGCCCGTCGTGCCACACCCCCCCTTCCCGGAGGATCCCATGCGGTTGTCGACCCGTGCTCTCGCCATGGCGATGCTACTCGCCGGCTGCAATCTGGCGCTGCTCTCTGCGTGTTCCTCGAAGGATCGCGATCGACAGCCGACCGGTCCGACCGCCCCCACCGCCGCCGACGCGCTCGCCGGCTATTGGCAGGCCGGCGGTCAGGCGCAGGCCGCGCTGGCCGAGGCCGAGGACCTCTGGGCGGTTGTTGCCGATCTGGCGGCAAACCCTGCCGTGGCGGCCGATGCAACCATGCAGGCCGTGCTTGCCTATGCGGCCTCATGCAGCGTCGCCGCGACCCGGCTGAACGCCTGGGAGGATCTCGAACGCCGGATCGTGCCGGACGCCGGCAAGGCGCAGATCGGCGAGGTCTCGCGCGCGACGGCGCTCGCGGTCCTGGCGAACACCGCGACCGCGACCGTCGCCAGCGGAGAGGGCCTGGTCTTGAGCTGGCGCGTGCTCGGCGGACTGCGCGGACTGCGCGAGGCCTTGCAGGGATCCGGCACGGCCATCCCCGTCACCGGCACGCTCGCCGAATTGCTGCAGGAGCGCCTGCAAGCGCGCGACGAGGCTGTCACGGCGGCCATCCTGCACGACGACGACCGCAGCGGCGGGCTGGCGATCGACGAGCTCGAGGGCGACACGGCCGACGCCCGCGCCGCCTTCTACGCCGACCTGGATGATCATCATCCGCTGAAACGGAGCTTCCGGGCCGCCGTCCCCGCCTGGGACGCCGCCGAGCGGGCGCTCTCGCTGGCGTTGCTCGAACGCGCGGCCCGGGGCCATCTGCGCCTGTTCGCCGGCGTCGGCGCCGGAACGGCGCAGGCCGCGGAGATCGCGAACCACCTGACGGCCGCACGAGAATCCGATCCGGCCAACCATGGCGTGACGCTGGCTCTGCGCCGGGCCGACGGCGGCCCGCTGCCGGCCGGATCGGCGATGGTCCTGCTGCGCCGGCGCGGCCTGCCGCACGATTCCGCGCGCCTGGCGCTCCTGACGGGCGTCGCTTCGCAGGCCGAGTTGGTCCTGCCGGCCGGCTCCTATGACATCCTGGCGCTCGCGGACGACCACGGGCGAGCGATCGCTTGCGGGGTCGCGATCGACGCGGACGCGGCGATCGACCTGGCGCTCAATCACCTCGGCGCCGAACCGCTGATCTTCGAAGGGCTGATCGCGCCGTCGATGTCCGGCGCCGGCGACCAGCTCGAGGTCAAGGCCGTGGCGGCCAGTTCCGCCGGCCACCGGCTGCAGTACACCTGGCGGGTCAGCGGCGGACCGGTCGGCCAGCAGTCGGCCACGGGCGCCCGCTTCTTGTGCCGGCCGGACGCCGCCGGATCGTACACCGTGGCGGTCACCGTCAGCGACGGCCGCGGCAATGCGCGCGCCGATTCGGCGGTCGTCGCGGTCACGCCCTTCGCGGTCAAGGTGACGCGAATGGATATCGTGTCGGAACAGATCGCCGACCAGCGCCTCAATCCCGGCGAGTCGGACACCTTGCGGCTGTGGGTCACCAACCGCGGGGCGATCGAGGTGACCGGCGCCGCCAGCCTGAGCGGCCGCGGCGGTCTCCTGACCGATGTCAGCTCCGGGACCTGGACGCTCGGCGTCGGCCAAACGACCCGCTGGAGGGTGCCCGTGGCGATTCCCGCCGCGTGGGATCAGCCGCAGGCGGTCTACGAGTTCTCCTTCACCGCGGACGGCGAAACGCTGCGCCAGGAGCTGGTGTATCCCGTCGATTTCTACGTGTCGTTGAACCGCATCGGCGGCACGGTGACCAATCGCATCGTGCCGGTGAGCGGGATGGTCGCCAACCCGAGCCTCGAGACGGCGCAGCTCATCGTCGAGCGCGACCGCCGGCAGATCTACAACCTGCAGCTGCGCAATGGAGCGTTCGAGCAGGTCGTCATCCTGCCGGGAAGCGACCAGCCGCGCCGGGTCGTCATGGAGGTAACCGCCGACAGCGGCCTGCGGCGGGCCAGCGCGCAGGTCGGTCTGATGGCCGCGGTCGCCCGCGCCGATTTCCGTGCGACGCTGTTCTGGGACACCGACGGCACCGACGTCGACCTCTGGGTCACCGATCCGGACGGAGAGAGGTGCTACTTCGCCAACCGGAACACGGCGAGCGGCCTGCAGCTGGACGTCGACGACGTCAACGGCTACGGACCGGAGAACATCACCGGTCAGAGCGACCTTCCGCCGGGGGAATACCTGGTGCAGGTCCACTACTGGAGCGATCGCGGCACGAACCTGCCGAGTCGCTGCAGCGTGCTAATCACGCTGCACGAAGCCTCCGCCGCCGAGCAGGTGGAAATGTACGAGCAGGTGCTGACCAACAATCAGGTCTGGACCGTGGCGACCGTCCTCTGGGACGGCGCCGAGGCGGCGCTCGTGGCGCCTGCCGCCACAGGCGCAGTCGCTCCGCTGGCCGGCGCCCGACCGCAGAAATAGCCTACCGCTGGCACGCGTGCGCCCCGCGCAGACATTCCCCCGTCCGGATTGCATCCGGGCGGGGGTTCGTGCGTATACTATGCCGAGCGTCAGGCACCTGCCCTTGCCGCGTCTCCTCAATCGTCGCCCGTCCTCATGCTCTGGAGGTCTTCGATGCGATCCACGTTGGTGCCGATTCTGCTGTCGGCCATGGCGGCCTGTGGCCTGGCCGCCGCGATCGAGCCCGATTCCGAGGACATGCGCCTCCTGCGCATGCCGGACATCCACGGCGACCTCGTCGTCTTCGTCTACGCGGGGGATCTGTGGACGGTGCCGGTCCAAGGGGGCGAGGCCCGCCGGCTGACCAGCTCGCCGGGCCTGGAGAGCTCGCCGAAGTTCAGCCCCGACGGCGAGTGGATCGCCTTCAGCGGCGAGTACGACGGCAATCACGACGTCTACGTCATGCCCGCCCGCGGCGGCGAGCCTCGCCGCTTGACCTTCCACCCCGGCAACGACCGGGTCATCGACTGGGAGCCGGATGGGCGGCGCATCCGCTTCCAGTCGGCGCGCCAGAGCCTCACGGGACGCGACCTGCAGCTCCACACGGTCGACCGCGAGGGAGGTCTGCCCGAGCGGATGATCCTGCCCGAAGGCGGGTTGTCGAGCTGGAGCAGCGACGGCAAGCGGCTGGCATACAACCGCATCACCCGCGAGGAGCGCACCTGGAAGCGGTACAGGGGCGGCATGGCGCAGAACATCTGGATCTACGACTTCGCGCGCAACCAGTCCCGCCAGGTCACCGACTGGGTCGGCACGGACAACTTCCCGATGTGGCACGGCGACACCATCTACTACACGAGCGATCGGGCGCACGACAAGCTCAACATCTGGGCCTGGCACGAACCGACCGGCCAGCACCGCCAGATCACCTTCCATGACGAATACGACGTCAAGTTCCCCAGCCTCGGCCCGGGCGCCATCATCTACGAGAACGGCGGCTGGCTGTACGCGCTGGACCTGACCGCGGCGCCAGCCGAACCGCGGCGCCTGCGGGTGGCCGTGCGCAGCGATCATCTCTGGGCGCGGCCCGCGCTGCGTTCGGTCGAGGACATGCTGCGCGATTGGGATCTCGCCCCCGACGGCAATCGCGCCGTCGCGGCCGCCCGCGGCGACATCTTCAGCCTGCCGGCCGAGCGCGGGCCGGTGCGCAATCTGACGGCGACCGCGGGCATCCGCGAGCGCGTCCCCGCGTGGTCGCCGGACGGCCGCACGCTCGCGTACGTCAGCGATCGCGCCGGCGAGTACGAGATCTTCCTGCGCGCGGCCGACGGCCGCGGCGACGAGCGGCAGCTGACCAACGGCCTCGGCGGCTGGGTCTACCGGTTGCAATGGTCGCCCGACAGCAAGCACTTGCTGGTCAGCAACGCGGCCCTGCAGCTCCTGCTGGTCGACCTCGACAAGGGCGGCGTCAACACAGTGGACGAGGGCGTGACCGGACCGATCACGCAGGCGGCCTGGAGCGCGGGCAGCGATTGGCTCGCCTACGCCAAGCCCGAGAGCAACGGCTT
Source organism: uncultured Fibrobacteraceae bacterium (assembly GCA_964549735.1). Classification (GTDB taxonomy): domain Bacteria; phylum Krumholzibacteriota; class Krumholzibacteriia; order LZORAL124-64-63; family LZORAL124-64-63; genus Glo-17. The sequence goes on along the minus strand of CAZJWO010000043.1, from coordinate 8,566 downwards.
CAGCTCCTTGCGCCTCTACGAGGTCAAGAGCGGCAAGGTCCACAAGGTCACCGACGACTTCACCGACGAGGGGCACCCGTGCTTCGACGCGGATGGCCGCTACCTCTTCTTCACCTCGAGCCGCCACTTCAATCCGACGCTGGGCGGCTTCGATCTCAAGCCCATCTGGGAGAACCGCGACGGCATCTACCTGGTCACCTTGCGCGCCGACGTGCCGCACCCCTTCCCCGCGCGGATCGACACCGTGGCCATCGCCAAGGACGACGCCAAGGACGACGCCAAGGCCGCCGGCGACGAGAAGGACAAGGACAAGAAGGACAAAGGCGCCGCCAAAGCGCTGCGCATCGATCTGGACGGTCTCGCCGAGCGCATGGTGGCCCTGGACGTCGCGCCGAGCAGCTATATGTCCCTGCGGTTCGCCGACGGCAAGCTCTTCTACCTGAGCCGGCCCTTCGCGCCCGGCGGCGGCCGCGGCAATCAGCGCGCCACGACCTCGCTGCGGTTCTACGACCTCGCCGAGCGTGAAGAGAAGACGGTGCTCGCCGAACTCGGCGGCTACGTGCTCTCCGCGGACGGCAAGAAGATCCTCTATCGGCACAACGACAAACTCGGCATCGTGGACGCCAAGGCCGAGCAGAAGCCGGCCGAGAAGCCCTTGCGCACGGGCGAGATGAAGGCGACGGTCGATCCGCGCGCCGAGTACCGGCAGATGCTGCGCGAAGCCTGGCGGCTGCAGCGCGATTTCTTCTACGATCCGGACCTGCACGGCGTCGACTGGGAGCGCATGTGGCGGCGCTACAGCGCGTTGCTGCCCTATGTCGGCCACGGCGCGGACTTCACGTACCTGGTCGGCGAGATGATCTCCGAGCTGAACGCGGGCCACGCCTACGCGCGCCCGGGCGACCGCCCGCGAGCGCCGAGCATCGGCACCGGCCTGCTCGGCTGCGACTTCGCGCTGGACGAGCGCAGCGGACGCTACCGCTTCGCCGGCGTCCTGACCGAACGGGACTGGAACAGCGACACCGACACGCCGCTCTTCGGTCCCGGCCGCGACGTCCGCGAGGGGGAATATCTGCTGGCGGTCGACGGCGTCGAACTGCGGGCGCCGAGCAATCCGTTCAGCCTGCTGGTGGACCGCATCGGCGAGCCGGTCGTGCTGACCGTCGGACCGCGCGCCGACGGCAAGGACGCGCGCGAGGTGACGGTCGAACCGATCCGCAGCGAGGCCGATCTGCGCTACACGGCCTGGGTCGCGGCGAACCGGCGGCGCGTCGACGAGCTGTCGGGCGGCAAGATCGGCTACCTCCACTTGCCCAACACCGCGGTCGGCGGCCAGCAGGGTTTCGCCAAGGGCTACTACCCGCAGCTGCGCAAGGAAGGCCTGATCATCGACGAGCGCTACAACGGGGGCGGCTTCATCCCGGACTTCTTCATGAACATCCTGCGCCAGCGCCTGGTCAACATGTGGCGCCCGCGCTACGGCCAGGACTGGCGCACGCCGGGCACCGCGTTCCTCGGCCACATGGCGATGCTCTGCAACGCCTACGCCGGCAGCGGCGGCGACGCGCTGCCCTATTACTTCAAGTTCTACGAGCTGGGTCCGGTCATCGGCACCCGCACCTGGGGCGGGCTGATCGGCATCAGCCGCGGCATCCCGCTGTTGGACGGCGGCAACGTGACCTTCCCCGAGTTCGGCATCTACAGCCTGGACGGCGAATGGGTCGTCGAGAATCACGGCGTCGAACCCGATATCCAGGTGGACAACCTGCCCCATGAGGTCATCGCCGGCCGCGATCCGCAGCTCGAGAAAGCCGTCGAGGTGCTGCTGGAGAAGATCGCGCGCGAACCGCTCCGGCTGCCGGAGGTCCGCAGCTTCCCGCAGGATCGGAAATGACCCGGCCGCGCGCGCGAAAGGAGTGATATGGCCGCTGCGATCGATCTGGAAGGGCGGGTGGCGCTGGTCACCGGCGCCAGCCGCGGGCTCGGCCGTCACATCGCCACCCTGCTCGCCGAGCACGGCGCGCGGTTGGCCCTGCACTGCCGCGCCGCCGAACACGCGGCGCGGCAACTCGCCGAGCACCTGCCGTACGGGCCGCACGTCGTCTTGACGGCCGACCTGGCCGATCCCCAGCAGGCCGCGGCCCTGCCGGAGCGTGCCGCGTCGGCCCTCGGCGGCCTGGACATCGTCGTCAACAATGCCGGCATCTACGAGCCGATGCCGGCCCCGGGCGAAGACCCCGACCGCTGGCGCCACCTGTGGGAGCGCACCATGGCGGTGAACCTGACGGCCCCGGCTCTCATCTGCGAGGCCGCCGCGGCGCACCTCGCCGCGCGCCGGGGCTACATCGTGAACATCAGCAGCCGCGGCGCCTTCCGGGGCGAGCCGGAGGCGCCGGCCTACGGCGCCAGCAAGAGCGGCCTGAACGCTCTCGGGCAATCGCTCGCCGTGGCCCTGGCGCCGCGCGGCATCAAGGTCATCACGGTGGCGCCCGCGTGGGTGGAGACCGACATGACCCGCCACTACCTGGCGGGACCGGACGGCGACCGGATCCGGGCCCAGTTCCCGACCGGCGAGGTCGTCGACCCGCTGGATCTCGCCTGGACGGTGCTGCTGACCGTCAGCGGTCGCGCCGACGCGCTGACCGGCGGCGTCATCGACGTCAACGGCGCCAGCTACCTGCGCTGACGCGCCGGCGGCCGCGGCGCCGGGGTCGTTCAGAACCAGAGGCCGGCCGTCAGGATCCAGGTGCGATCGTAGGCCGGCTTGAACGGATGCATGTCGGGGACGATGTCGGCGAACTCGCGGTAGTTGAAGTCCGTCAGCCGGCTCAGGCCATGCTGATAGCGGACGTCGAGGTCCAGGCGCCGCCAGCGCGTGCCGCCGCCGACGACCAGGCTGAAGAAGACGCTCTCGTCCTGCGAGGTCACGTCTTGCCAGACGCCGCGGTCGCGGCGGCGGATCTCCGAGCCGAGCAACAGATCGATCGCCGGGCCGATGAAGGCCCGCGACTCGAATCGCGTGGCCGGAAAGTCCAGCGCCAGCAGCACAGGTATCGACACGGTCTGGTATCTGGTCTCCAGATCGATGCGCTCCCACAGCGTGGCGCGATGCATGCCCTTCTGCAGGTACCAGATCTCGGGCTGCAGGCTGAACTCCGCGCTCAGCGGCAACCGCGCGCCCAGGCCGCAGGCCAGCCCCCGGCGCGCCCTGGCCGCCAGGCCGTCCTCATGCAGGACCGCGGCGCTCATTCCGGCGCGGACGGCGACCGCGGGCAGCGCGGCATGCGCCGCGTCACTGGCAGCCAGAGCGATGAGCAGCACGGCCGTAGCCGCCAGCGAACGTTTCCCAAGCATGGGCTGAGCACCTCCGCATTCCGGGTACGCGCCCTGCGGCCGGCTCAGGGCTGCAGGCGGCGGCGCAACTGGTCCAGCAACGCGGCGATCGTCTGATCGTCCGGCGCCAGATCATGGGCGCGCTGCAGATCGGCGACGGCTCCAGGCACGTCCGCCAGATGGTAACGCAGCAGCCCGCGATTGTACCACGCCACGGCGAGATTCTCATCCAGTTCCAGAGCCCTCGACAGCGCATGGAAGGCCGGCCCCGGTTCTGCGAGGCGGACGTGGGCCAAGCCGAGATCGCTCCACAAGCGCGCCTCGTCGGGGGCGAGACGCACCGCGCGCGCGAGCAGCGCCTGCGCCCGGGCGGCGTCGTCGGCGGCGAGGTCGAGGCGGCCGAGCGCCGCCAAGGTCGGCAGATCCTCGATGCGCTGGTTCTCGAACCAGCGCTGCGCGGCGTCCAGGTCCTGGCGCGCCCGCCGCTGCTGCCCCTGGAAGGTGGCAAGCACCAGGCCGCGAGCGCGCCGGGCCCAGGCCGCGTGCAGGTCGAGACGCACGCAGGTGCCGGCGGCATCGAGCACCGCCGAGGCCCAGAAATCGCGTTCCGGCGCGGTCGTCGCCGCTTCGAAACGTTGCAGCGCGAAGGCCGTGTAGGCCGACAGGGAACCCGTCACCAAGTAGCGGTCGAACGCCAGCCAGATCGGCATCGGCGGCCGCGCGCCGCCGCGTTCGAGGGCGGGATGATCGATGCGGCGCAGCGCCGCCTCGTCGCGCCAGGGCACGGCGCGGGCCGCATGTGCGTAGTTGCGCACCGCCAGCCACCAGTTCCCGAGCAGTTCTTCGACGATGCCGAAGTCGCGGTAGGCTTCAGCCGCCCCTACCGAGGCCGGGCGCATCTGACCCTTGACGAAGTCGGCCGTCCCGGTGACGGCGTCGCTGGCGGTGCCGGTGAAGATGCCGTGCGCGGTCTGTACGCTGCCGCGGCGCCAGTAGGTCACGCCGTAGATCCAATGCGCCAGATGGTCGCGGCCGGCGAACCGCAAGGCGATGTCGCGAGCGCGCCCGTCGCGGCCGAGACCGGCCATATGCAATGCCCGCAGGAGGTCGACCGCCTCGCCGCTGGCGCCGTTGGCGGCGGCCGAGTCGACCGCCGCCATGCCGCGCCGCCACTCGCCCCGATCGTAGCGCAGCCAGGCCTCGCAGATCGCCGCTTCGGCCGCCAGCGCCCGCCGCAGCGTCGTCTGGTGCGGCAGGGCCGCGCGGCAAGCGACCAGGGCGTCTTCGGTCTGCTGGTAGTCGCCGAACCAGCGCCGGCGCATCGCGATCTGCAGCCACGCGGCGGCGTCCGCGGGATTCAGCCCCACGGCCGTGTGCAGGGCCTGCATGGCCTCGGCAAGCGAGCCGGTCCGCAGCGCCCTGGCACGCCATTGATCAGCCGCCCGCGCGCGCTCGCGGCGCAACGCATCAGGCAGCTCGAGGAACGCCGCCAGGCTCAAGGAGTCGGACCCTGCCGAGAAGCGGACATCGGCGGGATAGCTGATCGCGCGCGTCACCGGTTGCTGGCAGCCGGCCAGCGCCGCGAGCAGCGACACCAGCAGCGACGCCAGCGACGCCGCCAGCGACGGCGAACCGCATCGCGGCCTTGCCGGCGGCGTGCCCATGCTGCCTCCCGGGCGGTGTCAGCGCAGCAGACGGTGGAACCAGGATCCCTTGTCCACGGTCTCGGCGGCCAGCAGTCCGATCCGCGCCATCTCCTGGCCGTCGAGGTAGGCCACCAGATCGCCGAGCTGCTGGCCGGCGGCCACCGGCGCCGTGACCGGCGACGGCACCTCGCGCCGCAGCTCGATGCGATCTTCGCTGCCGCGCAGGACCGTCACGGCGAGTTCGCCCGCCGCGACCAGACCGACCTCGCGGCGCCGGCCACCCTGGACCTCGACGATGCCTTCGACGATCGCGCCGGCCTTGTCGATCAAGGTCACCGGGCCGTAGAGGTTGAAACCGTAGCTCAACAGACGCGTGGTCTCGGTCGCCCGGCCGCGATCGGTGGGACAACCCATGACCACGGAGATGAGCCGCACGCCCTTCTGCACCGCGGTAGCCGTGATGCAGTACCCCGCCGGACCGGTGTAGCCCGTCTTCAGACCGTCCAGGCCGCGGTACTTGCCGAGCAGCCTGTTGGGATTGTAGAGCGTGAACTGCCCGTCGCGGAACGGCGCCGTCGCCCGCGCGGACCAGGTCAGCGTGATCGGGTGCTGGAGCAACGCGCGTCCAAGGATCGCCATGTCCCGCGCCGTCGAGAGATCGGGCGCCTGGCCACGCGCCGGCGGCAGCCCGTGGACCGTGTTGAACTCGGTGTTCTGCATGCCGAGCTCGGCCGCACGCCGGTTCATGAGGTCCACGAACGCCTCGACGCTGCCGGCCACGTGTTCGGCCAGAGCGACGGCGGCGTCGTTGGCCGAATGGATGGCCAGAGCCTCGACCAGCTGCTCGACGGTGAACCGTTCGCGATGCTTGAGCCACACCTGCGAACCGCCCATGAGGCTCGCGCGCGCCGACACGCTGACCGTGTCGGTCATGGCGATGTCGCCCTCGTCGACGCGCTCGAGGATCAATAGCTGGACCATCATCTTGATCATCGAGGCCGGCTGGCGACGCACGTCGAGATCCTTGCCGCCGAGGATCTCCCCCGTACGAGCGTCCATGAGGATCGCCGCCGCGAAATCGCCCTCGAGCGGCGGGTAGCCGGCCTCCGCGGTCGCCCGTGCCGGCGCCGCCTGCAGGCAGCAAAGAATGATGGCCAGTCCGATGGCGCGTGCGCTGCGAGGGCTTTGCATCCGTAGCATGACGTCCCTGTCCTTGGGCTGCAATCCGATCCCGCGGTACGTGCTTGCCGCGGAACTCAATCCACGGCCGGCGCCCGCGCGCCCCAGGCCAGCGCCCGCGCGGGATGATCCGTAAAGATAGTATCGACGCCGAGGCGCTGCATGAGATCGAACTCCCACTGGCGGTTGACGGGATAGACGCCGACCGCCAGACCACGCGCATGCGCCGACCCGACGAAACGCGCACGCGCCGACCAGCGCGAGATGTGCACCGCTTCGGCGCCCAGCCGCGTCGCCGCCTCGAGCACCTCGTTGCCCGCCCCCTTGCCGGCCAGCGGCGCGACCGGAATCGCCGGCTCCAGCTCCCTGGCGCGCGCAAGGATGTCCCAGTCGAACGCCGACAGCAGGAACTGCTGCGGCTGCCACGGTCCGGCCGCGACGGCCGCCTGCAGAACCGATACCGTCGCCGGCAAGGCCGCGGCGTGCTTGATCTCCACGTTGATGCGGGCCCGCTTCGCGGCCAAGGCCAGGACTTCCTCCAGGAACGGGATCTGCTGCCCGCCGCCCGCATCGAGGGCGCGCAGCGCGTCCAGCGCGTGGTCGCTCAGCCTGCCGCGGCCGTTGGTCGTGCGGTCGAGCGTCTCGTCGTGCATGACCAGCAGGCGACCGTGCACCAGGTGGACATCCAGCTCGAGCCAGGTGGCGCCGGCGGCCAACGCCTGCGCGAACGCGCGCAACGTGTTCTCGGGCTCCTGGCCGCTGGCGCCGCGGTGGGCGACGCAGATGGGCGGCGCCGTCCCGACCAATGTGGGATCCTCAGGGGACATGATCCGTCAGTCTCCATGGTGAACCGGATAGGGCGCCGGACGAACGCCCGCGTCGCCCGCCTGCGTCGCGACGATCGACGGAAACCCGACACATTGCAAGCAAGAACGGAGTCTATCGCCCCAGGTTCCCACCGGCCATCCTGACCAGCACGGGATCGAAGCGCGCCACCGGTCGCACGAGGTCCGCCTGGGCCGCCATGACCACGGCGATGTCCTTGTAGGCCTGCGGGGCCTCGTCGAGATCGGCCCCCAGGACTTCGACCCCGCGCTCGCGCAGCAGCTCCTCGACATCGCCGCGCCGCAACCGGCGCCTGGCTTCGGACCGGCTCAGCACGCGGCCGGCGCCATGGCTGGCCGAGCACAGGCTCGCCGGGTTGCCGAGCCCGCGCACGACCCAGCCCGGCGTTGCCATCGAGCCGGGGATGACGCCCAGGGCGCCGGCGTGGGCCGGGGTGGCCCCTTTGCGATGGACGATGACCTGCCGGCCGTCGTGCTCTTCGCGCCAGGCGAAGTTGTGGTGGTTCTCGACGGACGCCCGGGCACGCGCGCCGAGAGCGCCGAGCACCGCGCCGTGGATCAGCTCGTGGTTGGCCGCCGCGTAACGGCCCATGAGCTGCATGGCGGCCCAATACTCCTGACCCGGCTCGCTGCGCAGATCCAACCAGCCGAGCCGGCGCTGGGCCGCGGCGACGCCGGGATGCGCCGCGGCCGCCACGCGCGCGTAGTGTTCGGCGACGTCGAGACCCGGCCGGCGGCTGCCCGAATGGCTCAGCAACGCGAGGTAGGAACCAGCCGGCAGCCCCAGTTCGGGCTCCAGCAGCGTCAGACGACCGAATTCGACGAAATGGTTGCCGCTGCCGCTGGTGCCGAGCTGCGCCCAGGCGATGTCGCGGCTGTCGGCCACGACCGGCGCGAACGACCAGTCCTCATCCAGGACGGGGTGCTCGCGCCGCTCATCTGCGGCGAACGCCGCGCCGACGCCGAAGCGCGTCTGACGCCGCAGCGCGTCGCGCAACTCGTCGCGCCGCTTCACGAGATCCTCGGCAGCCCAGTCCAGCACGCTCAGGCGCATGCGGCAGGCGATGTCCACGCCCACCGCGTACGGCAGCACCGCGTCCTCGACGGCGAGCACGCCACCGATCGGCAGTCCGTAACCGACATGGGCGTCGGGCATGAGCGCGCCGGCGACCGCCACGGGCAGACTTGCCGCGTCGCGCATCTGCTGGATGGCCTGGGGATCGATGTCCTGGCCCCACTGCCGCCAGGGAGCGGGGCCGCTCGTGCGGTCGTGGGGTCGGCGGGCTCGCGGCATGATCAACCCTCCGACGACCGGCGGCCGCGCGGCACGGTCAATCGTTCCGGACCGGCACCGGCATCAGCCCGGCGATCTCGGCCTGCAAGGCCGTCAACGTCGTCAGGAAAGCCGCCTGCTGCTCCGCGACCAGCTCGCGGGTCAGCTCCCGGTAGTACTGCACACCGGCCAGGAGGTTCGCGCCGCACTCGGAGATCGATCTGGCGAGGGTCTCGCCGGGCTCGCGCGCCAGACGCTCGACATCCTCGCGCAGGCGGAGCACGTGCACC
>CAZJWO010000042.1:0-28698 GCA_964549735.1 uncultured Fibrobacteraceae bacterium | reverse complement strand
CGCGGGCCTTGTCCAGGAGCGTCTCGAACCGCACCAGGTCGCAGGTCCCGCCGGGACCGAGGTCCAGGCGCAACGTCTCGCCTTCGCTCTTGACGTGAACCGGCTCGCCGGCGCGCGACGGTTCGAGCACGCGGCGCAACTGGAACACGGCCTGGCGAAGATTGCCGAGCGACCGCTCCGGATCGGTCTCCGGCCAGAGCGTTTCGAGCACGCGGTCGCGCGGCACCGGCTGCAAGCGATGGCCCGCCAGCACGTTCAATAGCCGGCGGGCGCGACGCGAGCGCCACGGCCCGGCGACGAGCGGCTCGGCGCCGCGATCGATCTCCAGCGTGCCGAGCAGCCGCAGATGCAGCGGTTCGCGCGCACGCGGCGGCGCGGTCCGGCGGATTCGCCCGGCGCTCTCGCCGGCCGCGAGCCCGGCGCGCAGCGCGGCCGCCAATGGCGCCTCGCAGCGCTCGATCAGAAAGGCGTGCGGCGAAGCGGCCACCTCGCGCAGGACCGCGGCCGGATCTTCCGCTGCCGCCGCCGCCCGCCACAAGCGCAACCGCGCGAGCTCGAGCCGCGCGTCGAGCTTGGTCAAGATACGCTCCGCCTGCGACCAGTGCTGCTGCGCGACCCGCCCGTTCTGACGCGCGGCCAGGCGGCCGCGCTGCGCGAGAGCGCGCGCCAGGCAGAAATGGTCGCGGCGACGCGCGGCGAGCTCGTGGGCGCTCTCGGTCGCCGCGGCGGCGCGGGCATGGTCGTCCACGCGCCAATAGGCTTCGGCCTGGCCGAGCCGAGCCCAGTTCGCCAGCGCGTCCTCGCCCAGCTCGCGGGCGATCTCGCCGGCCTCGCCGAAACGGTCGGCCGCGGCGACGGGATCGCCGGCGAGCAGCTCGCACTCGCCCAGCGTAAGGCGGGCGTAGCCCGCGATCTGGCGGTAGCCGATGGCCTCGGCCTTCTGCAGAGCCCACAGGGAGGACTGCCGCGACTGGGTCGACTCGCCCATTCCCGCCAGCACGAAGCCCAGGACGCCTTCGGCGTGGCAGGCGAGATCGCCGCGTCCGAGACCGGCGAAGATGTCGCGCGCCTGCCGGGCGTCCCGCAACGCCTGGACCAGGTTTCCGTGGATGTAGTGGACGTTGGCCGCCAGCAGGAACAGGCAGCGCCCCTGCAGGTCGAGATCGCGGCAGCGACGCGCCGTCGTCAGCGCGTCCAGCAGCAAGCGTCGGCCCTCGGCCATGCGGCCGAGACTGGCCGCCGCGACGCCCATCGCCGCGAGGATGATCCCGCGATCTCGTGTCGCGGGGCGCGGCTCGGCGGCGAGGGCGCGCCGGCCGGCCTGCAGGCAGGCGGCGAAACGGCCGTGCTGCAGGGTCAGACGCACGTGGTGCGCGTGCAGCATGCCGGCGAGCGGTCCCGGCGGACCGTCGCGCAGCGCGGTCCGCAGATCCCGTCCGGCATGCTCCCAGCGGCCCTGCATCTGCGCGAGGCTGGCCCGGACCAGCAGCACCGCGGGATCGCGGCGCACCTGCGCCTCGGGCAGGCTCGCCAGAGCGAGCGCCAACGTCTCGGGACGCTGCGAACCCGTCAAGGCGCGCGCGTGGCGCGCGACCAGCGCGCGGGCGCCGTCGCTATCGCCGACCCGCGCGAGATCGCAGACGGCCGCCTCGGTCTCGCCGGCCGCCGACAGCAGCGCGGCCGCCCGCCGGCGCAGGCGCTGGACCTCGCCAGCCGGCAGCTCGCGATCCAGCCGTCCGCGCAGGCACGCGCGCAGCAGAGGGTGGTAACGCCACGATCGCTCGCCGACCGGCAGGGTGAACAGGCGCCGCGCCGCGAGATCGGCCAGGACCGCGGCGCTGTCGCGGCGACCGGTGAGCCGGTCGCAGTGCTCCGGCTCGAGATGCGGCAAGACCGAGGTCAGCAGCAGGAAGCGGCGGGTGGCGTCGTCGAGCTCGGCGAGCACCTCCTCGCTGAAGAACTCGAACCAGCGGCCGCCGCCGTCGACGAGGCGCTGCAGAACGGCGTCATGATCTCGAGGGTGGCATTCGCCGAGCGCCTGGCAGACGATCTCCAGCCCTGTCGGCCAGCCTTCGGTCAGGTCGTGGACCCGCGCCGCGAGCGCCGCGGAACCCGCGCGCCCGAGGCGCCGCGACAGGAACGCTGCGGTTTCCGACCCGGTGAATGCGAGCTCGGTGGAGGTCAACGCGGCCGCTTCGCCCCGCGCGCGCAGACGGGCGCCGGCCAGGGCGATCGGCTCGCGCGCCGAGATCACCAGCCGGCACGACGGGGGCAGGTAGCGCAGCAGGCGCTCGAGGACCATACGCGACCTGTCGGCGTGCGCGATCGCCTGCACGTCGTCGAGCACGAGCAAGCGGCAGCGGTCCAGGCGGCCGATGATGCCCGCGAGCTGTTCCAGCGCCGGCGCCGCGGACTGCGGCATGCCGCAGGCCACGGCGAGGTGCGCCACCAGCACGGAGGGATCGCGATCGAGGTCGTCGAGAGTGTACCACAGGGCGCGGTCGCCCAGCTTGCCGGCATGATCGGCCAGGAAGCAGGTCTTGCCCCAGCCGGCGCCCGCCGTGACGGTCAGCAGGCGCCGCTGGCTCCAGGCGCGCCACAGGCGATCGAGCCGCGACCGCGGCTTGAAATCGGCCGGCAGGGACGGCACGGTGAACTTGGCGCGAAAGACAGCAGCCGCCATGCAGACCTCGCCCGCACGTTCCCCAGACGGCACGCGGAACCAGCTATCATTCTACCGGATCTGCGGAACGGCGGGCAAAGTCTTATCGGCGCCGCGACGCCGGCCGGGATGCCGGTCTGAGGGCCTATCAGTAAATTCTATCTGTATTCGAGACCGCGATCATGGCATAGTCTGGAGGCACGGAGAATCCCGGCGAAAGGTCACGGCATGCGCGCTCGGTCCGTCGCCACGCGTCAGCTCGACCCGTACCGCGCCGGGCTGCAGCTGGGCGAAGGCCTGGCCGACCTGGCGCCCGAGGTCGTCTTCCTTTTCTCGTCGATCCATTACCAGGGCAGCCCCGAGCTGCTGGAAGGCCTGCACGATGCGCTCGGTCGCGCGCCGGTCGTGGTCGGAGCCACGGGCGACGGGTTCTACGAGTCCGTGACCCTGGCCGAGATCGGCGCCTGCGCGCTCGGCCTCAACTCCGCAGGCCGCGTGCGCTGGCATCTGGCGACCGCCACGGGCGTCGCCGCCGATGTCGAAGGGGCGCTGGCCCGCAGCATCGACGCGCTGCATGCCGCGGCCGGCGCCGAGCCGCTCTCGCTCTGCGTGCTGTTCGCCGATTTCCGCGCCGACGCGGCGAAGCTGGTGGACGTCTTGCAGGCGCGCGTCGGCGCGCCGGCGATCGGCGGCCTCGCCGGCGACGAGTACCGCATGCAGCGCTGCTTCGTCTACGCCGGCCGCGAAGCTTTGAGCGACGGCCTCGCGGTGCTCGGCGCGACGGGCGACCTGCGCTTCGCGATCCACGTCGCCGGCGACCTCGTGCCGATCGGCAGGCCTGGCGTCGTGACCGGGGCCGAAGGCACGCGCCTGTTGGGGGTCGACGGCCTCAGCGCCATGGACTTCATCGCCCGCCAGGCCGGCAAACCGCTCTCGATGGCCGACCTCGGCATCGCGGCGTTCCGGTTGACCTCCGGCGACGACGCCTCGCTCTGTTGCCTGCGCACGATCCGCGAGATCGATGCCGCGGGCGGCAGCGTCACCCTCTTCGGCGCGGTGCAGCATGGCCAGAGCATCCAGTTCTGCCAGGCTTCGCCGGAGGTGATCGTACGCGACGTGCGGGAGATCAGCGCCCGCCTGAGCCGGCAATCGGGACAGCCGGCAGCCGGCCTGGTCATCAGCTGCGCCGGGCGCAAGCATGTCCTGGGCGGCCGCGAAGACGACCATGAGGTCGGAGCCGTGCGTGAGGGCTACGGCAAGATCTTTCCGCTGGCCGGCTTTCCTTCCTTCGGCGAGATCGGTCCGCGGCGGACGGCTGACGGCTACACCCGGACCCTCTTCCATAACATGACCTACATCCTGCTCGTCTTCGAGACCTGACGCGAGGAGTCCACGGCATGCCGGCGCGTTTGCTGACGACCCTGGAACCGGCTCCCGCGGGTTTCGCCCCGACAGCGCTTGCCAAGCGCGAACTCATGTCCGGCACCGTGGTCGTGCTGGTGCGCCGCTTCGAAGAGGTCCTGACGGCCCTGCCCGACGCTCCCGCGCGCCTGCGCGGACTGGTCCTGACCGTCGACGGCCGCGGGACCTGGCGGCGGCTCGGCCCGGCGCTCTGGCACCTGCGCCTGGCCCCCACCGATCTGGAGGCCTTGCCGGGCCTGCTGGGCGTGATGGTCGCCGTCATCGAGGACGCCGCCGCGGTCGCCGAAATGGCCCACGCGCGGGCGATCGAACTAGGCCGCCTGCACGCCGATCTCGCCGCGACCCGGCGCGACTACAATCTCTCGCTCGAGCATCTGAGCGTTTCGGAGGAGCGTTTCCGCGCGCTCGTGGAGACCTCCCGCGACTGGATCTGGGCCGTCGACGAGCGCGGTTCGTACACCTATTGCAGTCCGCGCGTCAAGGACCTCCTGGGATACGAAGCGCACGAGATGCTGGGCCGCGATTTCTTCGCGCTCATGCCGGTCGAAGAGGCGCGGCGCGTGGCGCCGCTCTGGGAGGCGGCCGTGCGCGACGGCCGGCCGGTCGTCAATCTCCAGAATGTCAACCGGCACCGCGACGGACGCCTCGTGACGCTCGAGACGAGCGCCGTGCCCATCCTCGACGCGCGCGGCGCCTGCCGCGGCTACCGGGGGATCGATCGCGACATCACCGCGCGCAAGCAGGCCGAGGAGCAGCGCCTGCTGCTCGAGCGGCAGATACTGCACGCGCAGAAGCTGGAGAGCCTGGGCGTGCTGGCCGGCGGCATCGCGCACGACTTCAACAATCTGCTCGTGGCGATCCTCGGCAACGCGGAGCTGGCGCTCATGGACATGCCACCGGCGGCGCCGGGACGCGAGGCGGTCGTCGACATCCGCCGGGCCTCTTTGCGCGCGTCCGACCTCACCAACCAGATGCTGGCCTATTCGGGCAAGGGCCAGTTCGTGATCGAACCGATCGACCTGGCCGCGCTGGTGCGCGAGATGGGTCGTTTGCTCGAGATCTCCATTTCCAAGCGCGCGCGCCTGCACTATGACCTGGCCGCGCCGCTGCCCGCTGTCGAGGCCGATGCCGCGCAGATCCGGCAGATCGTCATGAACCTGGTCACCAACGCCTCGGAGGCCATCGAGAGCACGCAGAAGGACGGCGTGATCGCTCTGCGCACGCGCCTCGAACACCTCGACCGCGATCGCTTGCGCGACAACCTCTTGGGCGCCGACCTGCCCGGCGGTCCGTATGTGGCGCTGGAAGTCGCGGACACCGGCTGCGGCATGAGCGAAGAGATCAAGGAGAGGCTGTTCGATCCCTTCTTCACGACCAAGTTCCAGGGACGCGGCCTGGGCATGGCCGCGGTCCAGGGCATCGTGCGCGGCCATCGCGGCGCGCTGGAGATCGACAGCCGGCCGGAACGGGGCACGCGCATCGTCGTGTGGCTGCCGGCCAGCGCCGAACCCGCGGCCGCGCCGACAGAACTGTCGTTCAGCGCGCCGGCGCCCTGGCAAGGTCAGGGAACGGCCCTGGTGATCGACGACGACGAGAACGTGCGCGAGTTCGCCCGGCGCATCCTCGCACGACTCGGTTTCGAGGTGCGGATCGCCGAGGACGGCGCGCGCGGCCTGGAGATCTTCCGCGAGCACGCGGCGGACATCGCATTCGTGCTGCTCGACCTGACCATGCCCGGCATGGACGGCGAGCAGACGTTCCGCGAATTGCGGCTGCTGCAGCCGCATGTGCCGGTCGTGCTGGCCAGCGGCTACAACGAACAGGACGCCACGAGCCGATTCGCCGGCGCCGGGCTCGCCGGTTTCATCAAGAAACCATATCGGATCGAAGACCTGACCGAGGTCATCCGGACAGCCCTGGGTCATTGAGGCGAGATCGCGCCACGACCGTCACGGCGGGCAGCCAGCTCGCCGTCGAGATCTCGCTCCGCAACGATGCCCCGGTGCTGATCGTCCAGGTCCCGATCGAGTTCGCGGCGACCGGCTGCGTCGTCGATTCGTTGGCGTTCTCGGCGCACTTCAAGCCCCATCTGCCCCAGCCGCTCTCCTGGCACGATGCCGATCCCGAGCCGCTGCGGGTCGACATCATCAACACCAGGTTGACGGCCGTCGCCGCTGGGGAGCGGCTGTTCGCCACGTCGACAGGCGGCATCATCGAGCCGTCCTTCAGCGGCGGCGAGATCCGCATCGTCAGGCCCTGAACGGCTGGCGGCGCAGATACGTCAGCGTGCGCCACAGCCACTCGGCCGGGCCGAAACGGAAGCGGCCCAGCCACCAACGGCTCAGCGGCACCTGCAGCGCGAACAGGGCGCAGGCCAGCAGCAGTCCGGCCGCCGGGCCGACCTGGCCGAACAGGCCCAGGCCGTAGCCGTACGCGAGCGTCGTCATCACGAGCGATTGCAGCAGGTAGTTGCTGAGCGCCAGGCGACCGACCGGGCCCAGCGGAGCGAGCGCGCGCCGTCCCCGCGCGGTATTCGCGGCGAGGATCGCCAACGCCACCCAGGACAGCGCGAGCAGCACGCTGCCGATCGTCAGGGCGCCGACCTGCAGGAAGGTCTGCCAGGTGAAGACCTCCAGGCCGAGGCGGTTCTGTTCGAAGCCGGTGGCGGCGACGTAGAGATTCAAGGCCAGGCCCAGCGGCAGCGCCTGCCACAGCAGCCGGCGGCACCGTCCCTGGCGATCCGGCGCGAACGCTGTGTCCGGCAGCGGCGGCGGCGCCGCCGGCGTCGTCGTGCCGGCGGCCGGCAGATCGAACCAGCCGCGCTTGCCCGCGCGCAGACCCAGCAGGAACATCGCCAGCACCGACGGCAGCATCCAGGGACCGATCATCGTCAGCAGCTCCGTGTAGTCTTGCCCACGCTCGCGCGTGATCGCGGCGTAGCTGCCGGTGCCGTAGACCTCGTAGTCGCGCGCGACCGCGGCGTCGATCCCCTGCGCCGTTTCGGCGAAGATGGACTCGACGCGCTCCCAGGCTCCCGATTCCGGCGGCGCCAGCCGTGCCATTTGCATACTGCCGACCACCACGCCGAAGAAGAGCACGAGGCCGGCCAGAAAGACGATCGCCCAGATCTTGAGCGTGCGCGCGGAGCGGTTGCGGAACCACCAGAGCAGCAGCAGGCCGGTCGCCGCGTAGATCAGCAGGATGTCGCCGATCCACAGCAGCACGCCGTGCGCCAGACCCATGGCGGCCAGGACGAGCAACCGTCGCAGGTACGCCGGCACAACGCGCGCGCCACGGGCCTCGGCGCGGCGCATCTGGATGTGCAGCCCCAGGCCGAACAGGAAGGAGAACAGCGTGTAGAACTTGCCCAGGAACAGGAAGGTGATCAGAAAATGCGCGGCGCGATCGGCCGCCGTGGAAGCGTCCGTCAGAGCCGGCGCGAAGAACGGGTGGAAGAAGTAGAAAGTGTTGACCACCAGGATGCCGAAGATCGCGAAGCCGCGGAGCTGGTCGATGACCGCCGCGCGTTCGCCGGACGTGACCGGCGCCAGTTGCGTGGACATGCAGGCCTCCGTCGCGCGGACCGCCGTCCGCGCATGCCGCTCGTCATGACACGTCGATCCGGGCGGCTCTACCGCACGGCCGCCGGCATCCCCCGCCGGCTCGTCAAGTACAACGCGTACGTCCCCAGCCAATGGCCGCCGGCGTAGTGCTCGCCGGTAACCGCTGCCAGGCCTGCGCTCGCGTGCTGCTGCGCCGCCGCCGCCAGCGCGGGCACCCGCGGATCGTGCGGCGGCAGGCCGGCGGCGATGCCCTCGAGCATCCAGGCCCGGCTGAGATTCAGACCGTCCAGGTGCGCGAGCTTGCCGTCGGCGCGATCGGTAACCACGGCGACGGGCAGATATTCGGTGCTGCCGTCGCGCGGGATCTGCGGCAGGAAGTCCGCGAGCCAGGCGGCGAACTCCGCCGGCGCCAGCACGCGGCGCAGGAGGTCGGCCTCGGCCAGGGCGGGCGACAGGAAATCCTGGCCCGACGGCTCGAACGCGAGGTCGACGCCGCGGTCGGCCAGATAGAGGCGCCGGCTGGTCGCCTCGACGAGCGCGGCCAGCTCGTGGCGTCCCGCGGCGCGCGCGTAGTCGAGCACCAGGCCGAAGGCGAAGGCGGTCTGGCTGTGCTCGCCGGTGCGGATCGGATAGGCGAGCTTCGGCAGCCACTCGGCGAAACGCTCGCTGCAGACCTGCTCCAGCGGCGCGAGCGCCACGGCCCAGCGCGCGGCGTCGGGATCGTCCCATTCGCGCAGCTCGGCGACGAGCTGCAGCAGCCAGGCCAGACCGTACGGGCGCTGCCAGGGTTCGCGATCCGGGCCGCGCAGGTAGGTCGCCTCGGCGGCCAGGCGCTCGGGCTGCAGATGGGCCACCAGCACGCGACGCGCCTCGGCCGCCAGCTCGTGGCCGCCGTGCAGCCGGGCGAAACGCGCCAGCAGCCAGTGCCCGTGCACCGCCGAGTGCCAGTCGTAGCAGCCGTAGAACGCGGGATGCAACGAGCGCGGCGTACCCCGATCCGCGTCCGACTGCATGACGTGCTGGATCTGGTTGGGGTACTCGCGCTCGGCGCAGTCCAGCGCCAGCCGCACGAAGCGCGCGGCCTGGTCGGCGGTGAAGGCCGCGTCGGATGCCGCGGCCGCTCCCGGCACTGCGATCAGGAACAGGGCCGCGGCGACAGCGGCGGCCCGTCCATGCCCGCGTCCTCGCTTCACGGCCGTGGCTCGCCCTCGGGCAGCAGCACGACGCGCACCTCGTTGCCCGCGGTCAGGTAGCGCGCGGCCGCCTCGCGCACCGTTGCCGCGGTCAGTTCGGCGATGTCGTGCGAACGCAGCAGGATGCTCTGCGGGTCCTGCCCCGACTGGTCGCTCTGCACCAGGTGGCGCAGCCAGTGGCGGTTCGTGCGCAGGTCGGTCTCGTCGCTGCGCGCCTGGGTCTCGCGCACCTTCTCGAGCGTCTCGGCGTCGGGCCCCTGGGCGGCCATCTCGGCGATGACGTCGCGCACGGCCATGGTCAATTCCGGTACGCGCTCGGGATCGCAGCCCCAGCCGATGTCGACGCGGAAGGTCTCGCGCGGCACGCGCTGCAGGCCGCCGCCGACGCGCACACCGTAGGTGCCGCTCAGCTCCTCGCGCACGACCTGGCGCAGGCGGATGCGCAGGCACGCCAGCAGCGATTCCAGCGCGTACTCCTCCTGCGGCGACCAAACGGCGTCGCCGCTCAGCACGATCTGCACGTATCCCTTGGGGTCGAGCCCCTTGCGGACCGTGGCCGCGTGCACGCCGGCGGCCGTCGGCACGCTGCGGTCGTGCCAGCGATGTTCGCGCCCGGCGGCGGGTAGATTGCCGAGATAGGTGCGCACGAGCGGTTCGAACTCCGCGAGCGTCAGGTTGCCGACGAAGAAGAAGACCGCCTGGCTGAAGTCGGCCGTCATCTGCCGGTAGTAGGACATCGCCGCCGGCAGCTCGATGCTCTCGAGGTCCGCGACGGTCAGCGGCCGGTACTCCGGCGCGCCGGCGTAGAGCAGCGACTGCAACGTGTCGCGCAGCGCGGTCATCGGGTCTGCGTCGCGGCCCTGCAGCCACGTGCGCGTGCGGTGCTGCCAGGAGGCGAAAGCCTGCGCGTCCAGGCGCGGCGCCGTCGCCTGCAGCCAGACGAGCTGCAGCAGCGTCTCGAGGTCGCGCGGGGACGCGCTGCCCTGGAACCCGGTGGCCAGCGACTCGAGGCTGGGCAGGCTCGAGACGACCTTGCCCGCCAGGAGGCGCTGCAGAGCGACCGGATCGAAGTCGCCGACCCCGCTCTGCGCCACGGCGCCAGCGGCCAGGCCGGCCAGGCGCCGCTGCTCCGCGTCGGCCAGGACCGAGGCGCCGCCCCACTGGTAGGCGCGCATCAGGACCTCGTCGTTCTTGAAGAGCGTGGGCTTCAGCACGACCCGCACGCCGTTGGCCAGGGTCCAGGTCGTCGTGTCGAGCACCGGATCGTGCGCGCGCCCGACGATCGCCGCGGGCGCCGGCGGATCGGCGACCAGCGGCGCGGCAATGGACTCGTCGCCGTAGGGATCGAGCGGCTGCGCCGCCGCGGCGGCGACGATGGCCGCGATCCCGGTCTCCGTCGGGTAGCCGAGGTCGTCGCGCTGGGGGCCGCTGACCGTCACGACGCGGTTGTGTTCGGTCAACAACGCGAGCAGCTCGGCCTCGACCTCGGCGGCGCCGATCCCGGGCAGCAGCGCCTCGTAGAGGCGCAGCTGGTCGTCGCGGCCGAGCAACGGGCCGCCGTACAGATAGTGCTGCATGTACTGGAACGACCAGTTGCGCGATTCGGTCGTCTCCTTCTCCTCGACCTGCCGCTGCGCCGAACGCAGGACGCGCAGGCGGGCGCGCTCCAGCTCCGCGTCGCCGAAGCCGTGCCGGCGCACGCGCTCGGCCTCGGCTGCCAGGACCGTCAGCGCGCGCGCGGCGCCGTTCTCGGGGGCGACGGCCGAGAGGCTCAGGACGCTGCTCGTGCGCGTCTGGCGCCGGTAGTTCGCGAACGCGATCGTGAACGGAGGGTCGGCCTCGCGCGCCAGTTCCTGCAAGCGGCTCGAAAGCATGTCCAGGCCGAGGCCCAACGCGAGCTGGCGGCGCAGGTCGCCGAGGGTGGCCGTCTCGCGCGGCGGGCTCTTCCAGCTCATGCCCACCTCGGTCCGCGTGGCCTCGGGATCGGTGACGACCGAGGCGAGCAGCTCGGCGTGTTCGGGCATCGGCGCGAGCACGCGCGCGCGCGCCGGCTGCGGATCGCGCAGCGCCGCGAAGGCTTCGCCGATCTTCGCGATCATCTTCTGCTGGTCGAAATCGCCGACCGCGACGATGGCCTGCAGGCTGGGCCGGTACCAGTCGCGGTAGTAGCGGCGGATGGTGTCGTGCTCGTGGTTGCGGATGATGTCCATGTCGCCGATCACGTTGCGGTCGGCGTAGCGCGAGCCGTGGAAGATGACCGGCAGCTGGCGGTCGCGGATGCGCCGCGCCGCGCTGAGGCCGACGCGCCACTCCTCGACGATCACGCCGCGCTCGAGGTCGATCTCCTCATCGTCGAAGGAGACGCGGTGCGCCCAGTTCTCGAGGATCTGCAGGCCGGTTGCGAGCAGCCGCTCGTCGTCGGTCGGCACCTGCAGCATGTAGACCGTCTGGTCGAAGCTCGTGAAGGCGTTGATCTCCGGCCCGAAGGCCATGCCGATCGATTCCAGGTAGTCGATGAGCGCCTGCTTGGGGAAGTGCTCGGTGCCGTTGAAGGCCATGTGCTCGGCCATGTGCGCCAGGCCGAGCTGGTCGTCGTCCTCGTCGACCGAGCCGGCGGCGACCACCAGGAAGAGCGACGCGCGACGCTCGGGCTGGCGGTTCTCGCGCACGTAGTACGTCAGGCCGTTGGGCAGGGTCCCTACGGCCACGTCGGGATCGGCCGGCAGCGGCGACGCCGCGTCGAGGCTCGCGACGGACGCGGACGCGGCTCTGACGGACGCGACGGCTGCGGTCTCGGCGGCCGGCCGCGAACCGCACCCTGTGGCGAGGACCACGAACAACGACAGCAACGAAAAGATCGACAACGACTTCATGATCCTCTGCCCTTCGTTTCGGACGGTGCGATGGTCCCTCACCGGCAGATCAGGCCCCAGTTGACGACCGTGCCCTTCAACCCGCGGGCATGCGGCTCGGCGGCGCCCTTGTGCGAGCCCCAGAAATCCACGGCCAAACCGCCCTGGCCGGCTTCGTAGACGAATGGTTCGCCGGCCTCGATCGGCTGGACGTGCACGTTCGCGTCCCAGGGATCGCAGATCGTGGCGTATCGCTTGCCGCCGAACTCGCGGATGGTATCGATGACGACCCAATGGGCGCCGCCGAAATTCCAGTCGACGCCGAGGATCAGCGGGTTCACGGCGACCGTCGGCCCCAACCCCGACGATTGGTCGACCACGGCGAGGATCTTCTGCGTCGCTGCGACACCGGGCAGACTGTGCCACGTCCAGGCGCCGCAGTCGAGCTGGTTCAGAACGGTGACGAGATGGTTCGGGTGCGTGCCGCGCTGCTCGGGTTGATAGGCCGCTCCCGAGGCCGTCGCGTACTTGTCATAGATGTCCTTCTCGACGTGCAGGGCCTGGGCGCCCGGCGTGAGCTTGTTGATCTTGAAGACGCACATCATGAGGGAGGCGATGCCGCAGGACATGTTCGCCTGCTGACCATAGACGAGGTGGACATCGCCGAAACGGGTGACGCGCATGAACCAAGCCATCGCGGGTTCCTTTCGTCGGGCGAAGACGAACTGAACTGGGTCCGGATCGCAAGCCCTGGCATCCTATCACAACTCATCCGCCCGGCCGATCGCTTTTTACGACCGAGATCGTCCTGTTGGCGGGATCCGCCTCCTCGAGCAGGAGCGCGCGCAGGTCCGGCCAGTCCGCGGCCGCGATGCGCTCGCGCGCGAGGTCGAGCTCGCGCCTGTAGACGAGCCAGCCGCCCTCGACCGCGGCGTTCAGCGCGAAGACGCCGGCACTGTTCGCCAGGCGTCGCGGGGGCGGCAGATGGCGCGCCGCGGACCCCTGCAGACGCAGGCGCACCGTGACGACCTGGCTCGTGGCCGAAGCGAGCAGCACCGGCGAGCCACGGGCTCCGTCCGCGAGGTGCACGTCGCCCGGCAGCGCGTCGCGGACGCCGCCGCGGGGCGCTCCGACGCTCAACCGCTGCTCGCCGTCCTTGTTGCCGGCCTCGTCCTTGGCTGCCGGCACGTCCAGCTCGAAAGCGATGACGCCCGCGGCCGGCTCGAGCCGGCGCACGGCGGCCTCGCGCACCGTCGCCCCGGCGAGAACCCCGGCGACCAGCCTGGTCGCCAGCGCGTCGAGTCCACCGGCGGCCGCCACGACCTCGTCGTGCAGGCTGCGCTGGCCGTAGCCGGCGATCTCGCCGCGACCGCGCCAGCCGTCGCCGTCGGCGGCGGGTTCGAGCGCCAGGAAGACCTCGAGCCGGCCAACGGCGTGGCCGCCGCTCGCCGCCAGGTCCGTGCCCGCCGCCGCGCCGGAGGCGAGCACGACCCGCAGAGACCCGGGCCGATGGTGCGGACCGTGGACCGTGGCGCTCTTGACATCGATGAGCCGCGCGTCGCTGCGCGCGGCCGACTCCACCAGGAGGAATAGCTCGCCGGCGTTCTCGGCCGCGGCGGCCGCCAGCACATCCGGCAGCGGCGGCGCGTCCAGCAGGTACAGCGGCTGCACGGCGAACCCGCGCTGGCCCAGGAGCGCCGCCAGGACGGCGGCGCGATCGTGCGTATGCCCGTACCCGCTCGCCCAGGTCCGCTCGGCAGGGCGCAGCGCGAAGCGCCACGGGCGGTCGTCGTAGCCGATGGCGCGGATCGCCTCGCTGACGAAACGGGTTGCGGCCAGAATCTCGTCGTGGAAGCCGGCGGTCGCCTCGAACTGCGGCCGGGCGGCCTGCAGCAGCTCCTGGGTCGCGAGGGCGGCCGCGTCGAAGGCCTCGCGCCGGGCGGCCAGGTGCGCCTGCTCGGGCCAGGTCGTCCAGACGACGGCCGGTTCGTGCTGCAGCGGCCGCTCCGACGGAGGCCACGCCAGCGCCGGCGCTTGCTCCACGGTCCAGACATAGGAATGCGCGTCCTGCCGGAGAACCGCCGGTTGCGGCGCGCCATGCAGACCCTGGTGCGACACCGCGACCGCGGCCGGCACGGTGACCGTGTAGACGGTCAAGACGGCCGGATCGCGCTGCGGGATCACGAAGACGCCGCAGGCCGCGGCGCCGATCGCGGGCGCCGGCTCGGTGATCGTGTAGGCGGTCTCCATGATGCAGGGCAGCTCGACGCCGTCGTGCAGGAGCATGGTCTCGCGCATGGTCGTGTAGTCGTGCGCGCGCGCGAGGGCGAACGGCAGGGTGTGGACGATCGCGGTCTCGCTGATCTCGACGGGGTCGGGCCACCAGCGGCCGTCGCGCCAGGTGCGCAGCTTCTCGACCGTCAGCGTCGCGCCGGCCTCGTTCCAGGGCACGCGCAGATCGGCGTAGGCGCCGATGCCGATCGAGGTGCCGATCCAGACCACGCGGTGGACGCGCGTCGCCCTGTCGCCCTGGGCGCCGAGCGTCACGGTGCGGCTCTCCAGCAGGAGGATCGCGTCGTTGCGGGCGAGGTCGTGCCGGGCCTGCGCCTGCGCCCACAGGGCGTCGAGGTCGTGCCCGCCGGACAGGCCCATGGCCGCGGCGCGGTCGCGCGCGACGGCTTGGGTCGGAGAGACCAGCGCCGCGGCGAACACGGCGAACACGGCGATGGTCAGCAGCGGTGCGCGCATCACTTGCCCTCCCGCGTCAGGCGCAGCGTCTGGTCGCGCCAGGCGGCCGCGGCGTCCATGGCCTGCTTGAAGCCGGGATAGCCGGCCGGCGGGATCTGCCGGCGGCGCACCTCGGCGCGCGCCGTGACCTTCAACGTGCGGCCATCCTGCCACGCGCGGCCTTCGTAGGCCGCGTATGTCCGGTCGACCGCTTCCAGCTCGGGCTCCTCGGCCAGCCGCCAGCCTCGCGGCAGGCGGATGGTCTCCTCGGCGTCGAGGAGCTGCGTGAACCAGATCAGGAGGTCGGTCTGGCGCTCGGCGGCCCAGGTGCGGCTGCCCGCGTTGAAGAGGTTGCCGTTGCTGGCGACGAGCCGCAGCAGCGGGCTGGTCAGCTCCCAGGCGCCCGCGATCTCGGTCACGAAGCGCGGGATGCGGTAGGTGATGTCCAGCCACATGTCGCCGCCGAAATCGTCGACCGCGCGATGGGCGAACGCCACGACCTCGACGCGGTCGCCCACCGCGCCCAACAGCCGCGCGATCTGGGCTTGCCGCTCCTGCCGGCGCATGCCGTTGACCAGACGCCGCAAGCGGCTGTCCGAGGCGCCGCCTCCGCTCAGCCTGATGCGGCCGCTGAGCGTGCCGTCGTCGGCGAGCGTCGCCTCGTGACGGGCCAAGAGCGGCGATTCCTGCGGCGGACTGTAGGGAATGCGGTCGAGCGTCTCGCCGGCCGGCGTGCCGATCAGGAATTCCTGCTCGGTCTCCAGCTTCGACCAGATGTCGTTGTTGTAGGGCACCCAGGTGGGGTCGTACATGCGGAACGTGCCATCGGGCAGGCGCAGCGCCGTCACGCAGTGGTTGAACTGGTCGGCGGGAACCGCGTCGATGCGGCTGCCGGCCATGGTCATCGCCGCGTAGCTGTCCAGGCCGGCCGCGCGCAGCATCGCGACGAGCATGCCGGCGATGTCCTTGCAGACGCCGGACCGCTGCGCGAAGATCATCGGCGCCGGGTGCAGCGTGAAGCCCTCGCCCTCGCCCATGGTCTGCCCGCTGTAACGGATGTTCTGCGCGACCCAGTGCAGCAGGGCCTTGGCCCTGCGCTCGTCCGACGCGCCGGCGACGCCCGCCTCGCGCAGGATCTCGTCGACCTTGGCCTGGATCGCGGGCGTGACCTCGAACTGGTCGCGGTTGACCTCGAAGAACCAGCGGCTCTTGGCCTGCCAGCTCGCGACCGTCGCCATGACGACCTTGGGCACCAGATCGCTCGCGTCGGGCTGGCTCGGCTCGCGCGGGCGCGCCGGCATGCCGCGGCACCACCAGGCGTGCGTGGTCGTCTCCTGGTCGTACGTCACGCTCGCGTAGAGCGGTCCGTTGTAGACCTCGGCGTGCAGGCGCTTGGCGGCCGGCAGCACCAGCTCGTACCGCTTCTCGACCACCGGCGCCTCGTCCTGGAAGAGGACGATGTCGAAGTACTCGCCCGGCATCGGCGGGATGTAGCGTTCGTCGTCGGGGGCGCCGGCGCTGGCGGCGCTGCCAGGCGCCGCCTGGCCGGCATCCAGGAGCGCGTACGTGTAGCCCTTGCGGAAGGTCACGATCTCGATGCCGTCGCCGACCTGCAGGCGCGGCAGCTGCAGCGTCTTGAGGCGATCGCGCCAGTAGATCGCGGCCTGCGGCGCGGGCAGATCGCGCAGGCCGTCCAGGTCGACGCCGATGCGCTCGGCGCCGCGCAGCACGTGGACCTCGCGCACCTCGAGGTGCTGGCTGCGCGGGTCGTACGGCCAGGCGAGCACCGACAGGTCGCGGCAGCCGGCCGCGGTCAGGACCTTCAGCAGGCGATAGCCGTCGACATCGGTCACGCCGCTCGGCTTGACGCGGTTGACCAGATGCTCGTAGACCACCACGTGATCGGCGCCCGGATGGTCGGCGGCGACGCCGGCGTCGGCGAGCCGGCTCTGGGCGGTCGGCGCGGGCCGGTCGCCCGGGGGCAGGGGGTCGGCGGCGGCCCCGGCGGCGGCGGCGGCCGAGATCGCGAGACAAGAGGCGAACAGGAGGATCGATCGACGCACGGCAACCTCGCCCGCTGGAAGGGAAGCTGGGGCGCGGGGCGCGCCCGGCGGTCGGCAGAACGGTAATACGCCGCCTGGAGGGATCAAAGCGGGAAGGCTGACCCGGATGATTCAGGAAGGGCCGTTCCGCGCGAACGGCCCGCCGACTCTAGCGCACCACCTTCATGACGCCCTTCATGCCCGCCATGGTGTGCGCGGGGAACGAGCAGACGTACGGGTAGTCGCCTGGCTCGTCAGGCGCCGTGAAACGCAGGAGCTGCTCCTCGCCCGGGCCGAGGATGCGCGTCGCGGCGAGGACCTGGCCCTGCAGCGCGGGATCGATGTACTCGTTCTGCGGGTGGCGCTGCGACGACGCGGAGAAGGCGTCCGGATCGGAGCCTCGGGTCAGGACGGCGATATTGTGGCCCATGGCCTCCTTGGGCATCTCGCCGATGTTCCGGAACAGCACCGTGACCTCGCTGCCGGCCTTGACCGTGAACTCGGTCACGTTGAATCGCATGAGGTCGTCGCCGGTGATGATGATCCGGGTGGAGGCGGACTTGCCGTCCTTGTCGCCGCCGCCGCAGGCGGCGAGCAGCAGGATCACGGCGGCGGCGAGCAGCGGCCGACCGGCAGGTGGCAGGATCTTCATGTCTCTCTCCTCCGTTCTTGGGTTGCGTGCCGACGTTCGCAGCGTTCAGCGCCGGCGGGACACGGCGACCACGGACAGCGCGCAGGCCAGCGCCGCCAGCCCCAGAGACGCGCCCCCGGGCCAGCCGAGACCGGCGTCGCGGACCTTGCGCACGACGATGGTTCCTTCCATGTACGGGTGCGGCGTGCAGATGTAGGGATGCACGCCTTCCTTCGTGAAGGTCACGCTGTGGCTCTCGGCGTGCGCGAGCAACGGCGTGACGAAGCGGTCGGGCCCGCCGGTGGCCGCCGCGTTGTGGATGCCCGAGAATTCGCCCGCGAGGAAGGAGAACACGTCCTCGTTGACGAAGGTCACGGTCGTGCCCGGCGTGATCTCGATCACCTTGGGATCATACGAGTTGCCGATCATGCGCACGGTGACCTCCTTGACGTCGTTGCCGTAGGACACCGGCGGGTCGAGGTCGTTGCGGCCCGGTTTGAAGGGCGAAATGGTGCGCCGCGAGCCGGCGACGATCGCGGCGAGCTCGTCTTCGCCATAGCTCGGTCCATCGGCCAGGACCACGACCGGAGTCTCGGCGTCGCGGTCGGCCACGAGCAGTCCGATCGCACCGCGGCTCGTCGAGCCGACCGCGTGCGAGAGCATGGTGTAGGCGCCCTCGTCCGGCGGCACGCGGAACTCGACCACCCACGAGTCGGACGGTCCGGCCGTCACGGTCTGCCCTCCCGGCACGACCGCCTCGGGGTGCCCCTGCCAGTAGGCGAAGTCCCAGATGATGCCCACCAGGTGGAAGGTCGACAGCAGGTTCGGCCCCACGTTCAGGAAGTAGATGCGCACGTAATCGCCGGGCCGCGCCCGGATCGGCTCGGCGACGTAGCGGAAGAGCTTGCCGTTGAAGGTCACGTAGGCCGCGTCGCCCGCGACGGCGTCGGCGCCGCTCTTGTACCACTCGTGCTGCACGAGGTAGATCTCCACGTCGGGCTCACGCCCCAGCAGCGCCGCGAGCTTGTACTGCGCCTGCTTCGGTTTGACGACCATCATGCCGTACTGGCCGAAGAGCACGTGCATCGGGATCGCGTGCCCGCCCGGCGCGCAGTGGTAGAGGTAGACCCCGGGGTGCGTCGCGCGGAACACCATGGACTTGGTCTCGCCCGGGTTGATCGAGCCCAGGTATTTCGAGGTCTGGGTGTAGGCGGCATGAATGGAGGCTCCGTGCGGCACGCTGCCCTTGTTGACGACCGTGAACTCCACGACGTCGCCCTCCTCGACGACGATCGTCGGCCCGGGGACCGTGCCGTTGGTCAGGAAGCCCTCGTAGACGACGTCGTTGCCGAGGTAGGTGCGACCCTCGCTCAGCTCGATCGTGAAGCTCCGGTCCGGCGGGGTATCCTGCGGCACGAAGCTGGTCGGCGGGATCGGCAGGGCCTGGTCGCGCGCGATGACGCCGGCGAAGGCCGGGTCGCGGTGCGCGGCGGCGGCGCCGCCGCCGCTCCCGCTCTGGCCACGCCGGGCCTGGGCCACATCGTGGGCCAACGAAAAGCCCTGCAGCGGCAACCCCTTCTGACGATCGATGGCCGCCAGCAGATCGCGGCCGGCCGGCGTGTCCGCGCGCTTGCCAACCATCTCATGATAGAAGGTCAGGTTGCAGGCATAGCAGGCCCGGGCCGGGGGAGCCGCGAGCAGCAGCGCGACGGCCGCGAACGCCGATACGGGCGCCAGTCGCGCGAGAGCGAGAGGCGGGTTGGTGTTCATGCATGCGCCTTCCGGTACGGGATCGAGTCGCGCCTCCCCCCGGCCCCAGAAGCAAGGTAAGCTAAAAGGGATAAAAAAGGAATGGTATTGTTGGCCCGGCATCGCGATGACGCCGCGCGAAGACCAGAGGTCGTTTCCCGCCATCGGGTTCGCGGCCGCGAGCGCGGTCGTCGCTGTTCGCTCCAGCTAGCGGATCTGAGCGAACATGCCGCCGGCGGCGAAATGCTCGTGCTGCGCCTCGGCCCAGCCGCCGAACATCGATTCGATGCTGATCAGCTCGACCTGCGGGAACTGATGGCTGTAGGTCTCCTGGGCGCGCCGGGAAATGGCGGGCCGATAGAAGTGGCGTCCGATGATGTCCTGACCGGCGTCGCTGTAGAGGAAGTCGAGGTACGCTTCGGCGACCTCGCGCGTGCCGTGGCGGCCGGCGTTGCCGTCGACGAGCGCGACGACCGGTTCCGTCAGGATGCTCACGGACGGGACGACCACCTCCAGGTCCTTGCTATCCCATTTGTGGGCGACGAGCAGGACCTCGTTCTCCCAGTTGATGAGGACGTCGCCGATGTGCTTGTGGACGAAATTCTCGGTGGCTTCGCGGGCCGCGCGATGGAGCACCGGCACGT
Organism: uncultured Fibrobacteraceae bacterium; assembly: GCA_964549735.1. GTDB lineage: Bacteria > Krumholzibacteriota > Krumholzibacteriia > LZORAL124-64-63 > LZORAL124-64-63 > Glo-17. Next base: position 9,213 of record CAZJWO010000042.1, on the reverse strand, counting down.
TGCCGAAGACCTTGGCCACGAACGCGCGCGCATGCTCCTGCGCTGTCGCGACCGCGTCGACCTGCGTGGGATCCGCCAGGATCGCGGCGTAGTCCGGCCCCAGTTCCCGCCGCATGACGTGAGCCCACATCGCGAGGTAGTTCCAACGGGCGACGCCGCTGGTCGCGGGATCGGGCGTCACGACCCGGACGCCGGGGCGCGCGAGGTCGTCCCAGTCACGGATCTGCTTGGGATTGCCCTTGCGCACCAGGAACGAGACCGTCGAGTAGTAGGGCGAGCTGCCGTGGGGCCGCCGCTGCCGCCAGTCGCGCGGCAGCAGATCCGTTGCGGCGGCGATCGCGTCGACATCGTACGCCAGGGCGAGCGTGACGACATCGGCCTGCAAGCCGTCGATGACCGCGCGGGACTGGCTTCCCGAACCGCCGTGCGACATCCGGACGGCGGCCTTCTGGCCGGTCGTCTCTTCCAGATGGCGGCAGAAAGCCTGGTTGAACTCCCAGTACAACTCGCGCGTCGGGTCGTAGGAGACGTTCAACAGCGCCGGCGGCTCGACCGATTTCGCGGCGTACTCGGCGTCACTCTTCCGGCAACCGGGCAAGACGATCGACGCAAGGAGGATGACCAGGGCGGCGACCATCAGGCCGGCGGGGCGGCCATTCGCGGAACCGTAGTGGCGTGGCATCGTTCCTGTCCTCTCGTCCGGCGTACGCCAGTCAGAGCGCGAGAAGGCCCGCCAACGGCGCGATTCCCCTCCCGCGCGTCGATGCCACCAACCTGGTCAAAAGAAAGCCGGGTTTCAAATCCTACTGTCCGGTAGGAGATGGCGAGGGCTGCCGGGCGGCGGTATCGCGGCCGCACCGCGCGCGCGAGCGGCGGCCGTCGCTCGCGCGCTGCGCCGCTCAGTGCGACGCGGCCGAGCTGGCCATGATCGCCGGCATGATGCAGGCGACCATGACCGCGGCGCGCATGGCCTCGATGGCCTCGCGGGTCGCCTTGCCGACGAGTTCGCCGTTGCTGATCCGCGCGATGCGCGTCTTGCAGCGCTTCAGATCCTTCTTCGCGAAGACGAGACCCAGGAGGTCGGCGCCGCCCGCCAGCGAGATCAGGATCGCGGTGCGGACGTCGACCTCGCCGCCCTCGTCGAAGATCGCCTTCTGCAGCCGCTGCAGCAGCGAGCGCTCGGGACGCGGGTCGAGCTCGGGATAGATCGTGCGCCGGAAGATCCCCAGCGCCTTGTCCTCGCTGACGCGCAGAATGCCGCGCCGGACGAGCTGCCCCGCCGCCAGATGCTTGAGGCGCTTCGTGTTGGCGAAGCGGCTGACCCAGGTCTGGAGCCGGGCGCGCTTCTTGGCCGCGGCCATCCGGGCCAGACATTCGTCGAGCAGGGGATCGCCGAGCGGCCTGGCATCGACGACGCGTGCGTACTGCTTCTTGGCGTTCTTGCCGTCCGTCTCGACGGCGACGCGCTGCTGCAACATGAGCTCGGCGAGGACGGCGCCGCCGACCGCGTAGTGGTAGCGGTCGGCTCCGGCGACGGTCCCCTCGCGATCGCGCAGGACCAGGAGCATGATCTCTTCGGGCAGGGAGAGCCGTGCGTTGGCGGCCATCGCGGAACCTCCTCGCGGTTCGGTCTCATCGGTACCCTGCTGCAGGGCGCACTATTCACGCGTCGCGCCTGCCGCCGTCAGGCGTTCGCGCCAGACCGTGGCCTTGGCCGCGCCGCCGGCGGCCGGGTCCGAGGCGGACCAGGCGTCGTAGAGGTCAACCAACGCCTTCATGTTCGCGATCGAATGCTGGTGCGCCGGGCCGAGAGAGGATTCGACGATGGTCTGCGCCTCGATCAACAACGGCTCCGCCGCGGCGAAGCGGCGCTGCGCGACAAGCGTTCGCGACAGCGAATTGAGGGCGCCCGCTATCTGCCAATGCCCCGCCGGCAGCGCCCGCCGCAGACCGTCGATGACCTCGACGCCGAGCCGCTCCGCCTCCGCCAGGCGCCCGGCGTCGCGTAGCAGCGCGCTCAGGTTGACCTGGGCGTTCAGGGTCTGCGGATGCTCGGGGCCGAGAACCCGGCGACGGACCGCCAGGGTCTCGCGAAAGTACGGCTCGGCGACATCGTACTCGCCTCGCTGGTAGAACAAGTAACCCATGCTGTTGATCGAGATCAGCGTGCGCGGATGCTCGTCGCCTAGAATTCGCCGGCGTGAGGCCAACGTCTGACGATAGTACGGCTCCGCTTCGTCGTGCTTGCCCTGCTTGGCCAGCAGGTAGCCGAGATTGCTCGCGACGTCGAGCGTGCCCGGGTGCTCGTCGCCCAGGACGCGGCGATGGAGCTCCAGCGACTCGCGAAAACAAGGTTCCGCATCAGCGAGCTTGCCTTGTTCCAATAATAGCGCGCCGAGGTTGTTGAGGGACAGAATCGTGTGGCGGTCTTCATTGCCGAGCGTGCGCCGCCTCGACGCCAGCGCTTCTCGCAAGTACGGCTCCGCCTCCGCCAACCTGCCCATCCCCTGCATGAGCAAACCCAGATTGCTGACGGCAGCCAACGTGTTCGGATGTCCTTCGCCCAGAATCCGCCGGCGGGCGGCCAGCACCTCGCGCGCCAGCGGTTCGGCTTCGGCGAAACGACCCTGTTCGCCGAGCATGTCGCTCAGGCTGAACAGGCAGCTGAGCGTCACCGTGTGATCGTCCCCCAGAACACGGCGGCTCGTCGCGGCGCTAGCGCGCAGAAGCGCTTCTCCGTCTTCCTTGCGACCTTGCCGGATCAGCAACACGCCCATGGCGTAGGACGATTCGAGCGTCTCCGCGTGTTCATCGCCCAGTAGCCGGCGTCGGAGGGCCAGCGCTTCCTCTTGCGGAGCCCCGGCGCGCTCGGTTAGCCCGAGTTCGAACGTCGTCGTCGCCACCGTCTGTAGAAGCTGCGCCTTGACGAGCGGCTGGTCGCTGAATTTCGCATCGATCGCCGCGAGCGCGCGCGCGAATATATTCTCGTCGAGGCTCGCCAGCGCGACATTCGTGAAATTCACCCCGGCCAGCGATGCTTCCAGTGCCGCCATTTCCGCCGCTGCCGTAGCGTCGTCCGCGCCTCGCGACGCGTTCAGGTTACGCCGCTCGGCCAGCAGGTCCGTCCGTAAGCGAAGCCCCATCAGCTGCGGATCGACATCGCTCAGCTGTTCCGCCTGGAAGAAGGCGACCTGTCGCGCCGCGGTCTCGGCCGCCAGCGCGTGCGCCTTTTCCCGCAACGCCCACGCCAGCCCCAGGCTGGTGCCGACCACGCCCAGTACCAGCGCGACGGCGACCACCGCGACGGCAGCGACCTGGACCCGGTTGCGCCGGACGAATTTGCGTAGCCGGTAACGCGCGCTCGGAGGCCCGGCCGCGACTGGTTCGTGGCGCAGGTGCTTTTCGATGTCCTCGGCAAGCGCGGCGGCGGTCTCGTAGCGTCGGGTGCGGTCTTTCTCCAGGCACTTCAACGCGATCCAATCCAGATCGCCGCGCAGCGCCAACCGCAGCTTCCTGACGTCCGCCCGCCGCGCTACGGCCGCAACGAGCGCCGAATCGCCCAGTTCCGACAGCCGGGTCGAGGGTCGACGCGGCTCCTGTTCGCAGATGACGCGCATCATCTCGGCGAACCCTCGCTGGCGCAGCTCACGCGTATCGAAGGGTGTCGTGCCGGTCATGAGTTCATACAGGAGCACGCCGAGTGCGTAGATGTCGCTGCGCGTATCGATGTCCAGCCCCGTCATTTCGGCTTGTTCTGGCGACATGTACGCCGGGGTGCCGATCATCTGGCGCTGCTCGGTGAACAGGGTCTTCTTGGTCAGCTCCGTACCGGTCGCCTTGGCGATGCCGAAATCGATGACTTTCGGCACCGGCGCACCGTCCTGGAGGGCCACGAGCACGTTCGACGGCTTGATATCGCGGTGGATGATCCCCTTCTGGTGCGCGTGCTGAATCGCGCGACAGACGCCGACGAACAGATCGAGACGGCGTCGCAGGTCGAGCTTTTCGTTGTCGCAGTACTCGACGATCGGCACGCCCTTGACAAGTTCCATGACGAAATACGGGCGGCCGGAAGCCGTCGCGCCGGCAGCGAAGACCTTCGCGATATGCGGGTGGTCCATCATGGCCAGCGCCTGCCGTTCGGCTTCGAAGCGGGCGATGACCTGCCGGGTGTCCATGCCGAACTTGATGATCTTCAGGGCAACCCGGCGTTTGACCGGCTCGCGCTGTTCCGCCAGCCAGACCATGCCGAAGCCGCCTTCGCCGAGCGGCGCGAGCAGTTTGAATTCGTCGATGGATTGACCGGGATGTTCCGCCCGTGCGGCGATCGTCGCGTCGTGGTCGATCTTCGGTTCGTCTCCGTCGGACGTGCGGTCGTCGCTCGCGTCCATGGCGCACCTCCCCGGGGCGCTGCGTGCCGGTAGGTTGCTGCCGACCGACGGACGACGAGGTGGATACGCAAGCAGAGGCGACAACCGGCGCGAGACTTCCTGTCACGGGCCCCGCGACAGGAGCTTACCAATTCGGCAGCGGCATTGCAATGCGCTCGCGAGGGAGGCTTGTGCCGGTCGCGTCATGGGTGCGGACGTCCCAGCTGCGCCAGCAGGTCGATCCCGTCCCACTCGCCCCAGCGCTCGACGATGCGCCCGTCCCGGATGCGCACGATCTCGATGCCCTTGAAGGAGATGCGCCGGCCCGTCGGCGCGGCGCCGAGGTACGGGCCGGTGTGCGTGCCGGCGGCCGACCAGCGCACGGCCACCGTCGCGTTCGTCTCGTCGACGACCAGATCCTCGACGCGGGCGCGAAGATCCGGGAAGGCGGCGTACAGATCGGCGATGCCTCGCTTGAAGCCGGCGTTGTCCGGTGGCCGGCCGCCGGGGTCGTGGTCGACGAAATCCGGCGCGTGCAGCGCGTCGACGACGCCGGGGTCGCCAGACTGCCACCCTTCGGCGATCCAGCGACGGACGATGCGCGACAGCTGGTCGCCCAACGAGCCTCGCCCTCCGTCGCCGTTCATGCGCGGCGCCCTCGCGAGGCCGCAGCGCCGGCCGCCGCCTCGTCCTGCCGCGTTGTCGTGTCGTACACGGCTTCCACCTCGGCCAGCCTGGCCTTGACCCCCTGCACCAACTCCGCCGGTCCGATCGCGCGGCACATCGCGCCGAAGCTGAGCACCCAGGTCACGACCTCGGGCAGCGACACGGCGTCGTAGCTCAGCCGCAGCACGCCGCCCGGCAGCCATTCGAGCGTCTGCCCGGGCGACCACTGCCGCTCGGCCACGTAATCGGCCGCCCAGTCGGTGAACTCGGCCACGACCCGGAACGGATCGCCCCGCAGCATCCCGAATTCGAGGTTCAGCGCCTTCTCGAAGTCGTAGTCCGCGGGCGGCTTGAAGGCGACGTCGGTCTTGCGCAGATCCTTGAATCGCTGCAGCGCCCAGAGCGGATCGTGGCCGGGGTCCTGGAACTTCTGGCCGGGCATCGCGGCGTAACGGCCGTGCACGTAGATCGTCTCGCGCCAAGAGAAGACCTTCAGCGGCTTGAAGCGGAACGTCTTGGCACGGCGCTGGCCCGGCCGGCGGTACGTGGCTTCGCAGACGAGGCGCTCCCGCATCGCCTCGGTCACCGTCTGCAGGTAGCCGAGGTACGGCGTGTAATCGATCGACCCCGGACGGAAGACCCCGAAACGCGAGCCGCCCAGAGCGCCGTCCTCGCCGTCGTCGTCCGCCAGGAGCTGCGACGCCTTGACCAGCGCGCGCTCGGCCTGCTGGAAGCCGTCGTTTCCCAGCAGATGGCGGGTGAAGGCGCGGCACATCAGCAGGGCGTCCATCTCCTGCGGGGTCAGCATGGCGGCGGGTTCGGCCGGCACGCTGCGGCGGATGCGGAAGTAGCGCCGCCCGCCGCGCAGGTCGGTCTCGAGCTTGATGTGGTAGCTGAGGGTGATGTCGTCGATCAGGCGCAGCACGGTCTGCTTGCTGCAGTCCAGCTCGCGGGCCAGGCCGGCCAAGCCGTGCCATTCGCCCGAGAACAGGAGCCGCGCGAAGAGCGTCACCAGCTTCTGGCCGTACGACGTGTCGGGGCTGCGTTTGCGCGGCATGGTCGCTCCTGCCGGCCGAAGGAATCGCCGGGGCGGTCGGGCGGCGGTCCGCCCCGCGAACGCGCGGACGTTCGCGCAGCGTGCGATCATCCCGCAGCACCGTTCCGTCTCGCGGAATGCTATCACAGCCAGCCGCTGCTGAAAATCGGAATTCCGTTCCGGCCTATCGAACTCGCGCTGCCTAGACTCCCGCGTGCTGGCAGTCGCCGGCCGCAGCGAGCGAGCCATCCTGTCCAGGCTGCGGCCGGCAGCCATCTCGGAGCTTCGGTGGGGAAGGAGAGGCTGACGCCAGGATCGCCAGGCCCACGGAGGGGAAAGACGTCGGGGGGCCGGGCCGCCACAACGTGTGTCCACGAACGGTATCCCTCTGGACTTCGCTACGCTATCGCCTCGTGCATCGCGCGGTCCCGGTCCCCCGGCTCTCCGGCCTCCGATTTCGCGACGCCGCCTACCAGATCACCTGCGTCCTGAGCAGCACGATCCCGGGCTCGACCCCGTCGTAGGCGTGGCCCGGGCGCTCCAGCTCCAGCACCCGCACGTAGTTCACCATGAACCGCAGGTTGTCGTTCGCATACCACGTCACGCCCAGCGTGACGTTGTCCTCGCGGCCGCCGAGGACGCCGCCGGGACTGTCCGCCTGATCCGTCAGATCAAGCCGGCTATACCGGGCCAGCAATTCCCAGGCGCCGCTGCCGCCCAACCCGGCGGCCCGCTGCACGCGCGGGTTGCGGACCGTGCCGCTCGTGGCGTCGTAGCGCCGCGTCTCGCCCGTGAGCAGCCAGCTGGCCATCACGTAGAAACCGGCGATCGCAGGATCGACGAAGCCGGGCGTGCCGCGGGCGATCGTCATGCCCAGGTACTCGCCCTGCAGCGAGAGCGGTCCGCAGATCCAGGCGGCCTCCAGGCCCCAGGTCTCGAGCGATTCCGCGTCGGCGAGGTCGCCGGTGTCGATGAGCCGGATGCTCGTGACGCTCGCCTCGGGGCGCTGGCGGATGCGCAAGGGCGTCGCGACGTGCGTGCCGCCGTGATCGTTGGCGCGGCGGTAGCTGGCGGCGGCGCCGAGATGCAGCAGGCGGCGTTCGGAGCGGATCGGCGTGGCGACGAGGCGCCCCGTGACGGCCCAGCCCTCGTCGAGGCCCTCGGTGGCGAGGTCCGTGTCGCTCAGCTTGGCGATGCCCTCGCCGAAGAGGCCGAGCGTGCCGGTCATCCGGGCGCCGAACAGCCGATTCGCGGCCAGGCCCAGGCTGCGACCCGGCGACAGCACCGACGGCAGCGAACGTTCGATGAACGGCACGTCGTTCGCGCCGATCAGGACCTCGAGGCTCAGCGGCTCCTTGAAGTGCCCGACGGTGAGCGTCGTGCGCGCGAGGCCGGTGTACTGCATGAACGCGTCCTGCACGCCGGCGCGGCCGCTGCCGGTGAAGTCGTACTGGAACTTGAACTCCCAGTGGCGCCAGAGCGTGCCGTTCATGCCCAGGCGCGCGCGGCGGAGCTGGCTGCCGCTGCCGAAGTCGACCCCGCCGTGGTCCTGGTACCAGTTCATATCGGCGTGCACGCGACCGTCCACACGCCAGCGGAAGTCGCCGTCGGCCGAACGGATCTCGAGTCGGCCGCGGGTGTCGACGCTCGCGGGCTCGGCGTTCGCCGCGGCGGCGACCTCGGCGGCAGCGCCGCGGCCCGCCAACGGCCACGCCAAGAGGGCGAGCGACGCGACGAGATGTACAACGACCAGGGCTGGCGTCCTGGTTCGGAACGACGCTCGACAGGTCTTCATTTTCTATCTCTTCCGCTGCGTTGGTGCGAGATCGTACCGATCTCATCGTTTGCGCGCCAGGTCCGCAGCCACCACACGACCCAGCCCGCCACGAAACCCAGGTAGACGACCGTCAGGACCCAGAACCAAGCGCTGAGCCGCGGCTCGGGCAGACGGTTCGCGACCACGGTCAGTTGCAGAAGACCGCAGAAGAACAGGTTCGTGACGGCGCCGATCGCCAGCATCAGATCTCGAAACCGCCGCACCGTCACGGCGCGCCGCTCCGGGGCGAGCCAGAAGTCGCGATGCGAGAGGTTCAGCGCGGCCGCGGGCAGCCGTGGCGCGAGCCAGGCCCAGACCAGCCACAGCGCCGACAGTCCGCCGACCAGCAGCGCGAAGAGCCGCACGAACGCATCGCGGTCCATCCAGCCGTCGGCGGTGCCATCCGCGCCGTAATGCGACGCCACACGCGACGGCAGCTCGTCGCCCGCGTGGTTCAGCACCATGAGCGCCAGCACCAAGCTCAGCAGAAAGACCTGGCCGGCAAGCCGACGGAACATACGCCCACCTCCGCTGGTCAAGCGTCAAGGAACAGCTATCATGGGAGAATCGCTATCCGGCGGCCACCGGCGCGTTCTGGCGGCCGCCGGGAACCCGTGGCAGGTCGTGCCGCGACGAAAGGACCGATCATGCGTGTGCTCGCCGCCAGCGCCCTCGTCTTGACCCTGAGCGTCGGGTTGCTCCCGAGCGCTGCGACCCCTGTTGCGGCCGCCACCTTCACCGCGGGCGTCAGCCTTTCGGACTTCGAGGATTTCGGGGTGCAGGCGCGCTGGCTGCGTCCCTTCCTTCTGCGGGGGAGCGACCTCTCGACCGGCCTGACGTACTTCTTCGACGGCTCCTACCTGGCGTTCGACGGCGACCTCCACCTGCGTCTCGCCGAACCTCTGCCGCGCCGGCTCTATCCGCTGCTCGGCCTGCGCCTGGCCACCGACTTCGATAACAGCAGCCTCGACGTGAACCTCGGCGCCGGGATCGACCTGAAGCTCGGCAAGCGCACGGCGGCGGCCCTGGAGGCCAAGTTCGTGCTCGGCGACTCGTCGCCGTTCGTCGCCACGTTCAGCGTCTTCTTCTGATCCTTGCGACATCTCGTCCGGGAGCTGAGATGAACGATCCGCGGCGTTTCCTCGATCAGATGTCCGCCGGCTACCAGGACGCGATCATCCTGCTGGCGGCGAACCACCTCGGCGTCTTCGCCGCGCTGCAGGCCGGGCCGCGCACCGCGGTCGAGCTCGCGCGCGAGCTGGATCTCGACGGACGAGATCGGAAGAGCGTCGTGTAGGGAAAGAGTGTAGGGTAGGGTGTTGTTG
>CAZJWO010000041.1:0-29482 GCA_964549735.1 uncultured Fibrobacteraceae bacterium | reverse complement strand
ATTCGCTGTTCCGCGAGGCGCTCGACATCCGTCGCGAAGCGCTCGGCGAGCGCCATCCCTACGTGGCGAACACGCTGAACAATCTGGCGCGGCTGCTGCGCGATCGCGGCGATCTCGAAAGCGCCGAGGCCCTGTTCACCGAAGCGATCGCGATCTGGGAGGAAGCGTTGGGCCCGGACCATGCGAGCGTCTCGGCCGGATACTACAATCTGGGGCTGGTCGCCGAGAGTCGCGGCGATCTCCAGCGCGCCGCGCGCCACCTGTGGCGATGCCTGGCCATCGACCGCATGGCGCTACCGCCGGGCCATCCCTACATCGGCGACGGAGCCTTCGCACTAGGGCGCGTGCTCCTGGCAGCGGGGCATCGCGATCAGGCCGAACCTCTGCTTCGCGAAGCTCACGCGATTCAGGTCGGAGCCGGACTAGATACTGTCGCGGTGCAGTCGCAGCTGGATTCGCTGGACACGCTTCGGAAGGAAGCGCGATGAAATCATCCCCAGTCACGGCGCTGCTGGCCGCCGCCGAGGCGGGCGAGGTGGCCGTCCTGGAACGGGCGCTGCCGCTGATCTACGACGAGTTGCATGAACTGGCCGAACGCCATTTGATGCGAGAACGGGATAGCCATACCCTGAATCCGACCGCGCTGGTCCATGAAGCCTACCTCAAGCTCGTGGACCAGACCCAGATCACTTGGCAGGGACGCGGTCATTTTTTGGGAATCGCATCGCTCGCCATGCGCCGCATCCTGGTCAACCACGCGCGCGACCGCAAGCGGCTCAAGCGAGGCAGCGACGCAGTGAATCTCCCGCTCACCAAGGGCCTGCAAGTCGCCGCCCCCGGCTCTGACGACGACACCGATTTCATCATTCTTCTCGACGAGTTGCTGGACAGGTTCGCGACTCTCGACCAGCGTGCGACGAGGGTTGTCGAATGCCGCTATTTCGCCGGCCTGACCGTGCAGGAAACCGCCTCCGCGCTGCAGATCGGCCCGGCCACCGTCAAGCGCGATTGGGCCCTGGCGCGCGCGTGGCTCCGGCGGGAATTCGCAAGCGTCATCGATGAGCGGGCGTGAGATCGCGAGTCTCCCGCCGCGGGAAGAACCGAACAGCGGCTCGTCTCTCCGCCGGATAGCCGTTGTCAAGCAGGCTGGCGTCGGTTCGCGTGGCGCCGGGGGCAGAGCCAACCGGAGTTCCCCACCTCCGTCCGTCCGAACCTAACGCTCCAGCCGCCGGTACACGATGCGGTGCGGCCGCTCGGCCTCGACGCCGAGCCGCTGCCGCCGGTCGTCGAGATAGTCCGAGACGTTGCCCTCGTACCAGCGGATCTCGCTGTTGCCCTCGAAGGCCAGCACGTGCGTGCAGATGCGGTCGAGGAACCAGCGGTCGTGGCTGACGACGACCAGGCAGCCGCCGAAGTCGAGCAGCGCGTCCTCGAGCGCGCGCAGCGTGTCGACATCGAGGTCGTTGGTCGGCTCGTCGAGCAGGATCAGGTTGGCGCCCGACTTGAGCAGGTTGGCCAGGTGCACGCGGTTGCGCTCGCCGCCCGACAGCACGCCCACCTTCTTCTGCTGGTCGGCGCCCTTGAAGTTGAAACCGGCGCAGTAGGCGCGGCTGTTGACCATCACGCCGCCGAGGTCGAGCTCCTCGGTGCCCTGGGCGATGTTGTCGTAGACGGACTTCTCGGGATCGAGGTCGTCGCGGGTCTGGTCGACGTAGGCGAGCTGCACGGTCTCGCCGAGGCGCAGCTCGCCGGCGTCGGGCTTCTCCTTGCCGGTGATGAGGTTCAGCAGCGTGGTCTTGCCCGCGCCGTTGGGGCCGATGACCCCGACGATGCCGCCGCGCGGCAGGTCGAAGCTCAGATCGTCGAAGAGCAGCTTCTGGCCGTAGGCTTTGCGCAGCTTCGCGGCGTGCACCACGACCTCGCCGAGGCGGGGGCCGGGCGGGATGCGGATCTGCGCCGCCTTCTGGCGCAGGCCGCGCTCCTGCTGCACCAGCTCCTCGTACTGGCCGAGGCGCGCCTTGCTCTTCTTGTGGCGCGCGCGCGGCGCCGTGCGCACCCACTCCAACTCGCGCTCGAGCGTCTTGAGGCGCTTCTGGTCGGCCTTCTCCTGCTGGCGCAGCTTCTCCTGCTTCTGCTCCAGCCAGCTGGAGTAGTTGCCCTCCCAGGGGATGCCCTTGCCGTAGTCCAGCTCGAGGATCCAGCCGGTGACGTTGTCCAGGAAGTAGCGGTCGTGGGTGACCACCACGACGGTGCCGTGGTACTCGCGCAGGTGCTTCTCGAGCCAGGCCACCGACTCGGCGTCGAGGTGGTTGGTCGGCTCGTCGAGCAGCAGCAGGTCGGGCTTCTCGAGCAGCAGGCGGCAGAGCGCCACACGGCGCTTCTCGCCGCCCGAGAGCGTGCGCACGTCCTGGTCGCCGGGCGGACAGCGCAGGGCGTCCATCGCGACCTCGAGGTGGCGGTCCAATTCCCAGCCCTCGACCGCGTCGATCCTGTCCTGCAGCTCGCCCATCTCGGCCATCAGGGCCGTCATCTCGTCGTCGCCGACGTCGGGTTCGCACATGCGCTGGGAGATCGCGTTGAAGCGGTCGACCATGTCCTGGACGTGGCGCACGGCCTGCAGCACGTTGCCCTTGACGTCCTGCGAGGGATCCAGCTCGGGCTCCTGGGGCAGCCAGCCCACCTTGACCGAGGGGTCGGGAAAGGCCTGGCCTTCGAACTCGGTCTCCACGCCGGCCATGATGCGCAGCAGAGTGCTCTTGCCCGAACCGTTCAGGCCGATGACGCCGATCTTGGCGCCCGGGAAGAAGCTGAGCCAGATGCCGTCGAGGATGACGCGGTTGGGGGGAACGATCTTGCGCAGTCCCTGCATCGTGAAGATGTACTGTTGGGCCATGGGTCGGGTCGTCTCCGTGTTCGGTGCACCAGCGCCGCGGCAGGCGCAAGCGGCGGCGCCGCGGCGGGTCCAACGTAGGGTCATTTTCCGTTCTTGGCACCCGCCGTCCGGCAAGATCGCAGGCGCGTCGTTAAACGTTGCGCGACAACGGGATATTTGTGCCACCAGGGAGTTGACCAATGGTTATATCCATGCTACAATCCCAAAACTGCCGAGAACTGTCGACATTCGAGCATGCCAAGGGTTCCAGCAAAAAGGAGTTAAGTCGATGAGAAAGCTAACTTTGGGCTTCCTCGTGCTCGTCCTGGCCGTGGCCTTCACGGGCCTCGCCGTCGCCAAGGAAGACAACCCCAAGACCTTGAAGGGCCCCGCCGGCTTCCGTTCGCCGGCCGTCTTGGCCTATGTCGAGGGCTTCGAGGGCGCCTTCCCGCCGGCCGGATGGACGCACACGATCACCAACCCGTCGTACACCTGGCTGCAGGACTTCGTGAGCTACTTCGAAGGCGCAGCAGCCGCCCGCATCCCCTGGCAGGACGCCAGCTACCAGTACGAGGTCCTGTCGTTCCAGCACTTCATCGACGTTGCCGCCGATGAATACAACTTGAGCTTCGCCACCATGGGCAGCACGTACTGGACGATGAACGCCGACTTCACGGTCGAGGTGGACGGCGTCGAGGTCTGGAGCTTCTACGACTCGTTCACCGCGGGCAACTTCATCTGGGACATCGTGTCCATCGACCTGTCCGCGTATGACCAGCAGCTCGTGACGATTTCGTTCGTCTATGACGGCAACGACGGCGCCGACCATCACCTCGACGCGGTGAGCATCGCCGCCGGCCCGCCGCCGCCGCCGCCGCCGCCGACGAACGACCTCTGCGAGGACGCCATCGACCTGCAGGAGCAGGGCCTGACGATGTTCCAGGTCGACCTGTGCCTGGCCAGCAACAGCTACAATGCCGCCGAGCATGGCGCGAGCTGCACCGGCTACAGCTCCAACGGCAACGATGTCGTCTACAAGATCTACCTCGCGGCCGGCCAGAACTTCACGATCTCCCAGCAGGGCGCGCACGATTCGGCGATCTGGCTGGTGACCGACTGCAGCGATCCGGCGGGCACCTGCGTCGCCGGCGCCGATGTGACCTTCACCGGCGGGATCGAGACCATCAACTTCACGGCGACGACCGCCGGCTGGTACTACGTCATCATCGATGGCTGGTCCAGCTGTAGCCTGACCACCGTCTGGGTCGATGCTCCGATCGCCACGCAGAACGCGAGCTGGAGCAGCGTCAAGACGCTGTACCGGTAACCGCGACCGTCTGATTCTCGGTAGTGCGGCCCCCCTCCGCGGAGGGGGGCCGTCGTTTGCAAAGGACCTCGATCATGCCGGGGCCGATCGGACACCACATTGCTATGGTTTAACATCATTTATTCAATTGAAGGCATCAAAAAATCGTGGCATAATTAGCGGCGCACGCGGTGTGTGACAGGCGCGTGGGTGCGTCAGCCAGCAGGCCGCATTTCATGATCAACTTCAAGGAGCCAAGCTGATGAGAAAAGTAGTGATCGGGATGCTGATCCTCATCATGGCCGGTGCGGCCATGGCCGGCACACCCAAGCAAGACCAGCGGATGGACATCGAGACCTTCCTGCAGATGAACCGCATCCACGGGCCCGCGTTCGACGGGCGCAGTTTCTTCGAGGGCTTCGAGGGAGGCGTCATCCCGCCGACCTGGACCCAGGGCATCACCAACCCCTCGCGCACCTGGGGCGTTTCGAACGCCACCTCCGTCGGCTCGCTCGAGGGCGCGTACTGCGCGTTCGTCGGCTATGACCTGACCGTCTGGCAGAACGAGACCATCTCCTTCGACTACGCGGTCGACGTGGATGGCGGCAACTACGTCCTGAGCTTCTGGATGGCCGGCAGCCGGCAGGATTCCTGGTCGGACTTCGTGGCCGAGACCGTCGAGATCAACGGCGTGACCGTCTTCGACTTCGACAGCGCCACCAACCAGCAGTTCACCTGGGAGAAGTTCTCCATCGACCTGTCGCCCTACGACGGCGACACCATCACCATCACCTTCCGTTACCTGGGCGTGGACGGCGACCTGCACGTCCTGGACGCGGTGACGATCGACGACGGCACGGGCTACGACCCGCCGCCGCCGCCGCCGCCGCCGACGAACGACCTCTGCGAGGACGCCATCGACCTGCAGGAGCAGGGCCTGACGATGTTCCAGGTCGACCTCTGCCTTGCCAGCAACAGCTACAGCGCCGGCGTGTACCCGTCGAGCTGCACCGGCTACAGCAGCAACGGGAACGACGTGGTCTACAAGATCTACCTGACCGCCGGGCAGACCTTCGTCGCTTCGCAGCAGGGCGCGCACGATTCGGCGATTTGGCTGGCGACCGATTGCAGCGACCTGTCGGGCACCTGCGTCGCAGGCGCAGACGCGACCTTCACCGGCGGGATCGAGACTATCACCTACACCGCCGCCGCCGACGGCTGGTACTACCTGATCATCGACGGCTACTCGAGCTGCAGCCTGACGACGGTGTGGATCGATGCTCCGATCGCCACGCAGAATTCGAGCTGGAGCAGCGTCAAGACGCTGTACCGCTGATATGGAGTGACCCATTGTCAAGGGCCGTCTTCCTCCGGGGAGGCGGCCTTTTTCTCTCTTCGGAACGGACAGTGAGCCGGGTGGGCGCAGCGGGGCTCTTCGCCGACGTGTCACTCCGATATACGCGGGTTCTCAGGATCGTCCCCGCCGTCGCCCACCCAGTCCGGTTGCCTTCGTTCTCGCCGTTCATCTCAGGCGGCCTCCTGCTGCGCGTCGTGGAGGGTCTCCCACAGGTACCCGACCAGCATCCGTGCGATCGCCGCGACGATCGTGTTGTGGTGCTTCCCGCGGGCGGACATGCGGCGACGCTGCTAGCACAGCCGCTGCTGCGCTCGCTGGGCACCAGTCCGAGATAGGCCATCAGTCCAACGTGGGTTATGCTCGACATGGCCGGCTCCCTTCGTCGTATGCGGCTCTGGCGCCGAAAGGCGCCAACCCGCGACAGCGGGGCCGGTCACTCCGTAGGGTCTGACCGCGATCGTCCGTTTCTCGATAGCGAGGCCCCCTCTGCGGAGGGGGCCTTTGCTTGGTCGTTCGCGGCGGCGGGCCTGGTCTGGTTTGGCCGTTCCAGATCACTACTTGTTGAGCAGCAGCTTCAGGCTCGACCGTTGTCCGCCGGCGCGTAGGATCGCCACGTAGGCGCCGCTGGGGGCTGGCCGGCCCAGCCGATCGCGTCCGTCCCAGCTCGCGGAGTGCACGCCCGCTGACCACATGCCCTCGGCGAGCGACGCGACCAGCCTGCCTTGCAGATCGTGCACGGCCAGGTGCGCCGGGCCGTCCGCTGCCAGGGCGAAGCTCAGGTTCACGCGCGGGTTGAACGGATTGGGCCAGGCGCCGGTCAGCACGGCCGGCGCCGGCGGACCGGGCTGCGGCGCCGGCGCCGCCGAATCGCCTTCGTAGTACAGGACCAGCAGATCGCTGCCCGACCCATAGCTGTACCCGTATCCGATCACCACGACGCCGCCATCCGGACCGACGGCCACGGCGCGGGCCTCATCGCTCTGTCCGTGCGCGTCGAAACGCAGGGACCAGAGCAGATCGCCGTCGTGCGGCGCCAGGCCGATCGTGGCCACATCCCAGCCCGTGCCCGAGCCGTCGCTGAAGCCGCTGGCGACGACCGTGCCATCGGGCGCCACGGCCACGCAGGTCGCGAGGTCGTACCAGTTGGGCGGGCCCGAGTAGGCGCTGTGCCAGAGCGGCGCGCCGCTCGCGCCGTCGAACTTGACGACGAGGTAGTTGCCGCCCGAGACGCCGGCCATGACGACATCGCCGGCCGCGTCGAGGACCATGGCGCGCGGATCGTCGGCCACGGATCCGCCGCTGTTCCAGCGGCGCTGCCAGACGTCCTCGCCGTCGTCGGCGGCGTAGCGTCGCAAGAGGAGATCGAAGCCCGTCGCGGCTTGCCAGGTGCGCGTGCCGAGGATGACGTCGTCGTTGTCGGCGATGGCGAGCCAGCCGGCGCGCACTTCGACGTTGTTGACGGCGCCCGGCAAGTGGCGGCGCCAGATTTCCTCGCCCAGTTGGGGTTCGAGGACCAACGTCACCGCATCGGCCGTGCCGAGAGTGGTGCCGATCAGGCCGCACACCACGACGCGGCCCCGGCCGTCGACCGCGATGTCCCAGCCCACGTCGTCGAGCACCGCCGGGCCGCCGATGGTCTTCGTCCACAGGAGGCTGCCCGTGTTCTCGTGGTACTTCTGGACGAGTATGTCGTAGAAGCCGGTGCCGAAGGCCCGGCCGACGACGTAGAGGTTGCCCTGCGCGTCGGCCGCGGCCGCTGCGAGGCGTTCGTTGTAGAGCGTCGAGTAGGTTTCGGACCAGACCAACTGCCCGGTCTCACCGTCCACTCGCCGGACGATGATGTCGTCGCCGCCGCCGCCTCAGCCGTCGCAGGCGCTCAGGTAGCCGGCGACCAGCAGATCGCCCCGATGGTCGAGCACCAGATCGGCCAGCACCATGTTGTTGTCCTGGGGATCGGCGTAGACGTGCGTCCAGAGCACCGAACCGTCGTTGCGGTCCAGCTTGCGCACCAGGATATCGGACCGGCTGCCGGTCGCGGTGCGCATGCCGCCGACGACGGGATGGCCGTCGGCCGCGAAGAGCACCGCGACGCCTTCGTCGTTCTGGTTCGCGCCGCCGTCGTGCAGGATCGACCAGCCCAGGGACGGTTCCTGGGCGGCCGCGAGGTTCAGGATCAGAGCCGCGGCGCCGAGGCCGGCGACCGCTCGCAAAAGAATGCTCATCTCGGCTCCTTGGCCGCTTTGCGTGTGGTGCCGGGTCCGCCGGCAGGCTGCAGCGATCGGGTCCGCCGGCCGGCGGAGGGCCAATCGCCAGTCATTCGGTAGTATTTTAGCATGGATCGTCGCGCGAAGCGAAGAAAACCGCGTGGGCCAGCGCCTCAGCGTCCCGGCTGCACGCTCGGCCGGTAGTCCGCCGGCGGCGCGAAGAAGTCGCGGGGCACGCGGACCCGACTGGCGCGCAGCAGGCGGGACTCGGCGCGGCCCTCCCGGCCCAGCAGGCGCAGTTCGGACGTCGTACGGACCGGGACGCCGCGCAATCGCGCCATCTCGGCCATGGCGGCCTCGCCGCCGGGCACCGCGAGCAGCGCGGGCCGTGCGGCGTGGTGCAGCAGCTCGTAGTCGACATCGATCTCGCGCGTGAGCCAGAGCTCGCTGATGATCGCCTGTTCACCGAGGTGCTGTTCGACGATCCAGCGCGAGCTGCGGTAGCCGTCGATCCGCGCCTGCTCGCCGGTATCCGTGACGCGCGCCGACATGTTGAGCATGATCTTCAGCAGACGCAGGCGGCGTTCCTCGCGCCGCTGATCGAGCGTGTCGGTCGCCAGCCGGTGGAACAGCTGCTGCACGTCGGCGATGGATCCGGACACCCAGGTGCGTGTCGCGTGCTGGACGTAGGTCAGACGGTCGCGCTGCAAGTCGACGAGGTACGTGCCCTCGGGCGCGTCGCGCCGCGCCAGGCCGGGTCCCAGCCAGAGCGTGATCGTGTCGATCGTCGCCGGGACGGTCTGTCCCGGCAGTTCGAGGTGGTCGGTGCGCGTCTCGGTGACGAGCATGCGGACCTCGAGCAGGTCGCCGTCGCGCCTCTCGCCGCAGGCGGCAAGGCCGCCGAGCACGGCGAGGAGCCAGACGAGGCGGCGGGCGCGCGCCTGGGCTGCCATGGGCGGCGCCCATCGGGGTACAGCGTGACATGCTCGTCGGACGGCCATGGGCGTTCTCCGTACTCGTCGCCAGCGACGATACGGAAAATGGCTCCGATCGACCACTCCTGTCCAGGCCGTCCGGGATTATCTTGTGCCGGACCGTTCCGTGATGCGTTCCGGGTTTCGCGCCGATCCCAGGCAGGTGGGCGATGAACAGTGAAGCTGGCGAGGTGCTGAGCGGACGCCGGATCCTGGTGACCCGAGCCGAGGCGCAATCCCGCGCGCTGGTCGACGCTCTGCGGGCGCGGGGAGCGGAGGCTGTCGTCTGTCCGCTCGTGCGCGGCGAACCGGCCGGCGCGCCGAGCGACGTCTTCGACCCGGCGGAATTCGATTGGCTGGTCGTCACCAGCCCGGGCGCGGTGGGTCATCTGCGCCGACGGCTGAGCGAACGCGGCGGCGCGGTCGCGCTGCCGCCGGCCTTGCGCGTCGCTGTCGTCGGCCCTGGCACGGCCGATGCCGTCCAGGCCGAACTGGGACACGCGGCCGATCTCTGCCCGCCGGAAGCCACCGGCGCCGGCCTGGCACGCGCGTTCCGGCAGGCGGGCATCGCGCGCGGCAGCCGGGTCCTGCGCGTGCGCGGCGAGCAGGCGGCCGACGATGTCGAGGCGACCCTTCGCGAGTTGGGGGCCGTGGTCCAGCCGTGGACCATCTATCGGACCGTCGGCGTGCCTCCCTCGGCAACGGCCGTGGACCTGCTGCGTCGAGGCGGCCTCGACGCCGTGGTCTTCGCGTCTGGTTCGGCGGTGAGGGCCTACGCTGCCGGTTTCGGGGAGCACGGCCGGCAGGCGACGTTGCTGGCGGCTTGCATCGGCCCGGTGACCGCCCGTATCGCTGCCGACCACGGTTGGCGGCGCATCGTCACCGCCGCGTCGCCGGCGGCCGGCGCGTTGATCGCCGCCCTCGCGCGCGGACTGGCTCCGGCGCCGGGCCGTTAGTCTGGCACTGCCGCCCACCCCCCGGAGGCCCGGCCGGCCGCCATGTCGCGCAACTCCCGCTCAATCGCCGCCGCCGGCGGCCGATACCAGAATATCGACGGCTCGACGCGAGTTGCCGGCCAGCGTCCGGTCAACCGGCGCCACGACCGGGAAACGAGGGTTCCGTACCCATGCACAGGCATCTGACGGAAAACTTGCAGGCGATCTGCCGGGCGGTTCTGGACGCTCTCGTCGCGGCCGTGCCGGGCGAAATCCTGGCGTGCGACCTCGTCCAGATCGATCGCCGGGAATTCAACTTCCAGTCCGTGGCCGCGGCGCACTTCGCGGGCGGACCGGTTCGCCGGCTGCTGCTGGGCTGCGAAGAACGGTTGGCGCAGCATTTCGCGGCGGCGTTGCCTGCCGCGACGACTGGATCCAGGCACCAGGACGTATCCGGCGGCCTGGCTGCCTTCTGCCGCGTCGTGCGCGGCAGCTTGCTCAAGAGCGGACTGCCCTGGGCGGGGGACCAGGAGTTCCTGGTCCACGACCGCGAGCGATTCCGGGTGCAGTGCGACGGAGTGCGCAACTTCCTGTTCCGGGCGGCGGTGGCGGAGGGGCGCCTCGATCTGGTCATCGATCTGGCGCCGCGCCTGCTGGGTTGCGAGTGGCTGCTCGACACCCTATCGCAGAGCCAGGGCGTCAAGGTGAGTCACAAGGAAGAATCGATCACCGATCCCCAGGTCATCCGTCGCATCATGGACCACCTCGCGGTGTCGGGAGCCGATGTCCAGGTCAAGATCCAGGGCGAGAACGACCGGCTCGAACTGCTGCAAGCCACGTTCCTGGGAAGCGCGAACCAGAGCGAAAGCGACCGGCTGGCGTTGACGTGCGCGCGGCGGACCTCGCTCGAGAGCGCCGAGGATGTGCCCGAAAAAGTCACGCTCGTGTTCATCCTGCAGGACAAACTCCTGCAGTGCAGTTGCCAGGTCATGGACCACAGCCGCGTCTGGCTGGACGACGACATCGCCCTGCCGACGCTCGAGCTGACGTATCCGTCGGCCGTCACCTATGGCCAACGCCGCGGCGCCTTCCGTCTGGAACCGCCGGAGCGCCTGCTGGGCACCGTGCAGCGCCAGGGCGACACCTCGCTGGATTTCAAGCCGATCCCTATGCGCATCCTGGATCTGAGCTTCACCGGCGCGAGGCTGCTCCTGGCGAGCAACACGATGATCTCCAGCTTCAAGGGCGGCGCGCCGGTCGCCTGCGTCTTCGACCTGCCCGAGGGTTTCGGCCAAGTCACGCTGCAGGCCGTGGTCCGCCGCTTGAATCTCAGCCTCGACGACCTGACACGACGGGGCGCTTCGGTCGGCATCGAGTTCAACGAGCCGGATGACAGCCCCGCCCTGCTGGCGATCCGGCGGTACATCAAGGACCGCTACGCCGCCCGGCTCTCTCGCGGCAGCGCCGAACTGAAGATCGGCTGAACCCCCAGGCAGGCCGATCGACGCGGCGCCGCGGACATCCCGTCCGCGGCGCCGCTTGCGTGTCAGCTCGCGGTGCATCGTCGCGAGTCGTTTCCGCTTGGCGATCCTCTCGGTCGGCAGTACGTTGAAGGCTGCAGGTTGGGGTGCTGCACCGACGAGGTGCATCGTGTTATGCCGTCGCGGGCTGCGCGAGCAATTGGGTGAATCCGAGACTCCGAATCGCGAAGGAGAGGTCGCTCATGAACGAGACCGTCAAGTCCGCCTCCGATCTGGTGGCCGACGCGCCCGAAGTTCTCGATCGCGTGGTCTCGACCCTCGTCGAGTTCTCCTCGGTCTACGGCCTGCGCGTCATCGGCGCCATCGTGATCCTGATCATCGGACGCGTCGCCGCCGGCCAGGCCCGACGCGGCGTGCGCAAGCTGGGCAGCTCGCGTCATTGGGACGAGAGCCTGACGGGCTTCCTCGCCAGCCTGGTCTACTTCCTGGTCATGGCGTTCGTGTTCATCGCGATGCTCGGCAGCTTCGGCGTGCAGACGGCGTCGCTCATCGCCGTGCTCGGCGCCGCCTCTTTCGCGGTCGGCCTGGCCTTGCAGGGCAGCCTCAGCAATTTCGCTTCGGGCGTGATGCTGCTGCTGTTCCGCCCCTTCAAGGTCGGCGACTACGTGGACGTCGCCGGCGAGGCCGGCACGGTCAAGAACATCGCCATCTTCACGACCACGCTGGCCACGCCGGACAACGTCCGCATCGAGGTGCCCAACAGCAAGATCTACGGGGGCATCATCAAGAACTTCGCCGGCTACGATACGCGGCGCATCGATCTGACCGTCGGCATCAGCTACAACGACGACATGGGCCGGGCCATCGAGGTCATCCGCGGCGTCGTCAAGGCCGACGCCCGCGTCTTGCCGGAGCCGGCGCCGACCATCGCCGTCGCCGAGCTGGGAGATTCGAGCGTCAACCTCGTCGTGCGGCCGTGGGTCAACCGCGCCGACTACTGGACCGTGCGCTTCGATCTGGTCCAGGGCATCAAGAACGCGCTCGATGCGGCGGGCATCGAGATCCCGTTCCCGCAGCGCGTGGTCACCATGGTGCAGGCGAAGTAGCATCCAGCTTACACACTCAACGAAAGGATATCTCCATGTGCAGCAAATGGCGCGTCGTCGTGATTGCTTTCCTGCTGCTGGGCGGCGCGAGCTGGTCCGGTGCGCCCGCCCTGGCCGAGGACAGCGTCGACGAGGCCTTCGCGGCCGGACGTTGGGGCACGCGGGCCACCGTCGGCATGAACCTCCTGCAGAGCTACTACACGCGCAACTGGAACGGCGGCGACAAGGGCGCCGTGGTCTGGACGGCCACCTTCGACGGCGTGGCCCAGAAGCGGCTCGGCGAATACTGGCACTGGTTCAACACGGCCAACCTGGCGTTCGGCCAGAACCACCAGCAGGAGCGCGACGGCAACGACAATCTGTACTGGCGCCGGCCGGACAAGTCGACCGACCAGATCAAGCTCGAGTCGCTGCTGCGGTACACGAACTGGGCGCTGCCGCCGTTCTTCGGCGTGCGCTTCTCGAGCCAGTTCCTCGATCAGTCCGACCGCTTCGGCCGCGACTTCACCTTCAATCCCATGGAGTACTTCATCTCGGCGGGCGTCAGCCGCATGCTGATCGAGAACGACGATCGGCGGCTCCTGTCGCGCCTCGGCTTCACCTACCGCCTCAGCCAACGCGACCAGTACCGCGGCGATCTGGCCGACGATACCGTCCTCAGCGAATCGAGCACCGACGGCGGTCTCGAGCTGGTGCTGAACTACGACACCCGCCTGCTGCAGGACCGCATCGAATACCGCGGCGTGCTGCGCGTCTACAAGGCGCTGTTCTACAGCGCCAAGGACGATGTCGACGGCCTCGACTGGTCGCTGGGCGCCAACGCGCGCCTCAGCCCCGACCTGCCGGACTACTTCCTGACGACGGATTTCGACTTCGAGAACAACTTCAAGGCCAGCATCACGCGGCTCTTGAACGTGCAGTTCAACCTGCGCTGGGTCTACGACAAGTACGACACGACGGTCAAGCCGGTGGTCGCCGGCGGCGAGATCCAGAACCCCGACCCCGTGGCGGGGGCCGTGCGCAAGAGCGGTCAGCTCCGGCAGACGATGTCGATCGGGCTGGCGTACACGTTCTAGCGGGTTCGCTGCGGATCCGGCCGGGGCTCGATCAGACGGTGCGTGAGCAGAAGACCGGCGATGGCTCCGGCCGTGCCGAACCCGACGTAGGCCCTGTCGTCGCCGGTGTGGGAGGCCATCGGGATCGTCATCGCGATCAGGCTTCCCGCCAGGGCGCCGAGGCGCATGAGCCATGCCTCGCTCTCGGTGAAATCGTAGCGGCGGACCAGCAACCGGTCGCCGATCAGGGTTCCCGCGAGATAGCCGGCGGTGATGACCTGGGCGTTGGTTTCGTCTCGGGCCCCCTGGCCGACGATGAACCACGATCCGGCGATGGCGCCGATGATCGACGTCGAGCCGAGGATCCCGACATCTCCCGCGGTCACGCTATAGCGTGCGTTGCGCGCGTAACGCAAGCCGACCGGATATCCGAGCAGGCTGGCGCCGATGAGCCCGCCCAACTCCAGGCGGGAGTCGTCGCCGGCGAACCCGCCCGTCGCGGCGATCATGCCGGCCGTCGTCGCGGCGCAGAACGTCGATCCGAACGTGGCCGCATGGGCCTCGCTCACGGTCAGCCGGCGACCGCCACGGTAGCCGGCCACCGTTCCAGCCAGGCCCCCGCACAGCGTGGCGGCGGCGACCGCCTTGTCGTCGGGGTCCGCGTCGAAGAGATGAAGGGTGCCCGCGCCGATCAAGGCGCCGCGCCAGATCCCATCGGTCGCAATGTGGTTCTGCGCTTTCGATACGGTGTGGTCCTTCACGAATCCGGCTGTGGCGAAGAAGGTCGTGCCCACGCTCGCCCAGTAGAGCGCAGCGGCGCCGGTGCCGTCGCTGGCCAGGGCGGCGAGCGACGGACCGTAGATCAAGGCGGCGCCGATGGTCTGGTTGCGAACGAACTGTCCCTTGGCGGGCTCCGCAATGAGGTCCGGCCGCTCCACGACGGTCAGCCGGCCGCCCGCGGCGGTGCGGGCGGCGACCGCGTCGGCGAGGTCGTCGCGAGCCTGCGCTGTCAGAAGATAACGCGTCACGACCCCGTTCGGCGACGTGACGACGAGGACATACCCGTCTCGGTCTGACGCGAAGAGGCGCGCTTCGACGAAATCGCCGCCGACCGGCCAGGCCGGCGGCGACAGGCCGAGACGGGCCGCCAGACGCGGCGTCACGGCCATGATGCGCCCTTCCCGGTCGAAAGAGACGGGGCACTCGGTCGTCTGAGGCAGGGCGGTGAAGGAGAGCAGTCCCAGCAAGAGCGGAACGAAGAGCGTCGTTCGCATGGCGCCGGCCCCCTTTTGTCGCGAGTGGCCCGCGTTCTGATTCTAGAGCGCCCGGTTCTCCCGCGTCAACGTGCGAGCCACGCGCCGAACGACCGTGCTGGCGGGAACGCTGCCGGTGCCGTAGAATCGGCAGGCGAAGCGATGGAGCCACAGGCCCGCGGCGCAGGCGGCCACCCCGCCGGAATTCCCGAAGAGGTCTGCCGTGACCAGGAAAGTCCCCGACGTCTTCGTCATCGTCTTCGCGTTGATCGTGCTGGCGGCCGTCCTGACGTGGGTGCTGCCCGGCGGCCGGTACGAGCGCCGGGCCGAGGTGGTCGACGGCCACACGCGCCAGCTCGTGGTGCCGGGGTCGTTCCAGACCGCCGCCGCCGATCCGCAGGTCCTGGAGATCTTCACGGCGCCCTTGCGCGGCTTCATGAGGCTGGCCGAGATCATCGTCTTCATCTTCCTGGTCGGCGGCGCGTTCTACATCCTGAACGAGACGGGCGCGATCGCGGCCGGCACGGCCCGCCTGGCGCGGTCGCTCAGCGGACGGGAGCTGCTGGTCATCCCGATCGTCATGACCCTGTTCTCGTTCTTCGGCGCCGCGTTCGGCATGTGCGAGGAAGCCATGCCGTTCGTGCTGATCTTCGTGCCGCTGGCGCTGCGCCTCGGCTACGACTCGATCGTCGGCGTCTGCCTGACCTTCCTGGCCGCCGGCGTGGGCTTCGCCGGCGCGTTCCTCAATCCGTTCACCCTGCAGATCGCGCAAGGCATCGCCGGCGTGCGCCCCGTGTCGGGCTGGGAGTATCGGCTCGTCGTCTGGGCGATCTCGACCGCGCTGGCCATCGGCTGGGTCATGATCTACGCGGCGCGCGTCAAGAAGAACCCGCGCCTGAGTCCGATGTACGAGCTGGACCGCCAGCGGCGCGACGATCTGGCGGCCGGCCAGGAGATCCACGCGGCCTTCACCCGCCGCCACGGCCTGGCGCTGGCGACGCTCGGTCTGGCGATCGCGGTGATGATCTACGGCGTCATCGCGCTCGCGTGGTACATCACCGAGCTGGGCGGGCTGTTCCTGGCGATGGGCATCATCGCGGGCGTCTGCGCGGGCATGGGTCCGAACCGGCTGGCGGCGGCCTTCATCGCCGGCGTCAAGGACATGGCCGGCGCGGCGCTGATCGTGGGCTTCGCCGGCGGCATCCTCGTGACCCTCGAGGACGGCGGCATCATGGACACCATCCTGCACGGCATGTCGTCCTTGACGACGGCGCTGCCGGCCGTGCTCGCCGCCGACGCGATGTACGGCATCCAGCTGGTGCTGAACTTCTTCATCCCGTCGGGCTCGACCAAGGCGGCGCTCACGATGCCGCTCATGGCGCCTCTGGCCGACCTCTCGGGCTTCTCGCGGCAGACGGCCGTGCTCGCCTACCAGCTCGGCGACGGATTCACGAACATGATCATCCCCACGTCGGGCGTCACGATCGGCACGCTGGCCATGGCCCGCATCCCCTATGAGAAGTGGTTCCGCTGGAACCTGCCGATGCAGATCGTCTTCGTGCTGCTGTCGCTGGCCTTCCTCTTGTGGCCGGTGCTGACGGGTTGGAATTAGATGGCGGTGCGACTGCGATCGCAGCTGCCGTGCTCGTAAGAACCGCCCCGTGTTACGGCCCGAGCCGTGCAAGCAGCCACCGGGTAGCCAGGGAGAGCACCAAGGCATAGGCGAAGCTGCGCAAGGTGCCGATCATGATGTACTCGGCGTGGTTGCGCTCGTCGCGCTTGGTCAGGTCGCCAATGCGGAACACCGATTTGGCGGCCACCACGAAGCCGATTGCTTCGGGCTGGCCGATCAGCACGAAAAGGAAGACCAGCGTGCGCTCGAGCCGCCCGACCGTACGACCCGCGCGCGGTAGACCTTCGACCAGGTCGGGAGGCAATCCGGCCGCGAATTCGGCCATCTGGTATTTGAGGACGACGCCCAGCGTCCAGACTGTTGCGGAGAAGCCCGCGATGAGCAACAGCGCTCCGGTGTAGGCCGACGCCCATAATCTCAACCACAGATTGTCGCCCGGCAGCGCCGGCGCGAGCAGATCGATGGCGATCCATACGGCCGCCAACGTCAGCGCATGCAAGAACTGGTCGAACGCGAACCAGCCGAAGTCCCGCGGGCGTCGCCGCCGGAGTAGGTCGATCGCCACATGCAAGATGAACACGGCGCCGGCCGCCCAGGCCGCCGAGAACGCGCCGAGCAAGAGCCAGGTCAGACCCGCGACTACGGCGGCGTGGAACACCAGCCAGCGGTGCCCTCGACACTTGCGTTCGGTCAGCCCATCGGTCTGCAGGACGAAGTCGCCCAGCAGGTGGCCGGTGATCAGCGCCAGCAGCGTCGTCGTATCAGGCATGGCCGCTCTCGACAATCTCTAGGGGTTGTATTGCCATTTACAACTTCTCATGGTTGTTTCAAGCCACTTCAACGTCGGCTCGAGCGCCGGCCATCCGGCCGCCGCGAGGTGCTTCTGGATCGCCTGCTGGCTGATCCGGGGCCGCCACCGGCGTGCGATCTCGACCTGGGAAAGGCCGCGCAATGCCATGGTGACGGCTCTGGCCCGCGGCGTGGTCCACTGGCGGATGATGGCGTCGATCAAACCAAGCAGATTGTCCAGGCAACCGTCTAGGTCACCGGCTCCGGCAGCTCCCATGCCCGGCATGCGCCGTCGCAGGCGATCCAGGCGCCGGCCGGAGTTCTCGTAGGCCTCACCGCCTCCGGATGAGGTCGTCTTGTCGGGGAGGTAGGCGATCGTTCCGAAACCGATCGACGCTGCGGTATGGAGCCGCTGTCCGAACTTCTCGTCGCCGCGGACCAGCAGGCGGCCGCGAAAGTACAACGTTGCGCGAAAAGCGAATTCCGGCTCGCCGATCACGAATTGCCAAGCATCGCCGCGAAAACCCGTGAAACCGCGTGGGTCGGCTTGCGGCAGCGCGGCGACGGTCTCGGCGAAGCACCGCTTCAGCAGACCTTGCAGGCTGCGAGCGTCGCCGGCGGACATGCGCGAGGAAGCGTTGACGTCGCCGGTCACGACGGCGGCGAAGGATCCAGACACGGGCACCCTCCTGGCGTTCGGCGTTGCGAATCATTGGCCGACATGATTCAACCCTGAGAGGTTGTAATTGTCAATACAGCCGTTGGGGGTTGTAGCCGACCCGTGGCGCGAGTGTCGCCCGTCGTACCTGTGCCAACCGTGTTCCCTACTTCTTGACCAGCTCCAGCTCCGGCAGCTCGAGGTTGATCTGACCCGCGAGTCCGGGCCGACCGGCGTCTGCGGGATCCCGGCAGATGATCATCAACCGGGCACGGTACCGGCCGGGGGCGAGGCGCGCCGTCTTGCGCAGCAGGAAGCGGGCCTCTTCGCCCGCGCCGAGCGTGAGCGCGGGCTCGGGCGCGGTCAGGACCTGGGCGGCGGCTTCCTGGCGGACCTCGCCTGGTTCGAGCACGAGGTTCTCGACGCTGTCCTTGCGGAGCAGCACGATCTGGACGCCGACGTCGACGGTCCGTCGGCCGGCCGCCGGATTGGCGATGAGCACCGGCTGCGAGCCGACGTTGCGCAGGATCAAGGTCAGGCCGAGATCGCCGCCGGCGGCGACGCGCGCGTCGGACCACGCCGCCTGCGCGGCGAGCGCGTGTTCGGGATAGTCCAGCGTGCGGTCGATCAAGGCCGTGGCCGCGCTTACGACCGCCTGCAGTTCCGGCGGCACGTCGTTCGCGGGCGCGCTGCGGCCCTGGGTCGTCTGGCCGCCTTCGGTCAGGCCGATCGTGAGCATCGGCGTGCCGGGCAGGTGCGACGCTGGGGGGCCGGACTCGGCCGGCAGCCCGCGCACCAGCCGCACGAGTTCGGCGTGCTCTTCCGCGGCGAGCGGCATCCGGAAGAGCCCGATCGCCGCGCGCGGCGCCTGGGAGCAATCGGTGCGCACCATCGCTTCGGTGGGCTGGAACAAGGCGCCGAGCGTGCCGCTCGAGCCGACGCTCGTCGTCAAGAAGACATGCGTTTCGGACATGGCATCTCCCGCGTTCGAACCGCCGCCGGCCCGCAGGGGCGCGCAGGCGGCCAGGGTCAAGAGCAGCACGCACCGCCAACAACTCCGCACCTTCGGTCTCGCTTCGTCGTGCGCGAGCGCCGCAACGTCCGCGCAGCCACCCCCCGCGTCACGTGATGCGTTCGCGGTGGTACTCGTCGGGCACCTGGCCGGCGAACCAGGTGTGGAACTCGTCGAGGTGGTTCTCGTTGATGTCCGTGCCGTCGCACATCAGACTGCCCGGCACGTTGGCGCGCGGCGGTTGACCGCTCACCGCCCCGGTCGCATCGGTCGCGACGAAGATGCCGCCGGTGCTGTACTCGTCGTAGAGTCCCAGATTGTGGCCGAACTCGTGCGCGCGGACGGCGTCGCCGTTGCCTTCGTGCCCGCAGCGGCTCAGGAACCAGGTCCCCGAGTTCCACCACTTGTCGTGAGACCCGTAGTCGCACGGGTTGCCCGGCCAGACCTCGACCTCCGCGTACTCGCCTGAGCTGACGAACTCGCAGACGATCTGGACCGGGAAGAGGCAGCATCCGCCCGGGCAGTCGCAGTCCGCGCCGCGCGCGCAGGCGACCCGGTGCTCGCGCCACTTGCCGTTCCAGATCGCTTCGATCTCCCGCTTCCAGGCGTTCTTGCGCTTGTTGGTGATCGAGACGCCATTGCGCCCGACGAGCTTGATCTTGCAGGTCACCCTGAAGACCCCGTCGACGATCTCCAGCTCGTGTCCGTAATCCCAGCCCCAGAAGCCGCCGCTCGGATCGCGGACGTAGGAGTAGGAGCCGTCGGGCTGCAACTGGCGCACGACCTTCGGCACGCGCCGGCGCAGCTTGCTGCCCGCTTGCCGCGCCGCGGCGGGCACCTCGATGTCCAGGTTCGCCGTCGAATTCGCCGCGAGACCCCGACCGAAGGCGGTCAGCGCGACCGGCGTCGGGTTGTCCGGCTGCCGGCCGGTCCGCGTCACCCAGCGGCCGCGCGCCGAATCGCCCGCCAGCTCGCCGCGGAAGAGCGCCAGCAGGGGTCGGTCACCGCTGCGGCGGCGCGCGGCGACGGTGATCGTGGTGCCGGCCGGGACGTTGCTCGTGCGCACGCGGAACTGCACCTCGTCGCCGCACTTCGCGTCGGTCGTGGTCCACTCGACCTCGTCGAGCGATGGCGGCGCGTCGGTCGCCGGCGCCTCGACATCGACGACCGGCGCTGGCGGCTGCACCTCGGCGGCCGGCGGCGTGTTGGGCGGCGAGCCCGAGTTCTGCAGCATGAGGTCGGTCATGCGGAAGACGTTCTCGCCGTCGAATTTCACGTCGAACGAGTAGACCAGCGGGTTGGCCTTGCCCTTGATCTTATTGGAGGCGACACCTTGCGCGGAGCCCGCCTCGTCGCCGGAGCTGGTGGCGAAGTTCGAGCTCTTGATCATGACGGAATTGCCGTCCGCCTTGACCGTCTTGGTGCCGCTCGCCGTGTCCTGCGATTGCGCGATGTTGGGGTAGGGGATCGGCACCGGCCCGCCCGGCGACGGCGTCTTGCAGACATCCGGAAACGCGATCGCGACGCCGTCGCTCGACTTGTGCACGACCGTCAGGAGATTCACGCTCACCGTCGCCGCCATGGCACGCTCAACTTTCCGCGGCGGGCGCTGCCGCGACCAGGGCGGCGCACGCGCGCTCGCCGCGTTCCGAAGCCGCCGCGATGAGCACGCCCTGGCGCAAGGCATGTCCCCAGCGCAGCAATCCGGCGCCGAGACCGAGCAGGAAGACGCCCGTCGCCGCGCCGAGATCGCCTGTGCAATCAACCGGATGGTGCAGGCGCCAGCCGTCGCGAAGCAGCCGCAGGCAGCGCGTTTCGATCAGGCCCCACTCGAGGAAGCGCCCCCGCTCGCCGTTCAGATCGCAGAGCACGTCGCCGAACACGCCCGGGTCGCGGCCGCAGCGCGCAAGGACGTCTTGCACGGCGCGGCCGAGCGCCGCGGCCTGCGTCGGTTCGGGTCCGTCGAACGGGATCTCCTCGTGCGCGGCGCCGACGGCCGCCAGCTCGCCGTAGATCGGGGCCTGGCGGCGGCGCGCGTCGTCGAGCCGCTCCAGGACGACCGCCGCCGCGCCTTCGCCGGGGATCAGGCCGCTCGGCCGATAGTCCGTCTTGAGCTTGTTGCGATCGTCGAGCCAGGCCAGGTGGCCCGCGGTCAGCAGCGAATCGATGCCGATGACCACGGCCATGTCCGTTTCTTCGAGGCGCAGCCGTTGCGCCGCCTGTTCGACGGCGAGCAGGCCCGCGGCGTGTCCGCGCGGCAGCAGATGCACGTCGCCGGTCTGCAGCGCGATGACGCAGTGGCTCCTGGCGTCCTGCTCGAACGCGAGCCAGGAGTCGCGATCGATGCCCGCGCGGTCGGCATAGGGCAGCGCCAGATGGGCCGAGAAGGCGCTGCGCCCGTGCTCGGCCGCAAGATCCTCCGGCGTGAACCAACCCGCGTCGCACAGGCTCTCGCGCAGGGCGCCGGTCGCCAACCTGGCCGCCTGCTCGCCCCAGGCGCCGCCCGTCCGTCCGGCAATCGGCGACACGAGGGCCTCGCCGTCGTCGCTGCTGCGGTCGCCGCCGGCGATCGACCAGGCCTCGAAGCGGTTGATGCCGGCGCGCACCGAGGTGTACGCCTGCGCCGCGCAGCGCCCGATCGGCGTGTCGAAACCGACGCCGGTCACGACGATCGGCGCGGCACGCGGCGTTTCGGCGGCGCGGTTCACGGCGTCCAGCCCCCGTTGATGACGATCGCCTCCACGCTGTCGATGCGGCCGTGGACCGGCAGCATCGCTCCGTACGTCAGCTGCAGCTGCTCGGCGTCGGCGTCGAGCAGCAAGGTGTGCAGGCGGAAGTCGAGCCGCGTTCTGGTGGCGCTCAGCAGGACCTCGGCCTCGATGTCGACCGCCGGCAGCCCGCAGCGCAAGTCGCGGCCGCAGTTGAGTCCCTGCGCTTCGATCGCCGTACCGGGCGCGGGAGCTTCCGGCGCGATCAGTCCGGGCGCCGCGCGGTCGAAGTACCGGACGTCGAAGTCGGCCGGCAGAAGCGGCATCCGCCCGGTCTGCCAGGCCTCGTCGTAGGTGCCGGCGTAGCCGACGCGGGGCTGCCAGTCGCGCCCGACGAAACCGAAGCCGACCGGCGGCGGCCTGTCGGCCGGCGACGTGATCAGCCGGCGCGGATCCTCGATGTTCGGCAGCGGCTCGGCGTCGAGATCCTTGCGCGAGCGTTTGGCGCGAAAACCGCGGCCGACCGGGTTGTCGACCGCGCAGGCATGGCGGCGGCTGTCGCGCGGCGTCTTGTCCCAGCCGCCGAACGCGTGCTCCCAGATCAGAGGGATCTCCGTGAACGGCTCGGGATCGGAGAGGCGAACGAAGCCGAGGCGCCGGTACCAGCGCCGCAGGCCGAAGACCTGGGCCGACTTGGTGTGTTTGCCGACCCGGAAGCGCACGCCTGCGGCGAGGGCCGGCCGCGCCGGGCGCACGCGGCCGCGCAGCACGAGGTCGCAACCGGGCTTCTGCGGGTGGACATCGCTCGCCGCCAGGATGCTCGAACGACCTGGTTCGCCCTGGAAGGTGTCGGCGAGCACGATCGGCGGCTGCTCGTCGGCCGGCGACAGGGTGTGGTCGCCCGCGATCCGGAACGTCGCCTTGACTATCGCCGCCAGCACTTCGGCGCCGGTCGTGTCGACGGTCAGCAACCGTTGCGCGGCGAAGGGTGTGCGGTTGACCAGCTCCACGTGACATCCTCGCATCGCCGCCGCCCGCGTCGCGGACGCGCGCGCTCAGTTGATCGCCACGGACCCGCCCTTGATGCGATGGGTGCCCTTGGCGGCGCTCAGGATGTGCTCGCCCCGGATGATGATCTTGCCGTCGCGCTGGATCTTGATGGTGCCCTTGCCGCAGCGCAGCTCCAGTTCCTCGCCGGCCTCGATCACGATCTGCGCTGCCGACAAGGTGCGGAGGACCGGCGGCTGCTGCTGCGTCAGCGGCTCGGATGACGTCTGCGGCGCGGCGCCAGGCGACGCCGGCTGGCCGGCGATACTGCCGAGGATGACGCCGTCCGCGGCGCAAGAGGGTTGCCTGAACACGAGCACCTCGTCGCCCGCCGCCAGGCCGGCGGCGAGGTCGCCCCCCTGTCGCAGCGCTTCGCAGAGCAGACGGCCGCCTTGCGGCGCGGGCAGTTCGACCTCCACCAGGCCATCCGCGCGGACGGCTCGGACGACGGCCCGGCTGAGGCCGGTTGCGACCGCGTCGATCTGATCCAGGCGACGTTCGCTCATCGGGCCACCTCCGCGACAGCCGCCTGTTGCCGGACAGACGGGGCGTCGAGTTCGAGATTCGGCAGGACTTCGGGGTTGCGATGGCGCAAGCGGGTGATCTCTTCGCGCCGAGTCAGCAAGTCACCGTGCTCGGGACGCTCCCGCCAGGCTTCCGCGCGCAGGATGGCGCCGGCCCGCAGCCGCTGATCCGGCGGCAAGGCAGTCTGCAGCTCGGTCCACCGTCGAGCGCAACGGAGCGGATCGGGCAGCGGCCGCGGATCGACGAAGCTCTCGTCTTCCTGGCTATCGCTCTCGGCGACCGCAGCCAGCAGCGGCAGGTCGCCGCCGACGATGCGCGCGAACGCCGCGCCGGCCGCCGCCGCGGACCACGGCCGGGCCATCGCCGCCAGCAGCGCCGCCACGGCGGCGGGATAACCCAGCGTCGCCAGACCGGCGGCGGCGGCCTCGGCGGTCGGCGGCGCGGCCAACGCCGCGGCCAGTCTCTGCACGTCGGAAGGGTCGCCGAGTTGCGCCAGCAGACGCAGCTCCCACGGCGCGGCGCCGGCAGGCGCCTGGGCGCGCTCGCGCAACCCGTCCAGCACGTGCGGATCGCCGGCGCGGGCCGCGGCCGTCCAGGCAGCCTGGCGCACGGCGTCGTCCGGGTCGGTGAGCAGCACGCGCAGCGGCGGCTGCCAGGCGCCGGCGCCCACACGGCCGGCGGCGAGCGCCGCGGCGCGCCGGACGTGCGGGTTGCCGTGCCCGGCGCACGCCGCGGGGTCGGCGCCGGGAAGGTCGTGATGGAAGCTCAGCACGTCCCAGGCGACGGCCAGCTCGAGGTCCGCGCCGCGATGCAGCCAGCGGCGCAAGGTGTCGCGCGCCGGCGCGGCGAGCGGCAAGTAGCAGAGGGCCTTGACGATGCCCGCCAGGCTCTGATCACCGGCGCTGGCGACCGCTGCCAGCACCGGCTGGGCGGCGGTCTCGCCGTCGAGCCGCACCAGGCCGGCCGCGGCGGCGGCGGCCTGGTGCGGGTCGGCTGCTTCCAGCACGGGGGCCAGCAGCCAGGCCGATCGTTCGCCGCCGACCGCCAGTCCGTCGAGGTGGGCGTCGAGGCGAGCTTCGAGCTTCGCGAGATCAGGCAGTTCGTGATCGGGCGAATAGAGCGCCGTGTCGCGCTGGCGCCACAGGAACTCCGCTTCTTCGAGATGCTCGACCAACAGGTCCTCGCGGATGAGCGAGAAGCTGGCGAAGCGAGCGAATGGCGCCATGACGACATCCCCGTTTGAGCGCGTGAATGCCGGACTCTAGCACTGCTGATAATGGTGCGTCAATCGCGGCGGCGACGATGCTGCATTGCGCATAAATCGAATCTCATTTCAAAACGACCACGGCGTCCCCCGACGGGAAGGACGTTCCATGTCCGATCACGACCAGACTCTGCCGCCGGATCCCGACAGCACGCAAATCCTCGCCGGTACCGCCGCCCGCCATCCCGCTACGGGTGGCGAGGCGGCGACGGCCGCAAGTACGACCGGTCTCTTCACGCACAGCCAGCCGTCCCGTATCGGCCGCTATCGACCCCTGCGCGTGCTCGGCCAGGGCGGCATGGGCGTGGTCTACGAGGCCGAGCAGGACGAGCCACGGCGCCGCGTGGCCCTGGCGTTCAGCGGCCTCGGCGGCGCGCACCTGAATGCCGGTCGTTTCGACGACGCGGAGCG
This sequence comes from uncultured Fibrobacteraceae bacterium, assembly GCA_964549735.1. Classification (GTDB taxonomy): domain Bacteria; phylum Krumholzibacteriota; class Krumholzibacteriia; order LZORAL124-64-63; family LZORAL124-64-63; genus Glo-17. The sequence continues at coordinate 4,892 of CAZJWO010000041.1, read as the reverse complement.
CTGCCTGCGCGAAGCGCTGCATGTCCGCCGCGAGGTCTTCGGCGACACGCACCTTGCCGTCGCCTCTTCGCTGCAGGATCTCGGCGTGCTCGAACGCGCGCGCGGCCGCTTCGACGAGGCCGTGGACCATTTCGACCGTTCGCAGGCCGTGCTCGACCAGCTGCCGGACGCGGTCAGCGACCTCGCCAGCATGAACGCCTTCGACACCGCGATGGTCTGGCAAGATCGGGGCGATCATGGCGGGGCCGAACCGCACTTCCGCCGCGCGCTCGCGATCTTGCGCGCGGCGCATCCCGGTGCGCACCCGCAGGTCGCGAAGGCGATGTCGAACCTGGCGACCAATCTCTTCCGCCAGTGCCGCAAGGACGACGCGGCCGCGGTCCAGGGCGAGGCGCTCGCCATGCTGCGGGAGCTGGACATCGGCGGCGAGGCTCTGTGGCTCGCGCTGGGCAACACGGCCTTCCTGCTCGACGACGCCGGGCGGCACGCGGATGCCGCTCCGTTGCATGCGGAGACCATCGAGGTTAGCGGTGCAACGTTCGGCGCCGACCAGCCGCAGCTCGCCGACGCGCGCGCGCGCTACGTCGACAACCTGGCGCGACGGGGGCTGTGGGCCGAAGCGTTCGAGCAAGCGGGCCTGGTCGCCGACTGGCGCCGGCGGCACCTGCCGCCGGGCGACTGGCGCCAGGCCGTCGCCGGCGCGCTTGTCGCGGAGGCTCTGGCGGGTCTCGGGCGCGTGGCGGAGGCGGACAGGGAGCTTGCGGCGGCGGAAGCTCTGCTCGCGGCGAATACCGAGGCGCCGCCGCGGGCGTGGGAGCGGGTGCGCCGCGTACGCGGCGATCTGGCCGCCAGGGTCGCCAAGCCGTGAGTTCAGAACCAGAGCGCCGGCCGGCGTGCGAACGCTCGACGCGCTATGCCTGCGACGGCCTCAACACCAGATAGGCCGTCACCATGGACGATACGTCGACCAACGCGTGCAGCACCATGGGCAACAGCAGGCAGCCCGTACTCACGTACATCACCGCGAAGATCGCGCCCAGCGCGGTCGTGGCCAGGACGCCGGCCGGGCCCTGGTACAGGTGAGCCGCCCCGAACAGGAGCGAGCTCGCGGCGATCGCGATCCAGGACGGCGCCATCGACGCGAAGTAGGGGATCAGGAAGCCGCGATAGGCGATCTCCTCGGCGACGCCGGCGGCGAGCGAGACGCCGAGGGCCCAGGCCAGTGCTCGCGGGCTCTTCGGCAGGAAGGGGGCGAGCGTCCGCATCGTCTCGGCGAGTCCCGCGGCGGCCTTGCGGCTCACCAGAGCGAGGACCGGTCGCGCCAGGATGGCCGCAGCCATGCCCGCGGCCATGCCATGGGCGAGACCGGCATCCAGCAGGCTCAGGTCGGTGGAGAACAGGGCGCCGAGGGGCCGGCGTTGGCCGAGCCAGATCGCGATCGTGACGAGCACGAGTCCGGCCAGCCAGATGAAGATCGTCTGCCGGTATTCCCGGATCAACGCCGCTTCGCCTTCGCTGGCGGCGCGTGCGAGGAAGCGCCGGTATCCCCAGAGGCCGACGAAGGGGAACACCAGACCGAGGACGATGACGACGAGCGCGTGATCCCAGTACGTCGTCTCCATCACGTCCCACTCCTTCCGGAGGTCCGAGGCACGGTCCTGGCGAGGATGAGGAAGATGCTTGCCGGAGAACGCGACGGCAAGGACCGGGCCATTCCACGCAGAATATCGCGGGTGTAGAGCACGCCCACGTCGTCGGCGCTCCTGGCCGGTGCCGCTCCGCGTTGCGCCCTGGACATCGCGGCCGCTATACGCGAAGCTAGCGGCCGGGCGCCAGTTCGCCCGCGCCGCTCCCGCGCATGCCTGTTTCGCCGCGTGCGTGCGACGCGCGCCGGCGGGCGTCGGTCTTCGGCGCACAGCCAAGAGGTGACGATGTCGCGCCGCCCGCTGCCCAGCACCAGCATGCTCCTGGCCTTCGACATGGCCGCCCGCACCGGCAGCTTCACCGCGGCCGCCCGGGCGCTGAACCTGACCCAGGGAGCCGTCTCCAAGCAGATCATCGCGCTGGAGAACCAGCTCGGCGTGGCCCTCTTCGACCGGCAGCGCAACACCGTCACCTTGACCGACGCCGGCCTCGCCTACGCGCGGGACGTCCGGGCGGCCCTCGATCTGATCCAGACCGCCTCGATGCGCGTGATGGCGGACCTGCGCACCGGAACCCTGACCCTGGCCGTGCTGCCCACCTTCGGCACGCGCTGGCTCATGCCGCGGCTGCCGGGCTTCCTGAAGCAGTACCCGGGCATCACCGTGCACTTCGTGACGCGGACCTCGCCGTTCGACTTCCGCCAGGAGAACATCGACGCCGCTATCCACTACGGCAAACCGGACTGGCCGGATACCGAGGCCGTCTACCTGATGGGCGAGCAGATGATCCCGGTGTGCTCGGCGGCGTTCCTGGCCGAGCGCCGGTTGCGCGGCCCCGCCGACCTCGCCGGCACCATGCTCCTGCACATCTCCAGCCGCCCGGAAGCCTGGGCCAACTGGTTCCGCGCGCAGGGCGTCGAGATGCCGGAGTGCGAGGGCATGTACTTCGAGCAGTTCATCACGGCCGCGCAGGCGGCGATCGCCGGCCTCGGCACGGCGTTGATCCCGCAGTTCCTGCTGAAGGGGGAGCTGGAGCGGGGCGAACTGGTCAAGGTCTTCGACCTGCCGTACCGCAGCCGGTTCGGCTACTACCTGGTGCGACCGCGTGGCCGGCCGGAGGTCGGGCCGGCGGCCGCGTTCCGGGACTGGCTGCTGCGCGAGGTCAAGAACCGGGAGCGCTGATCGACGCGGTGGGGCATGGTCGGGAGATCGGACTGGGCAAGAGGTTGCCAAGCGGCGATGCGTTGACCAGATCCCATGGCGCCTCACAGGCCGCGACGTACCGACGGCCAGCGTATGCCGCGTGACTTCCTAGAGATCATCGAAGCACAGAGAGGCGCGAGCAGGACGCCGATCGGCTCCGACTCGACATCCAGCGCCGGTTGATTCGAATGTGCTGTACTGCCCTGCACCCCAGCTGCACAGCGCTCTGATGGCGGTGCGCGCCATCAGGAGGCCTATCTCACGGGACGGAAGCCGAGGAAGCCGTACGCTTGGTCCGGGTAGGAGCTGTACCGGTAGGCGGAACGGCAGTCGCGCGCGTAGTAGTCCCAGCTGCCGCCACGGTACACCCGGTAGGCGCCAGGGCTTGCGTTGGTCACCGGGTTCGCCTGCGGTGAACTCGTATAAGTCCGCCAGCCGCACCAGACCCACTCCCACAAGTTGCCGTGCATGTCCGCGAGACCCCAGCGATTCGCAGGGAAGGTGCCCACCGCAGTGCGCGCGCCACGATAGACGCCCTGAGGGCAGCCTGGTAGCTGGAAAAGGCTCCCCCAGTAATTGGCCTCAGTATGCGATGACAGGCAGTTCGTGTTGTTATGGTACGCCATCGTCGTCGTTGCCCGGCACGCGTACTCCCACTCTGCCTCCGTCGGCAAACGATACCCGTCCGCGTTCTGATTCCAGGTCACGTTGCCGCTAGAGCCATGAATCGTGTAGGCAGGGGTCAGAGCCTCCTGGTTCGACAGCGCATTGCAGAACTGCACCGCCATGTCCCAGCTCACATGGCTTTTCGGCAACTGAGAAGTCGTGGGCGTGCCGCCCATCACCTGGTACCACCACTGTTCGGTCACCTCGTGCCGCGAAATGATGAAGCCTTGCGTCACCTCCACCTCGTGTTGGGGCCCTTCGTGTTCGACACGCCCCGGCTCACCCTCCGGGCTTCCCATCACGAACCTGCCTGGGGGGATGTAGACGAAACCGGCCGGCGACTCGGGCATGGCGACGGCGAAATCATTCTGACCTGCCGCGACCGTTTCCGCCTGATTCATCCCACCACAAGCGGCATGCGAGACCATGATCGTGATCGAGTGCCCACCGTCGCGGCATTTTCGCGTGCCCGCCGGCGCGCGGAATTCCGCCCAACCAGCGGCAACAGCAACGGCCGTACTCACCTCCCGGGCCAGAATGGTCTGCGTCCTCTGGCCCACACTGGTGATCCGCTGCGTCACCGGCGCCGCGGGATCGGCGCTCAATCGCACGAAGTAAACTCCCGAAGACAGGCCGCCTGGCACATCCAAGGCCAGGTCGCCGACGCCGTCGGTCCGGGCCAAGAGCCGCCCGCGCAGGTCATAGAGGCCAAGGCTCACCCTGGCGACTCCTGCCGGCAGCGAGAAGTCGAACTGGACCTCGCGCGTGCCGACCGCGCCGCGCAGGTTCCCGGTCAAAATCCGAGACGTCTGCCAGTCGATGATGTCGGCGGGATGGTCGCCACCCCGCTCCGGATCGTGGATCGAGACGATATCGTTGAAGGTTGCGAGACCATCGGCTCCGGTGGCCGCCTCTGGTTCGCCAAGATGATCGTCCCAGATCCCGTTGTTGTTCAGGTCGAGCCGTACGCTGGCGTCCGCGAGCGGTGCGCCAGCATGCGTGACGGCCACTTCGATGTCGGCTTGGAATTCGAACAAGGAAGGCGTTGTGCCGGTAGCGTAGGTGGCGGCGGCGGTCAGCAGCAGCATTGTCAAGTAACGCATGGGATCCCCTATCGCACATGGAAACCTCGGGAACACCGGCTAGCAGCGATTGCGAGCTGCCCGATTATACACCAAGCTGATCCATCGCCGTAAACGAACATCATGAGCCAGGGCGCGTTTCTGGGCTCTCCTACCGGCGGGGGAAGAATCCCAGAGCACGCCGACGACGGGATGGCCTGTCCGGTTCGAGTGCGGGGGTGGCGGGGTGTGTCTGGTGGTGGCGGAAGTCGGGGCGCCAGGGTCTGGCCGGCGGCCGCGTTCCGGGACTGGCTGCTGC
>CAZJWO010000040.1:0-29799 GCA_964549735.1 uncultured Fibrobacteraceae bacterium | reverse complement strand
CCCCCCCCCCCCACCCCCCCCCCCCCCCCCACCCCACCACCCTATCCTACACTCTCTCCCTCCCCGACGCTCTTCCGATCTCGAATTTCGTCGAGATCGGCCAGCGCGTCGCCGTGGGCGACACGCTCTGCATCGTCGAAGCCATGAAGGTCATGAACGAGATCGAGGCGGAGTTCGCCGGCGTCGTGCGGGAGATCTGCGTGGAGAGCGGCCAGCCCGTCGAGGCCGAAGCCCTGCTGTTCCGCATCGAACCGGTCTGAGCGGTCCGCGCCGCCGGCGCCGCCGGGTCAGGTTCGGGCCGTCCTGGCGCAGCTCAAGTCCGGGGGCCATTTGCCGATCATGACGGGGTCAAGTGCGGACGCCCTCGCGGGCGCCGGCATCCGTGGCGATCGGCAAGGAGCGGCTGCGTGGCCCTGGACATCAAACGAATCCTGAAAGAGATGATCAGTCGCGGCGCCAGCGACCTGCACCTGAAGGTCGCCTCGCCGCCCAATTTGCGCGTCAACGGCCGGCTGGTCATGCTCGATCAGCCGCCGCCGTCGATGCAGGACATGATCGCCGTGGCCCAGCAGATCTTGACGCCGGCGCAGCGGGAACAATTCGAAAAGACGCGCGAGATCGATTTCGCCTTCGGCGTGCCAGGCGTGGCCCGCTTCCGCGCGAACTTCTACGTCCAACGCGGCTCGATCGCGATGGTCTTCCGTCACGTGCCCGTGGAGATCTATGCCCTTGAGCAGCTCGGGCTGCCGCCGGTCCTGCGCGACCTGGCGCTCAAGCCTCGCGGTCTGATCCTGATCACCGGCACCGTCGGCTCGGGCAAGAGCACGACCCTGGCCAGCCTCGTCGACATCATCAACACCGAGTGCGCCAGCCATGTCATCACGATCGAGGACCCGATCGAGTTCCTGCACAAGGATAAGCGGAGCATCATCAGCCAGCGGGAGATCGGCGCCGACACAGGCTCCTACGCCGAAGCGCTGCGCCATATCCTGCGCCAGGACCCCGACTGCATCCTGATCGGCGAGATCCGCGACGCGGACTCGATGAAGGTCGCCTTGACGGCGGCCGACACGGGACACCTCGTGCTGAGCACGATGCACACGATCGACGCGACCCAGACCGTCAGCCGGATCATCAGCTTCTTCCCGCCGCATCAGCACCAGGAGATCCGATATCTGCTCGCGTCGACCTTGCAGGCGGTCATCTCGCAGCGGCTGGTCGCCGATCAACGCGGCGAACGGCGCCATCCCGCCGTCGAGGTGATGATCAACACCAGCACGATCCGCGACTACATCCGCGAACCGGAGAAGACCGCGCTCATCCGCCAGGCGATCCAGGAAGGCTACGTCCAGTACCAGATGCAGACCTTCGACCAGTCGCTGATGCAGCTGCTCAAGCAGGGCAAGATCAGCCAGGACGCGGCGATGCACGCTTCCAGCAATCCCGGCGAGTTCTCGCTGCGCCTCAAGGGCATCCAGGCGAGCAGCGACCGCACTTGGGAGCGCTTCGAGAAGGACGTGGCCCCGGCGCTCGAGCTGCCGGGCGAACGGATCTGACGCCGCCTGCAGCTCCGCCGCCGGCGCTCCGCCAGCGCGCTTGACCCTTGCCGGAACCGTCGTATGCTGAGATGCTGGCCCGGGGGCGGTCGCCAATCCGCCGCCGGCGCGAGCACGCGAGCCGACGGAGACCCGCATGTTCAAGAAGATCCTGGTCTGCAACCGCGGGGAGATCGCCCTGCGCGTCATGCGCTCGTGCAAGGAGCTGGGCATCGAGTGCGTGGCCGTCCACTCGGCCGCCGACCGCCAGTCCCTGCATGTTAAGTATGCCGACGAATCGGTCTGCGTCGGCAAGGCCACGAGCGCCGAGAGCTACCTCAAGATTCCCAACCTCATCGCCGCGGCGCAGATCACCGGCGCCGAGGCCATCCATCCCGGGTACGGCTTCCTGGCCGAGAACGCCGACTTCGCCGAGACCGTGCGCGAGAACGGCTTCGTCTGGATCGGCCCGCAGCCGCAGACCATTCGCAGCATGGGCGACAAGGCGGCCGCCCGCGCCGCCGCCGAGGCGGCCGGGGTGCCGACGATTCCCGGCTCCGGGCTCCTGGCCACCGTCGAGGCGGCCGAGAAGGCGGCGCAGCGCATCGGCTATCCCGTGCTGCTGAAAGCCACCGCCGGCGGCGGCGGCAAGGGCATGCGCCTGGCGTCGTCGCCGGCGGAGCTGCAGCGGGCGTACACGACGGCGCGCAGCGAAGCGAAGGCGGCATTCGGCAACGACGGCGTGTACATGGAGCGCTACCTGGCGGCGCCACGGCACGTGGAGATCCAGATCCTCGCCGACGAGCAGGGCAACGTCGTGCACCTGGGCGAGCGGGATTGCTCGGTCCAGCGCCGCCACCAGAAGCTCATCGAGGAGGCGCCGTCGCCGGTGGTCGATGCCGAGCTGCGCGCGCGCATGGGCGCCGCGGCCATCCAGCTCGCGCGCCGCGTCGATTACCGCTCCGCGGGCACGATCGAATTCCTGCTCGACGCCGACGGATCCTTCTACTTCATGGAGATGAACACCCGCATCCAGGTCGAGCACCCGGTCACGGAGATGATCACCGGCGTGGACCTCGTCCGCGAGCAGCTGCTGGCCGCCGCCGGGGCGCCGCTGGATTTCGCGCAGAACGACGTGCGTCAGAACGGCTGGGCCATCGAATGCCGGATCAACGCCGAGGATCCGACGCGGGGATTCCTGCCGGGGCCCGGCAAGATCACCGACTTCCACGCGCCGGGCGGTCTCGGCGTGCGCGTCGATTCTCACCTTTACACCGGGTATGTCGTGCCGCCATACTACGACTCCCTGCTGGCCAAGATCATCGTGCACGGCCGCGACCGCACGGAGGCGATCGCCCGCATGGTGCGCGCCCTGGAAGAGAGCGTTTTCGAGGGCGTTCCCACGAGCATCCCCTTCCACCTGGCGGTCCTGGCCCATCCTGAATTCAAGGCGGGCAGGGCGACCACGCGCTTCCTCGAGGAGCACGGTGCCGAGCTGCTGGAGGCGATGCATGTCCGGGCGCAGGCGGAACAAGCGTAGAGCGAGCGCGGCGACAGCCTGGTGGGAAGCGCCCTGGTTGGCTGGTCTGATCCTCGTCGTGCTGGCGTTCTATCTCGGCTTGAGCCTGACCGGTCCGCCGGTGGCCTGGTGGCGCGGGCTGGCCGGGGAGCCGTGGGCGGGTCCGCTGCAGGTGGCCAATCCCGGCGGACCGGTCGGCGCCGTCCTCGCCTTCGTCCTCTGCGCGGCCTTCGGCGCGGCCGGGGCCTGGCTGGTGCCGGTCCTGCTGCTGGCGGCCGGCGCCGAGGTCTGGAGCGGGCGCCGCGGCGCCACCGCGGCGGTGTTGCGACGGACCTTGCCGCTGTGGCTGGTGGCCGCAGCCTGGCTGGGGCAACCGCAGCAACCGTGGACCGGGCCGGAAACAGCGCGCTGGGCGGGCCTGGTCGGCATCTACCTCGGGCGAGGGGTGCAGGCCCTGGTCGGCGTCTGGGGGGCGCGCCTTTTCCTGGGGTTGCTCCTGCTGATCGTCGTCGCGCTCGCGGCGCGTCCCTGGCTGGGTCGGCTGGCGAGGCCGGCCGGCGCCGCGGCGTGGGCGGCCGGGAGCGCTACGTGCCGGCTTCTCTGGTGGCTGGCGGCCCGGCTAGCGACGGCGGGGCGTGGAGTCTGGCGGCGGCTCGCCGGCCTCCGCTGGAGTTCAGGTCGCGCGCCCCGGACCGAGAATGGCGCCGCGGCGGCCCATGGGCGCGATTGGCCAGATGGTCCCGCCGCGGGGCCTGCGGATGGCCAGCCGGAGGAGGGGGGTGCCCGGCCGCGGTCTGCGGTAGCTGGCCAGCCGCGGGAGCGGCGGGTCCATTGGCCCGAAGAAGACGCGGTGGCGGTGATGGGCGAGGACGAAAGCGACGATCCGGTGGATCGCGAACTGGAGTCGCGCCTCGTGCCGCTGCCCGCCGGCCCGGTCGAATTGCCGTCGCTGGAGCTGCTCGCCGAGCCGGCGCAGGAGTCGCCGGAGCTGAGCCCCCAGGAACTCGACGCCGCCGCCGACAAGCTCGAAGAGACGCTGCGCTCGTTCGGTGTCGAGGGCGAGGTCAAGGACGTGCGGCCGGGACCGGTCGTGACCACCTACGAATATCAGCCGGCGGCCGGCATCCGGGTCAACCAGATCGTCCAGCGCGCGAACGACCTCGCGCTGGCGATGCGGGCGCGCAGCCTGCGCATGGAGGCGCCGATCCCCGGCAAGGCCGCCGTCGGCATCGAGATCCCCAACAGCCGCGCCCAGCTCGTCACATTGCGCGAGGTGCTGCAGCTGGAGCAAGGCAAGCCGCGCCGGCCATTGACCGTCGTGCTCGGTCGCGACGTCATCGGCCAGCCGGTGAGCATCGACCTGGCGGCCCAGCCGCACCTGCTGGTCGCGGGCGCCACGGGCAGCGGCAAGTCGGTCTGCCTCAACGCGATGATCACCAACCTGCTGCTGCAGAACGACCCGGCGCGCGTGCGCCTGCTGCTGATCGATCCCAAGATGCTCGAGATGAGCGTCTACAACGGGACCCCCCACCTGCTCCTGCCGGTCGTCACCGATCCGCGCGAAGCGCTGCGGGCGATGAACTGGATGGTGGCGCAGATGGACCTGCGGTACCGGCAGCTCGCGAAGCACGCGGTGCGCAACATCGAGCAGTACAACGAGAAGGTGGCGCGCGGCGAGGTCCTCGGCGGCGATGGCGCGCCGCTCAGCGACCCCATGCCGTACTACGTGACCATCGTCGACGAGCTGGCCGATCTCATGGTCCAGCTCGGACAGGACTTCGAGCTGCCGGTCACGCGCATCGCGCAGAAGGCGCGCGCCGTGGGGTTGCATCTGGTGCTGGCGACCCAGCGGCCGAGCGTCGACGTGCTGACCGGCGTCATCAAGGCGAACATCCCTTGCCGCATCGCGTTCCGGGTGATCCAGCGCAACGACTCGCGCACGATCCTCGACCAGAACGGCGCCGAACAGCTGCTGGGACACGGCGACATGCTCTACCTGATGCCCGGCCGCGCCCAGCCGATCCGCGTGCACGGCGCGTTCGTCGACGTCGCCGAATGCGAGGCGGTCGCCGCCCACTGGCGCGGCTACGCCGGCGTGGCCGAAACGATCAGCCTGACGGCGGGCGGCGAGGGGGGCACCGGTGTGCACACCGGCGAAGACGACCTCTTCGACGACGCGGTGCGGGTCGTCGTCAGCCATCAGAGCGGCTCGACGAGCCTGCTGCAGCGGCGCCTGCGCATCGGCTACACGCGCGCCGGCAGGCTCATGGACATGATGGAGGAGGCCGGCATCGTCGGGCCGTTCACCGGCAGCAAGGCGCGCGACGTGCTGGTCAAACCGGACGATCTGCCCGATCTTTTCGGCGCGGAGGCCGTCGAATGAGCGCGGCCGGCCGCTGTCCATGCCGCCAGTCGAGGCGTCGCGCATGACCGCCAATACCCGCCGCGTCTACTGCCACACGCTAGGTTGCGACAAGAACCTCGTCGATTCCGAGACGCTCCTGGGCCATTTCCGCGGCCTGGGCGTCGAGATCGTCGACGACCCCGAACAGGCCGATATCTGGCTCGTCAACACCTGCGGGTTCATCGCCGCCGCGCGGCACGACAGCGAGCAGGCCATCGCGGCGTTCGCCGCGGCCAAGGGGCACCGGACGCTCGTGGTCACCGGCTGCCTGGCGCAGGAGGACGGGCCCGGGCTCAAGGCGCGCCAGCCGGCGGTCGACGTGCTCGGCGGGGTGGGCGAGTTCGATCGCGTCGCGGCCGCGGCGCTGCGCGGCGCCGGCGATTGGCTGGCGGTGCCGGCGCCGTCCGCCAGGTACGCGGGCCTGGTCGGTCGCCCCCTCCTGACGCCCGGCCACGTGGCCTTCGTGAAGCTGGGCGAGGGTTGCAGTCAAACCTGCACGTTCTGCCGTATCCCCATGATAAGAGGCCCGTTGCGGAGCCGTCCGGTGGCCGAGATCGTGCGCGAGGTGCAGGATCTCGCGGCGCGAGGCGTCGCCGAGGTCCAGCTCGTGAGCCAGAACACCGCCGATTACGGGCGCGGCACGGGCGAGGACCTGGAGATCCTCTTGCGCGAGTTGTCGCACGTCGACGGGCTGCGCTGGATCCGCCTGCTGTATCTCTATCCCGGCCTGTTCGCCGCGACGCGCGCCCTGCGCTTGCTCGAGCTGCCGCGCGTGGTGCCGTACCTGGATCTGCCCATCCAGCATGCGTCGCCGCGCCTGCTGCGCGCGATGCGGCGTCCCGGCGATCCGACGCGGACCGTGCAGTTCTTCCACGCGTTGCGGCGGCAGCGCCCCGACCTCGTGTTGCGCTCGACGGTCCTGCTGGGCTTCCCCGGCGAGCAGGAGGACGACGTCGAGTCGTTGCTCGACTTCCTCGCCGAGGTGGAATTCGATCACCTGGGGACGTACCGTTACTCGCCGGAAGCGGGTACGCCGGCCGCCGCGCTCGCAGGCCGCCCCGGCGACGAGGAGACGGCCGATCGCGAGTCGCGGGTCCTGGACTTGCAGGCGGAGATCGGCGCCCGCCGGATGGCGACCCGCCTGGGCGAGCGCTACCCGGTGGTCGTGGACGAGATACTCGACCGTACGGTGCCGCAGCAGGACCAGCGGGCGCGCGAGTTGATCGCCGCGTTGCGGGAAGGAACCTGGCGCCGCGAGGCCGACCGGCGGCGGGCAGAGGCCGCGATGGCCGCGCGCGGGCGTCTTGCGCTTGGCCGCAGCCAGCACTTCGGTTACGATCTGGACGGAGTGGTCGTCTTGCCCGCGCCCGCCTCCGCGCGTCCCGGCGTGTGGTGTGAGGCCGAATTCCGCGGCGCGACCGCCTGGGATGTCTGGGCCGACGCCGGCGCAGCCGGCGACGAGCGCTGAGCGGCCGACGGCGGGCGGCGAGCACGGAGAGGGGCACCGGATGAAACGCACGTTGGTGGGCATCATCGCGATCGGACTGCTCGGCGCCGTAGCGGAGCCGTCTCTCGCCTCTGCGGCGGCCGGCGCGCGCCCGGTCTTCGCCACGCTCGGCGCCGACACCCTGCGCACGAACCTCTGGGTCGCGGAGGCGCTGCTGGCCACGGCGATGGACGAGTTGCTCTCCGTGCTGCCGCCGCCGCCGGCGGTGATCCTGCTGGCGCCGGCCTCGGCGACCGATCCGGCGACCAACCTGCTGACGAACGTCGCGACCAACCGCTTGCAGCGGACCGGCTACCTGGTCCACGTGGACAAGACGCCGGCGGGAACCGAAGACCGCGTGGTCGAGTTACGCTATCGCGTCGGCAGCTTCGAGCTGAGCTACCCGCGAACCGGTCGCCGGCTGGGCATCTGGACGAACTGGGTCGCTCGGCAGATGCTCATGACGGTCCAGATCACCGTCGTGGAACAAGCCGACGGCCAGGTGCTGGCGAGCCTGCGGTTGTCGCGGAGCTTCCAGGATCGCGTCCCTTACGAGCACCTGGCGGCCGTCGAATCGACCGCCTACCCGTTCACGCGCGCGACGCCCCAGGCCAGCGGTTGGGCGCGCCGCCTGGAGGAGATCGTGGTGCTGGGCGCTCTGGCCGGGTTGGTCGCCATCTACTTCGCCAACACCGAATGACCGCCGCACCGGTCGCTGCCGGTCGAAAGGAACCTCTTGAGCCGAATCCGAAGTTACCGCGGTCGCTGGACGGCGTTCTGGCTGCTGGGGCTGGCCGTCGGTCTGGTCGCGAGCCTGGCGGCAGGCTGTGGCACGACGAATCCCCACCCGTCGGGGACGTACGAGCGGGCCAGGTTCTGGTTCGACAAGGGGCGCTATCAGGACGCCGCCGACGCGTACGGCGTCTTCGTGCGCCAGAATCCGACCGACAGCCTGGCGGCGCAGGCGCAGTTCGAAAAGGCGCGCGCGTACATGAAGACGCGGGAGTTCCCGCTGGCCGCCGTCGAGTTCCAGATACTGGTCAAGGATCACCCGATCAGCCCGCTCGTCGAGGACGCTCTGTTCCATCAGGGGGAATGCTACTATCTGCAGGTCGGCCGCATCGAGCGCGACGTGACGCCAGCCGACGAGGCGCGGCTGCACTGGCTGGAGTTCGCCCGCAAGTACCCGCAGTCGGCGTACATGCCCCAGGTGCAGCGCTACATGGCCGAGATCGCCGACCTGATGGTGCGCAAGCGGTTGCAGCGGGCCGACGTCTACCGCCGGCTCGGCCGCTGGGAGGCCGTGGCGATCAGCCTGGACCGCACCCTGCAGGAGGAACCGTCCAGCGGCCTGCTGGACGAGGTGCTGTGGCAGCGCGCGCGGGCCGCCGAGAGGCTCGAAGAGCCCGACGTGGCGATCGCGATGTACCGGCGCCTCGTCGCGCAATACCCCCAGAGCGCGCACCACGGCCGGGCGCGCGCGGCCCTGCAGCGCTTGGCGTCCGCCGACGGCGCGGCGCCGTGATCCGCGCGCTGTTCGGCGGCAGCTTCGATCCCATCCACGCCGGTCACGTGGCCGTGGTAGATCTCTTGCTCGCACGGGGGCTGGCCGACATCGTGCACGTGGTGCCGGCGCGCCGCTCGCCGCTGAAGGCGACGCGTTGCGCCGCCGGACCGCTCGTGCGCCTGCGGCTCGTCGAACTGGCGCTGTCCGACAGGCCGCAGGTCGTCGTCGATGATCGCGAGGTCCGCCGGACGCGCCCGAGCTATACCGTCCGCACCCTCGCCGAGCTGGCGGCGGAGCATGCGGGCGATGACTGGCGCCTCGTCATGGGCGCCGACCAGGCGGTGGCGTTTGCGCGGTGGCGCCAGCCGGAACGGCTGCTCGAACTGGCCGAACCGGTCATCCTCGCCCGCGGCCCGGTGCAGCTCGCCGCGCCGCTGGCCGGCCGGGCGCTGGTCGTCGCGGATTTCGACCATCCGGCGAGCGCCAGCCTGATCCGCGGCGAGCTGGCCGCCGGCCGCCTGCCCGGGCAGGATCTGCTGCCGGCCGCCGTCGCCGCGCACATCGCGGCCGAGGGGCTCTACGGTCTGCGCCGGCCGCGCCGAGGCTCGCGGCGGAAGGAAGCACGGTGAGCAGCCAACTCATCCTGGTCGACGGTTCCGCGCTCGTCTACCGGGCCCACTACGCATTCGCCGGTCGCCCGCTGACCGCGCCGTCCGGCGAGACGACCTCGGTCGCCTTCGGCGTCGTCAACGCGGTGCTCAAGCTCATCGAGGATTATCGCCCGTCGCATCTGGCGATGGTCTTCGATCGCAAGGGGCCGACCTTCCGCAACGAGATCTACCCGCGGTACAAGGCCAACCGCAAGCCGATGCCCGACGAGCTGGCGGAGCAGCTGCCGCGGTTGCATGAAGTGCTCGCGTCGTGGCGGCTGCCCGTCCTGGAACTCGACCGCTACGAGGCGGACGACATCATGGGGACCATGGCGCGGCGCAGCCGCGGCGTTTGCGACCAGGTCTGGTTCTACACCGGCGACAAGGATTTCCAGCAGCTGCTGGACGAGCGCACGGGCATCCTGAAGCCCGGCCGCCGCGGCGACGAGCTCAGCGAGTTCACGCTGGACGATCTGCGGCGCGAGTGGCGGCTCGAGCCGGAGCAGATCATCGACTGCTTCGCTCTGGCGGGCGACAAGTCCGACAACATCCCGGGCGCTCCCGGGGTCGGCGACAAGACCGCGCTGAAGCTCATCCAGAGGTACGGCGATCTGGAGACGCTCTACGCCGAGCTGGAGGCGAGCGACCTGTCGCCGCGGCTCCGGCGGGTGCTGGCGGAGAATCGAGAGCAGGTATTCCTGTCGCGCCGCCTGTTCCGCATCGCGACCGACGTACCGGTGGAAGCGGACTGGGATGCCTTGCGCACCGTGCTGCCGCAGGATCCCGCGACAGCGGCGCTCATGGATCGGCTGGGCTTGCAGCGCGCGCTGCGGCGGGCCGAGCGGCTGGCCGCCGGCGCCGTGCGACCGCGTCCGCGGCCGGTGGCGGCCGAATCGCGGCCGCCAACGGCTGGCGCCGCCGAATCGCCGCCGCCGGCTGCCGCATCCACACCGCCGCTGCCGCCGTCCTCGCCGGCCGCCGGGGCCGGCGAGCCGCAGACCGGCAGCCAGGCGGCAGGGGCCTACACCCTGTTGGTCGATGTGGAGGCGCTGGCGGCGTGGCTGCGGGATCTGCCGCCGGACGCCGCGCTGGCCATCGACACCGAGACCGACGACCTCGTCGTCCATCGCGCCCGTCTGGTCGGCGTCAGCCTCGCGACGGCCGGCCGCCCCGCGGCGTACGTCCCGATCCTCTGGCGCGAAGCACAGGCGGCGGAGGCGCAGGCTGGCGAGGCCACGCTCTTCGCCCAGGGCGCCGAACGCGAGCAACTCGCCGCCGTGCGCGCCTGCCTGGCCGACGCGCTCGGAGATCCCCGGCGCCTGAAGGTCGGCCAGAACCTGAAGTTCGATCTCTGGATCCTCGAGCGCCACGGCTTCGTCGTCCGCGGCCCGTTCTTCGACACCATGCTCGCGAGCTATGTCCTGGATCCAGGCCGCCGCAGCCATGGCCTGGACGAGCTGGCCCGCGTCTACCTGCAGCGAACGGTGATCGGCTACGGCGACCTCTTCGGCCGCGGCGACCGGCGCCGCGACATCCTAGCGGTGCCGATCGAGCGTCTGGCCGAGTATGCGGCCGAGGACGCGGACGTCGCGCTGCAGCTGCACGCCGCGCTCGCCGACCGCCTCGCGGAGAACGAGAGTCTCGCCCGCATCTTCGCGGACGTCGAGATGCCGCTCATGCAGGTGCTCCTGCGCATGGAGCAGGCGGGCATCAAGATCGACCGCTCGTTCCTGGGCGAGCTCGAGCAGGCCTTCGCCAGCGAGTTGACGCGTCTCGAGACGCAGATCTACGAGCTGGCGGGCGAGACCTTCAACGTCCAGAGCCCCAAGCAGTTGCAGTCGGTTCTGTTCGAACGGCTCAAGCTCCGGCCGTCGAAGAAGACGAGCACCGGCTGGTCGACCGACGTGACCGTCCTGGAGCAGCTGGCCGATCAGCACGAACTGCCGCGGCTCGTGCTCGAGCACCGCCAGGTCGCCAAGCTCCAGGGCACCTACGTGCGCGCGCTGCCGGAGCTGGCCGCGCCCGGCGACCTCATCCACACCAGCTTCAACCAGGCGGTGGCAGCCACCGGACGGCTCTCGAGCAGCGATCCCAACCTGCAGAACATCCCCGTGCGCACCGAGCTGGGGCGCCGCATCCGCCGCGCCTTCGTCCCGCGGCGCGCGTCGCATCTCTTCCTGTCGGCCGACTACTCGCAGATCGAGCTGCGCCTGCTGGCTCATCTGGCGCAGGACGCCGCCCTCCGCGCCGCGTTCCGCGAGGGGGCGGACGTGCACCGTCGTACGGCGGCGCTGATCGCCGGCGTGCGCGAAGATGCCGTCACCGACGAGATGCGCGCCCGCGCCAAGGCGGTCAACTTCGGCGTCATCTACGGCATGGGCGCGCGTTCTCTGGCGCGGCAGATCCAGGTCAGGGTCGCCGAGGCTCAGGACTTCATCGATCGCTACTTCGCGACCTATCCGGGCGTCCGCGCGTTCATCGAACAGACCCGGAGCCAGGCGCGCCGCGACGGTCACGTGCAGACCATGCTCGGGCGACGGCGCTGGCTGCCGGACATCGGTTCGGACAATCCGCGGCTGCGCAGCCTCCAGGAGCGCATCGCCGTCAATACGCCCATCCAGGGCGCCGCGGCCGACCTCATCAAGCTGGCGATGATCGCCATCGACAAGGCTCTGCGCGAGCAGGGCGGCGCGGCGATGCTCCTGTTGCAGGTCCATGACGAGTTGGTCCTCGAAGTGCCCCGTGACGAGATCGCCGCGACGAGCGACCTGGTCCGGCGCTGCATGGAGACCGCCATGGAACTCTCGGTGCCGCTGGTGGTCACCATGCACACCGGCGGCGATTGGCGCGAGGCGCACGGCTAGACCTCAGGCTCCGTGCCCGACCGGCCGCGGCAGCACGCCGGACGTTTCTCTCCGGACGGGTCTGCGCGGCGTTGACAGCCGCTGGCGGACCACTATGGTTGCGGCATGAGCGCAGATCGTACAACCTGCTGGGCCGTGACGGGGCCGACCGGCGCGGGCAAGAGCCGGCTCTGCGAGCTGCTGGCGGCGCGCGGCGCGGTGATCATCGAAGCGGATCGGGTCGCCCACGCGCTGCTGGACCGGCCGGCCGAGCAGGCCGCGCTGGTCGCGGCGTTCGGCGATCGCATCCTGTCCGACGCCGGCGCCGTCGATCGCGGCGCGCTCGGCGCGCGGGTCTTCGCCGATCCCGCGGCGCGGCAGGTCCTGGACGGCATCATGCATCCGCCGCTGGCCGCCGTTCTCGGCGCGCGGCTCGCCGCCGCGAGGCTGATTCGATCGCCCCTGGTCATCCTGGAGGCCGCGGTTTACTTTCTTCTGCCCGGCCCGCCGCCCGTCGACCTGACCGTGGCGGTCACGGCGCCGCCGGACGCGCGCCTGGCGCGCTTGATCGCCAAGGGGCTCGCGCCGGCGGCGGCGGCGGCCCGCATGGCGGCCCAGACCCATCTGGAACCGTCCTGGCAGCTTGCCGACCGGGTCCTGGACAACGCGGGTTCGCAAGCGATCCTGGCTGCTCAGGTGGACGATCTCTGGCGCGCCTGTCGCGCGTCGCGAACGCAGGATGGTTGACCGATGAGAGAAATCGTGGAATCCCTGGCCGCCGTGCAGGAGCGGCTCGTCGAGCTCAAGGAGGGTCTTTGACTTCCCCTCCCTGCAGGCCGAATCCGACAAGCTGAGCGCGGCCCAGGCGGCGCCCGATTTCTGGGCGGACCAGGAGCGCGCCGGCGCGGTCGTCCGCAGGCAACGGGAGCTGCGCACCTGGATCGAGCCGTTGGCCGCCGCCACGGCGAAGCTCGAGGAGCTCACGCTGCTGGCGGAACTGGCGGCCGCCGAGCAAGACGCCGAGACGGCCGGCGAGGTCGCGCAGGGAGCGGCCGAACTGGAGGCGATGATCCATAAGCTGGACTTCCAGTTCCTGCTGAACGGGCCGGAGGACGGGCGCGGCGCGATCCTCGAGATCCATCCGGGTGCGGGCGGCGTCGAGTCCATGGACTGGGCCGAGATGCTGCTGCGGATGTACACGCGTTATCTGGAGCGGCATGGCATGGCGTACACGACGCTCGACCTGCAGCCGGGCGAGGAGGCGGGTGTCAAGAGCGTCTCGCTGGAGATCGATCACCCGTTCGCCTACGGCTACCTCAAGAGCGAGACCGGCGTGCACCGGCTCGTGCGCATCTCGCCGTTCGACGCGCAGAGCCGTCGCCACACGAGTTTCGCCAGCGTCTTCGTCTACCCGCTGGTGACCGACGAAGTGGAGGTCGAGATCAATCCCCAGGATCTGCGCGTCGACACCTACCGCTCGTCCGGCGCCGGCGGCCAGCACGTCAACAAGACCGACAGCGCCGTGCGCATCACGCATCTGCCGACCGGCATCGTGGCACAATCGCAGCAGGAGCGCAGCCAGCACCGCAACCGCGAGATGGCGATGACCATGCTGCGCACGAAACTCTACATGCGCAGGCTGGAGGAGAAGATCAAGGAGCGCCAGGCCGTCGAGGAAGCCAAGCTGGAGATCGCCTGGGGCAGCCAGATCCGCAACTACGTGCTGCAGCCCTATACGAAGGTCAAGGACGTGCGCACCGAGTGCGAGACCGGCAACGCCCAGGCCGTGCTCGACGGCGAGATCGACGAGTTCATCGACGCCTTCTTGCGCTACAAGAGCGGCGAAGCGGTCGGCCGCACCGGCGACTGACCGCGTCGCGCCGAAGGGATGACTGACGTGTCCGACCATTCCGAGGACCGGCCGGTGCCGGCCAACGCTTCCGATCCCGCGTCCCCGGATCCGTCCGGCACGCAAGGTCTGGCCAACATCATGGCGGGCCGATTGCAGAAGCTGGCGCAGCTGACCGCCGAGGGGCAGGCCTACCCCCATCGCTTCGACCGCACCCACCGCTCGTTCGAGATCCGCCAACAAGCCGCGGCGCTCCTGGCCAGCGGGCAGCGGATCCGCTACGCCGGCCGTCTGCTGGCCAAACGCGGCATGGGCAAGACGCTGTTCGCGCCGCTGGACGACGAATGGGGCCGCCTGCAGATCTACTTCAAGCGCGACGACCTCGGCGCCGCGCGCTTCCAGGACGCGCAGAAGCTGCTGGACATCGGCGACATCCTCGGCGTCGAGGGCTTCCTGTTCGAGACCCGCACCAGGGAGCTGACGATCCACGTGACGGATTTCGTCTTGCTGGCCAAGGCGGTGCGGCCGCTGCCGGAGAAATACCACGACATGTCGATCGAGCTGAAGAGCCGCCGGCGGTACCTCGATCTGGCCATGAACCTGGAGACCCGCCAGCGGTTCCGGCGGCGGGCGGACATCATCACGGAGCTGCGCCGTCTGCTCGACGCGGAGGGATTCCTGGAGGTCGAGACGCCCGTGCTGCAGCCGCTCTACGGCGGCGCGACCGCCCATCCCTTCGTGACCCGGCACAACGCGCTGGATATGGAGCTCTATCTGCGCATCGCCGACGAATTGTACCTCAAGCGTCTGCTCATCGGCGGGCTGGACCGCGTCTACGAGATCGCCAAGGATTTCCGCAACGAGGGCATGGATCGCACCCACAACCCCGAATTCACCATGCTCGAGGCCTACGCGGCGTACTGGGACTATCAGGACATGATGGCTCTCGCCGAAAGGCTGCTGCGCCGGCTCGGCGAGCGCTTCGGCGACCACGGCCGGGTCACCTACGGCGATCACGTCGTCGATCTGACGCAGCCGTTCCCGCGCATCCGTTTCCTGGACGCGCTGGCCGCGGCGGCGGGTTGCGATCCGCGCTCCCTCGACGACGCGGCACTGGCCGAGCAGGCCCGCGCGCTGGGCGCCACGGTCAGACCCGGCCACGGTCGCGACCGCGTCCTGGACGAGATGTTCTCGCTGCTCGTCGAACCGCGCCTCATCCAGCCGACCTTCGTGCTTGATCACCCGCGGGAACTGTCGCCGCTGGCGAAGGCTCATCGCCGCGACCCCGGCGCGGTCGAGCGCTTCGAGCTGTTCGTCTGCGGCTTCGAGCTGGCCAACAGCTTCAGCGAGTTGAACGATCCGCGCGAGCAACGGCTGCGGTTCGCGACGCAGCAGGCCTATGCCGCGGCCGGCGACGCCGAGGCGCAACCGCTGGACGAGGACTTCCTGGCCGCCATGGAACACGGCATGCCGCCCTGCGGGGGCATCGGCGTGGGTATCGACCGCCTCGTCATGCTGCTCTGCGACCGGCATAGCATCCGCGACGTGCTGCTCTTTCCCGCCATGCGCCCGGAGGGTCGGCAGGAGCGGCCGGGCTTCGCCGAGCAGTGGCAGCGCAAGACCGAGGCCGGATCCGACGCCGCCGCCGCGAGCGGCCAGACGCAAGAGGAGGGCTAGGCCGCCGCGCCGCACGCCATGGGTCTCGCCCGCTACATCGCCCGCCGCTACCAGCGCAGTCGCCGCCGCAGCCGCGCGCTGAGCCGCGTCTCGGTCATCGCCATCGTCGGCATCGCCGTCGGCGTGATGGTCCTGGACATCACCCTGGCCGTCATGAACGGTTTCCACGCCGAGCTGCGGCGCAGCTTCGTCGACACCATGCCCATGATCACCGTGGCTTGCCACGCGGCCGAGGGTTTCAGCCAGCTCGAGCGCGATCTCGAGATCATCGACGCGACCGCGGGAGTCGTCGGCTCTTCGCCGCTGATCCGACAGGAGGTCATCGTCACCCGCAGGCGGCTGCTGGGCAATCCCTTGTCACGAGGTGCGATCGCCTGGGGCGTCGACGCGGAACGCGTCGACACGGTCCAGCCGTTCAGCCAGCAGCTGCAGCCGGGTCCGGCGGTCCTCGACGAGCTGCGCGGCCGGCCGGGCGAGACGCCGCGCCTGGTGCTCGGCAAGGAGCTGGCGCTCAACCTGTACGCCGGTCTCGGGGACACCGTGCTCGTGACGGCGCCTCGCGGCGAGTTGCACGCCGGAGATCTGCAAGCCGAAACGCGGGCCTACGTGGTCGCCGGGTTCCTGAGTTCCGGGATGTTCGAGTTCGACAGCCGCTTCCTCTACATGGACCTCGGCCACGCCCGCGACTTCTTCGGCTACGATCGGCGGGGCGCCGGCCTGATCGGCGTGCGGGTGGCCGACATGATGCGCGCCGATCGCGTCGCGGCGGTCCTCGAGGCGGCGCTCGGTCCGGCGTATCGCGCCGTCGATTGGATGGCGCTCAACAGCACGATCTTCCGCTGGGTGCAGCTCGAGAAGGTCCTGATGTTCCTGCTGGTCGGTTTGATCATCCTGGTGGCGGCTTTCAACATCATCGGCATCTTGACGATGATGGTCGGCGAGCGCGGCCGGGAGGTCGGCATCCTGCTGGCGATGGGTGCGTCGCCCGGGCAGGTCCAGCGGGTCTTCGTGCTGAACGGGCTGTGGTACGGCTTCTGGGGCGTGCTCGCGGGCAGCCTGGCGGGCTGGTTGGCGTGCCAGTACCTCGTGCACTTCGGCATCCCGATCCCCGGCGACGTGTACTTCGTGGACCGCCTGCCCTGCATCCCGCAGACGCTCGATTTCCTGGCGGTCGGCGCGGCGGCCATGGCGCTGACCCTGGTGTCGACGCTGCTGCCGAGCCGCGAGGCGGCGCGGCTGGATCCCATGGAGATCATCCGGTACACCTAGGAGTCGGCATGTCCGAGCTGGCGGCGACAGAGCTGGTCAAGAGCTACCCGAAAGGAGGCGGCCGGCTGGAGGTGCTGCGCGGCGTCGAATTCCGCCTGCGGCAGGGCGAGGCGGTGGCGGTGACCGGTCCCAGCGGCGCCGGCAAGAGCACGTTGCTGAACCTGCTGGGCGCGCTCGATCGGCCGGATGCGGGCGGCATCAGCCACGACGGCCGCGCATTGACCTACGACAAGCGTGCGGTGACGGATTGGCGGCGGCGTGTGGTAGGTTTCGTTTTCCAGTATCACTTCCTTTTGCCCGACTTCACGGCGCTGGAGAACCTCCTGGTGCCCGTCAGGCTGGTGCGCGAACCGACGGCCGGGGATCGACGCCGGGCGCACGAGCTGCTGGCGGCGATGGAACTGACCGATCGCGCCGACCACCGTCCCGGCGAGCTGTCGGGCGGCGAACAGCAGCGCGTCGCCGTGGCACGGGCATTCATGAACCGCCCGCGCGTGGTCCTGGCCGACGAGCCTTTCGGGAACCTGGATCGGCGCAAAGGGGAGCGTCTGAGCGATCTCCTGTTCGCGTTGCGCGACCGCGAAGGCACCAGTCTGGTCATCGTCACCCACGATCCCCAGCTGGCGGCGCGCGCCGAGCGCACGCTCAACCTGTCCGCCGGCCGGTTGCGCGCCGAGTGATCGGCTCGGCGGCGGCGCGGAGGTGACGGCATGAAATGCGATCGCTGCGGCCAGCGTCCGGCGGCCGTCAAATACATCGAGATCGAGGAAGGGGTCAAGCGCAGCCGCTGGCTTTGCGAGGTCTGCGCGGCGGCGGAGGGTGCGGCCCGACCGGCGGTCGAAAGCCAGGTCCCCGGGACCCTGGCCGCGAGCCTGCAGGCGTTCCTGGGCGGTGCGCAGGCGGCCGATGAGGACCAGGCGACGGTCGCCGCGTGCCCGGCCTGCGGCATATCGCTCAAGCAGTGGCAAGACACCGGCCTGCTCGGTTGCCCCCGCTGCTACACCCATTTCCGTGCTCATCTGCTGCCCCTGCTGCAGCGGTACCACCGTGCGGCCACGCATCTCGGCAAGGCGCCGCGGGCGCGCGGGCCGCGCGCCAATCTGCGACTGGAGATCGGACGCTTGCGCGGCGCGCTCGAGTCAGCGGTCTCGCGCGAGGACTTCGAGGAAGCGGCGCGCCTGCGCGACCTGATCAAGGCGCGGCAGGACGAGTTGGCGGCCATCAAGGACGCGGCGCCGCCCGGAGCCACCGATGTTCCGTGACGGTCAATGGCAGACCGCAGCCGGCTGGCTCGCCGGCTCGGGGCCGGCGGCCGAGATGGTCGTCAGCACCCGCGTGCGCCTGGCGCGGAATCTGGCGGGCGTGCGATTCCCCCATCGCGACGGGCAGACGCAGCTGAACCGGCAGCGGCGGCAACTGACCGATCAACTCCTGCGCTGCCGTTCCTTCCGGGACGCCTGGGCGCTCGATCTGGCCGTCCTGGACCCCTGGCAACGGCGAGCGCTGGTGGAGATGCACCTGGCGAGCCCCGACCTGCTGCGCGAGCCGGAGGGCCGCGGCCTGCTCGTCACGCGCGATCGGTCGCGCGCCGTGATGTTGAACGAGGAAGATCATCTGCGGATCCAGGTCTTCCATTCGGGTTTCGATCCCCTGGCGACCTGCTCCGAGGCCCTCGGCTGCGACGCCGAGTTGGAGTCCGAGCTGGAGTATGCCTACAGCGAGGAATTCGGCTATCTGACCGCCTGCCCGACGAACCTGGGCACCGGCTGCCGGCTATCGGTGCTGATGCACTTGCCGGGGCTGGTGCTCGGCGGCGAGATCGAGAAGGTCCTCAACTCTCTGCGGCAGTTGCAGTTCGCCGTTCGCGGGCTCTATGGCGAAGGCAGCGCGGTGCAAGGCGCTCTGTTCCAGATCTCCAATCTCACGACGCTCGGGCGGAGCGAGCTCGATCTGGCCAACGAATTCGCGCGCCACGTCGCCAAGGTGGTGCAGTACGAACGCATGGCGCTGGATCGGCTGTATCAGCGGGATCCGGTCGTCATCGCCGATCTCGCGCACCGGTCGCTCGCGCTGCTGCAGAACGCTCGCGTGCTCTCCAGCCAGGAAGCGTTCGATCGGCTCAGCCAGGTCCGCCTCGGCGTCGTGCTGGAGATCCTGCCGCCGATCAGCATGGGCCTGCTGAACCTGGCGCTTGTCCAGCACCAGGCGGCGCACCTGCAGCTGCAGGCCGACCAGCCGGCGTCTCGGCAGGAGCTGCGCCGATTGCGAGCGGACTTCCTGCGGCGGCTCCTGAAGGGAATCCGGTCCTGAGCTTCTGCGCCGCCTCAAGAAACGTCGCCGCCGGCCGATGCTAGCGGAAGCGCCAGGCCGCCCCTAACGGGATGGCGCGCCCGGCATGGACGCTATATCTTGCCCGATAAGGCAAGCGTGGCATGCCACGAACGGAGGCGAGGCGGATGAACGACAGATTCACGCAACGGGTGCGCAAGGTGCTGTTCCTGGCCCGTGACGAGGCAGGCCGGCTGCAGCACGAATACATCGGGACGGAGCACCTTCTGCTGGGAATCATTCGCGAAGGCGAGGGCATTGCCGCCAACGTGATGCGCCGTCTAGGAATCGATTTCGAGCGCATCCAGCAGGAGATCGAAGCGACGGTCTCGCCCATGAACGGTCCGGTCTCGATCGGCGAGATCCCGTTCACGCCGCGGGCCAAGAAGGTCCTCGAGCTGTCGATCGACGAGGCGCGCCTGCACAACCACAACTACGTGGGCACCGAGCACCTGCTGCTGGCGCTGATCCGCGAGGGCGAGGGCATCGCCGCCGACGTCCTGAACAGGCTCGGCGCCGACCACGAGACCGTCAAGCGCGAGGTCATGAAGGCCCTGGGCTCCGCCGGGGGCCGGGTCGGCAACGCCGCCAAGAAGAAGGAGAAGAAGGACAGTCCCGTGCTCGAGCAGTTCGGTCGCAACATGACCGAAATGGCGCGGCTCGGGCAGCTCGATCCGACGATCGGCCGCGAGAAGGAGATCGAGCGCGTCATCCAGATCCTCAGCCGCCGCAAGAAGAACAACCCCGTGCTCATCGGCGAGCCGGGCGTGGGCAAGACCGCCATCGTCGAGGGCTTCGCGTCGCGCATCGTCGAGAACAAGGTGCCCAGCGTGCTGCGCGACAAGGAGATCATCACCCTCGACCTGGCCAGCGTCGTGGCCGGCACCAAGTACCGCGGGCAGTTCGAGGAGCGGCTCAAGCAGATCATGGCCGAGATCCGCGAGAATCCGGACATCATCATCTTCATCGACGAGTTGCACACGATCGTCGGGGCCGGCGGCGCCGAGGGAGCCATCGACGCGTCCAACATGCTCAAACCGGCGCTCAGCCGCGGCGAGATCCAGTGCATCGGCGCCACGACGATGGACGAGTACCGCAAGTTCATCGAGAAGGACGGCGCTCTGGAGAGGCGCTTCCAGGCCGTGATCATCAATCCGCCGACCGAAGAGCAGAGCGTCGACATCCTGCACGGGCTGCGCGACAAGTACGAAGCGCACCATCGCGTGACCTACACCGACGAGGCCCTTTCCGGCGCGGTCTATCTGTCGAATCGTTACATCAGCGGCCGCTCGCTGCCCGACAAGGCCATCGACATCATCGACGAGGCCGGCAGCCGCGCCCGTCTGTCGGCGACGGAGATTCCGCCGGACCTGCGCGAGATCGAGACGCGCATCGAAGAGGTCGTCAAGGAGAAGGAGAGCGCCATCCAGGCGCAGGAGTTCGAGAAGGCCGCGCGCTTCCGCGACCAGGAGAAGGAGCTCAAGAAGGAGCTGCTGGACCTCAAGCAGAGCTGGCACGATCAGAAGAACGAGCGGCCGGTCATCGTCGACGAGAAGCTCATCTGTCGCGTCATCGCCGACATCACCGGCATCCCGGTGACCGATGTCGAGGAGGAGGAGACCAAGAAGCTGCTGCGCATGGAGGACGAGCTGCGCAAGTGGATCGTCGGGCAGGACGCGGCGCTGGAAGCGGTTTCCAAGTCCATTCGTCGCAACCGCGCCGGCCTGCGGGATCCCAAGCGGCCCATCGGCTCGTTCATCTTCCTGGGGCCCACCGGCGTCGGCAAGACGGAGGTGGCGCGGCGGTTGACGGAGTTCCTCTTCGGCGACCAGACGTCGCTCATCCGCATCGACATGTCCGAGTACATGGAGAAGCACGCGGTTTCGCGGCTGGTCGGCGCGCCGCCGGGCTACGTGGGCTACGAGGAAGGCGGCATGCTGACCGAGCGTGTGCGCCGCCATCCGTACTCGGTCATCCTGCTGGACGAGATCGAGAAGGCGCACCCGGACGTCTTCAACATCCTGCTGCAGGTCCTGGAGGACGGCAACCTGACGGATTCCTTCGGCCGCACGGTCGATTTCCGCAACACCGTGCTCATCATGACCAGCAACGTCGGCAACCGCAAGACGCACGGCAACCGCAGCCTGGGTTTCGCCAGCGATCTCGCCGATCAGGAGCTGCAGAACCAGGTCAAGGCGAAGGCCAACATCGAGGAAGACGTCAAGAAGACCTTCAGCCCGGAGTTCCTGAACCGCATCGACGAGCGGGTCATCTTCAAGCCGCTCGATCGCGACGAGTTGCACGAGATCGTCAACATCCTGCTGCGCGACGTCACCAAGCGCCTGCAGAACCTGCACATCGAATTCGAGTTCACGCCGGCGGCCAAGGACATGCTGTGCGAGCTCGGGTACGACCCCGCCATGGGCGCGCGCCCGCTGCGCCGGGCCATCCAGCGCTACCTCGAGGACCCGCTCTCGGAGCGGCTGCTGCGCGGCGAGGTCACCAACAATTGCCGGTTGCGGGTCGATGCCGGCAACCAGCAGCTGCTCTTCACGGTGACGCCGCCCGCGGGGGCGCAGGTCTGACGCCACGGAGCGGCGCCGGCTGAGCGGCCGGCGTCGCCTTTTCCTCGCTACCCAAACGCCGTCGGCTGTCCTATATTCCGGCGTTGCTCGCCAGCGCGGCCGGGAACCGGCCGCGCTGGCGGGTGTAGAAGTCGGCGGCCGGCCGGTTCGTCGCCGACCGCGCCGTTCGGACACGGTCTCGGGAGCCGCCGGATTGAGACGCTACATGCCGCGACCCTGCTGCCTGATCGGCTGGCTCTGCCTGGGGCTGGTCCTGGGCGCGTCGCCGACGGCCGCGCTGGACGATCTGACGGGGCGCGAGATCGTCGAGATCGAAGTCGTCGGGGCCTTGACGGTCAATCCCCGCCAGGTGACGGCCTGGGCCGGGCTGGCCACGGGCCAGGTCCTCAGCCGCAACCTGACCGCCGGCGCCGTCCGCCGCCTGTTCGCGACGCGGCGCTTCAGCGATGTCTTCCTCTATGGCGTCGCGCAGCCCGACGGCGTCAAACTCGTCGTCAACCTCGCGGAGTTCCCGCGCATCCGCAGCGTCGCGTTCCGCGGCAACCGCAAGATCAAGGAGAAGGAGCTGCGCGAGGTCTTCCCGCTGGCGATCGGCCAATTCGCCAATCCGGCCGCCGTGCAACGCGACCTGCAGCCGATCCGCGACCTGTACCTGGACAAGGGCTACTACAACGTGACGGTCCACACCGACTCGTCGCGCGTCGAGGCCGGCAACAACCTCCAGGACCTCGTCGTGACGATCGCCGAGGGCGAGAAGGTCAGGGTCAAGACCATCAGCTTCGCGGGCAATGCCGCCGTGTCGGACGGCGCCCTGCGCGGCGCCATGCGGCAGGGCACGACCGGCTTCCTCAAGAGCGGCACGTTCAAGAAGAAGCAATTCGAGGAGGATCGCGAACGTCTGGTCACGCATTTCCGCAACCAGGGCTATCTGGACGCCACGGTCGACGCGGTCGAGATCCGGCCGCGGTCCGGCGCGCCGGAGCACCTGGATCTCTTGATCCGCGTGACCGAGGGCCAGCGCTACCACGTCGGCGAGGTGAACTGGCAGGGCAACACCGTCTTCGACGATCTGACGATCGCGCAGGAGATCCATCTGCAGAAGGGCGAGGTGTTCAAGGAGCGAGAATACCTGCGGACGCTCGAGAATCTCCAGACCCTCTACGCCGACCAGGGTTACATCTACATCGGCGTCGAGCCGCAGCGCGAGCTTCGCGACGACCGCGTCAACGTGACGCTCAGCATCTTCGAGGGGCAGCCCGCGAAAGTCCGCGATATCCGCCTGGCGGGCAACACGAAGACCTATGATCGGGTGCTGCTGCGGGAGTTCCACATCTTTCCCGGCGATGTCTTCAGCCGCCGGCGCATCGAGTACTCGGTGCGCGACGCGATGCAGCGGGGCTATTTCGAAGAGGTCATGCCGGACTTCCGCCCGATCGGCGACGGCGGCGACATCGATCTCGTCTTCCGCGTCAAGGAGAAGCAGACGGGGCAGTTCATGTTCGGCGCCGCCTACAGCGCGGAAACGGCGGTTTCCGGATTCATCCAGGTCCAGGAGACGAACTTCCGCGGCACGGGCCAGACCATCGGCGTCACCTGGCAGTTCGGTACGCGCCGCCGCTATGTCGACCTCAGCTTCACCGAACCCTGGTTCACGGGCCGGCCGATCCTGCTCGGCGGCGACATCTTCGATCGCTACCAGTACAACTTCGACGATTTCTACGAGAGCCGGGTGCGCGGGTTCAGCTTGCGCACCGGCATGCGGATCCCCGGCGCGCGCTTCTCGAGTCTCGGCTTGCGCTACGAACTCTCGCAGACGCGGCTCAGCAACTTCAGCCGCTCGTACGTCTCCTACCTCGATGAGCTCGAGCGCAGCCTCGGCGAGGGCAGCGTGCCGTTCGAGCGTCTGGACAAGGTCGACTGGCCGCGCTCGAAGAGCGGCGTGCGCCTGACCTTCAACCGCAACAGCACGGACAATCCGTTCTTCCCGACCGCCGGCTCGCGGTCGTCGTACAGCGTCGAGCTGGCCGGCGGTCCGCTCGGCGGGCAGATCGAGTACCATCAGCACCAGTTCCAGCACTCGTACTACCAGCGGCTGCCGGCGAATTTCGCGCTCCATGTGCGCGGGATGCTGGGCGTCATCGAAGGTCTCGAGGGCGCGGCGAACGTGCCCGATTACGAGAAGTTCCGCCTGGGCGGCAACCGCCGCTTCACGCTGCGCGGCTATCGGGATCTGGAGGTCGTGCCGCGGGGCAACCCGAGCTTCATCGGCGGCCGAGCCTACACGATCTTCAATCTCGAGATGCTCTATCCGCTGACGCGCGCGGTCCAGTTGTTGACGTTCCTGGACATGGGCGATACCTGGAACAGCCTCAGCGCGGCGGACCTGGCCTACTTGCGCAAGGGGGCGGGCTTCGGCATTCGGGTCGAGGTGCCGCTGATGGGCACCATCGGTTTCGACTACGGTTATGGCTTCGACCGCGCGCAGGGCCCCGGTTGGCAGCCACACTTCAACATCGGCACCATGTTCTAGCCCCGGCGCCGCGTGGGTTGGCGCCGCGGCGTGACGCTGGCGTCGACGCCTCGCAGGTGCTATCCTGCGGCACAACCGCCAGCGGAGACCGGCCGACCGGGCTCCACGGCAGAGGAGAAACCATGCGGCTTGCAATGTTCAAGGGATCCGGCGCCCGCTTGCCGTTCGTTCTGGCGCTGACGGTCACGAGCCTGGCCGCCGCCGCGAACGTCGCGGCCGCGGATAAGCCGTTCGGCGTCGTCGATTCCCAGCGCATTGTCGAGGAGTACCCGGCGGCGCGGGACGCCCAGGAGCAGTGGCAGAAGTACGTGCGCGATCTGGAGCGGGAAGTCGCCGACAAGGAGCGCGCCCTGCAGCGGCTCATCGAGGAGATCGAGAGCCAGCGCATGCTGCTCGGCGAAGAGGCCCTCAGCGCGAAGCTGCAGGAACTCGAGCGGCAGAAGGCCGATTATTTCCGGTTCCGCGAGCAGGCCGATCAGCGCGTGCAGCAGGAATACCAGGACAAGATCGGTCCGATCATCGATCAGGTCAAGACGGTGACCGAGCGGATCGGCAAGGAATCCAGTTTCGGCATCATCATCGACAGCGCGGCGTTCACGGTCCTGTATCTGGACCCCGCCGTGGACCTGACGAACCAGGTGCTGGCCGCCCTGGCGCGAGGGGATCGCGATTGAGGGTTTGGGGTTGACAGGGTCGCTCGTGCCCGGCAGATTCTGCCATGGCATCAGGTTTCCTCTGCGGTCCCCCTTCGCCGCACGGTGAAGGGGGGCTTGCGTGAACAGAAAGGTGGCGCATGCTGCCCGTGCGGTTGCGTGATCTCGCCCGCCAGTTGGGCGCCGAATTGCTCGGCGACGGCGAGGTCATGATCACCGGCGCCGCCGGCCTCGAGCACGCGGGCGCCGGCGATATCACCTTCCTGGCGCGTCCGGCGCTGGCTGGACGCCTGGCGGCCAGCAGGGCCGCCGCGGTGATCATCGGTCCGGATCTGTCCGCCGACCGACCGGCTCTGCGCGCCGCGGATCCGTACCGCGCGTTCGCCACGCTGCTGGCGAGCCTCGCGACGCCCCTCGACCGTCTCTTCCCGCGCGGCGTGCACCCGACGGCTGTCGTCGCCGACAGCGCCGAATTGGGTGCCGGCGTCTGCCTCGGGCCCGGCGCCGTCGTGAGCGCAGGCTGCCGCCTCGGCCCGCAGGTGCGGCTGGGGCCGCATGTCGTGCTCGAACCGGATGTCGTCGTGGGAGCGGGTTCGATCCTCTACGCCCACGTCGTAGTGCGCGAGCGCTGCCGCCTGGGCGACCGGGTGATCCTGCACCCGGGTTGCGTCGTCGGCGCCGACGGATTCGGCTATCTGCCCGGACCTGCCGGCATGCTGAAGATCCCGCAGATCGGCGTCGTCGTGCTGGAGGACGACGTCGAACTGGGCGCGGGCACGTGCATCGACCGCGCGACGACCGGCACGACCGTGATCGGGGCAGGCACCAAGCTGGACAATCTGGTCCAGGTCGGCCACAACGTGCATATCGGCCGGCACTGCGTCTTCAGCGCCCAGACCGGGATCTCGGGCAGCTGCGCCATCGGCGACGGCGTGTTCATGGGGGGCCAGGTCGGCCTCGCCGATCACATCACGATCGGCCAGGGGGCGCGGATCGGTGCCAAATCGGGCGTGCACAAGGACGTCGATGCGGGCGAATCCATGTTCGGCTACCCGGCGCTGGAGGCGCGCGAATCCATGCGCATCGCCGCTGCGCTGCGGCGGCTGCCCGATCTCGTCAAGACCGTCGGCCGGCTCGAGCGGCTGCTGGCGGACGCCGACCCCAAGAAGGACGAATGAGCATGCTCTGGTTGCAGAGGACGGTGGCCAGGCCGGTATCGATCGAAGGCGTCGGGCTGCACACGGGCCAGACGACGAGCCTGACCCTGACTCCCGCGCCGCCCAATACCGGCCTCGTCTTCCGCGTGCGCTGCGCGGCCGGCGAGGCGGAGATCCCGGCTCTGGTCGAGCACGTTCCGGCGAAGGAACCGGCCGTCCGCAACACGATGCTCGCGCGCGGAGAGATCAAGGTCTTCACCGTCGAGCACGTGCTGGCGGCGCTCTACGGCATGAACGTGACGAATTGCTACCTCGATCTGCAGGGGAACGAGCCGCCGATCACGACCTGCGGCAGCGCGCTGCCCTATGTCGAATTGCTGCGGCAGGCGGGCATCGTGCACCAAGGGCTGCCGGCGGGCTGCTTCAAGGTGCGCACGCCGGTCGCCCTGCGCGAGGACGGCGTCGAGATCGTCGCCGAGCCGAGCGACCGCTTCCGGCTGAGCATGTGGGTCGACTACGACGATCCGCTCATCGGCGAACAGACCGCTCGCTTCGAGGTCACGCCCGATGTCTTCGCCCGCGAGATCGCGCCCGCCCGCACCTTCGCGTTCATGGCCGATGTGGTCGAGCTGCGGCGGCGCGGCTACGCCCAGGGCGGCAGCTATGAGACCGCCTTGGTCATCGACAACGGCGAGCTCGCCGGCGGCCAGACGTTCCGTTTCCCGGACGAGATCGTGCGCCACAAGCTCCTGGACCTGCTGGGCGACCTGGCGCTGCTCGGCATGCCCGTGCAGGCGCACGTCCGCGCGCGCCGGTCGGGACATGCCACGAACGTGCGCTTCACCCGGCTGCTGGCCGAGCAAGAGCGCCGCAGCAACCGGATCTATCCGCGCCGGCGCCCGGACGATTTCGACATCGCCGAGATCCTGGAAGTGATGCCCCATCGCTATCCGCTGCTGCTGATCGATCGCATCATCACGCTGGAGCCGGGGCGGCGCGTCGTCGGCTTGAAGAACGTGACCATCAACGAACCGTTCTTCCAGGGCCATTTCCCCGGGCACCCCATCATGCCCGGCGTGCTGATCATCGAGGCGCTGGCGCAGACCGGCGGCGTGCTGCTGCTGACCGGCGTCGAGGATCCGCGCGGCAAGCTGGTCTACTTCAGCGGCATCGATGCGGCGCGATTCCGGCGCCCGGTGCTGCCGGGAGACGTCTTGACGCTGAGCTGCGAACTGGTCAAGTTGCGCGGGCCGATCTGCAAGATGCGCGCCGTGGCCCACGTGGGATCTGAGGTGGCGGCCGAGGCCGAACTCATGGCCAATCTCGTCGACGCCTGAGCGGGCTCTCTAGCGGGAGGATGAGGATCTTGGAACCCATCAAGTTCAATCGGTCGACCGGGCCGCGACCGGTCCGCACGGCGGAAATCCACCCGACCGCGGTGGTCCACCCCGAGGCGAAACTCGGCCTGGACGTCACGATCGGACCGCATGCGGTCGTGGACGCCGGCGTCCAGGTCGGCAACGGCTGCCTCATCGGTCCTGGAGCCGTCCTGCAGGGCGGCGTCGCGCTGGGCGACGATTGCCGGCTCGGTCCGTCCGTCATGATCACCGGCAACACGTCGATCGGACGCGGCAACCGCTTCTTCCATGGCGCGTCGATCGGCAACGAGCCGCAGGATCTCAAGTTCCGAGGCGAGCTGTCGTACCTCGAGATCGGCGACGACAACGTTTTCCGCGAGTACTGCACCGTGCACATGGCTTCCGGCGAGGGCGGCAAGACCAGGATCGGCAACCGGAACCTGCTGATGGCCTACGTGCACATCGCGCACAACTGCGTCATCGGCGACCAGGTGGTCATCGCCAACGCCGTGAACATCGCCGGCCACGTGGAGGTGGAGAATTTCGCGACGATCGGCGGCATGACGCCGGTGCACCAGTTCGTCCGCATCGGCGCCTACAGCATGGTCGGCGGCGGCAGCCGGCTGCCCCAGGACGTGCCCCCCTTCATCAGGGTCGCGGGCAATCCGGTGGAAGTCTGCGGCATCAACAGCATCGGCCTGAAGCGCCGCAACTTCTCGGACGACGAACTGCTCAACATCAAGCTGGCCTACCGGCTGCTCTACCGCTCGGGCCTGAACGTCCGCCAGGCGCTCGAACGCATCACGAGCGAATGCCGGCTGACCCGCAATATCGAGGACCTCATGGCCTTCATCCGGAGGTCCGAGCGCGGCATCGTGCGCTGAGCGGGGCGATCGGACGGCGGCGAGGTCCGTGCATGGCTGTGGCCAAGGCCAAGCGGCCGCACATCTTCCTTTCCTGCGGTGAAGCCAGCGGCGACCGCTACGGAGCGGCGTTGCTGGCCGCGTTGCGCGAGCGGCTGCCCGAACTGCGTGCGACGGCGCTCGGCGGGCCGGCGCTGGCGCAGGCCGGCGCGGAGCTCATCGCTTCCAGCGAAGACATCGCCGTCATGGGGTTCGGGGAGGTCGCGACCCACCTCGCGGCGATCCTGCGCGCGCGCCGCCGCATCTGGCAGCACCTGCGCGACGGCGGCGTCGATCTCGTCGTGCCGATCGATTTTCCCGGCTTCAACCTCCGGCTGGCCGCGCAGGCGCGACGGCGCGGGGTGCGGGTCTTCTACATCGTGCCGCCGCAACTCTGGGCGTGGGGCGCGTGGCGCTTGCGCGGCATGCGGCGCAGCGTCGACCTCCTCGGCACGATTCTGCCGTTCGAACCGGAATGGTTCGCCTCGCGGGGTGTGCCGACCGTGCATCTCGGGCACCCGTTGATGGAGGACTACGCCGAATTCCCCTTCGGCGCGAGTTGCCGCGAGCGCGAAGACCGCTTGCAGGACTCCCGGCAGCCGGTGACCCTCGGCCTGTTGCCGGGCAGCCGGCTGCAGGAGATCGAGCGGTTGTTGCCGGCCATGCGCATCGCCGCCGGCGTCATCCAGTCGTGGCTCGGGCGGCGCCGCGTCAGCCTCGTCGTCAGCAAGGCGCCCGGACGCCATGGGCGGCGGCTGAGCGATCTGGCGGGCGCCGAGGCCCGCATCAGCGACGAGCCCCTGCCGCTTCTTCTGCGGCGTCTGGATCTCGCCCTGGTCTGCAGCGGCACGGCGAGTCTGGAGGCGGCTCTGGCGGGGGTGCCCCACGTCGTGGCCTACCGCACGAGCGACCTCAACTACGCCGTCGCTCGCCGCCTGGTGCACGTGCCCTACATCGGGCTGTCGAATCTGATCCTCGAGCGGCAACTCGTGCCCGAGCACGTCCAGCAGGACGCCGATCCGCTGCATCTGGCCGGCTCGCTGCTGGGCTTCTTGAACGCTTCGGGCCGGCGGCGCGAATACTACCGCGGTTGCCGGGAGCTCCGGCGGCGCTGCGGCGGCGCCGGGGCCTGGCGCCGCGCCGCGCGCGCCGGTGCGGAGATGCTGCCGCAGCCGCGGGGGGTCTGAGGTGCCGCTGTGGCGGATCAAGCGCGTGCTGGCGCCGATCGGCTGGCGCCTTTGGCGTCCCACCTGGCGCGTCAACACGACGCCGCTCGGGGCGGGTCCCGTGCCGGAGCCGGTCATCTTCGCTTGCCTGCACAGGGACATCCTGCCGGCCATCGGCTACTGCCGCCCGGCGCGACCGATCTTGCTCGTCAGCAAGAGTCCCGACGGGCAGGTCCTGCGCCGGACCCTGGCCGGCGACGGATTCGGCTTCGCGCGCGGCAGCACGGGACATGACGGCGGCTCGGGATACGCCGGGCTGCTGCGGGCTCTGCGTCGCGGCCATCACGTCGGGCTGGCCGTCGATGGGCCGCGCGGACCTTT
>CAZJWO010000039.1:0-30185 GCA_964549735.1 uncultured Fibrobacteraceae bacterium | reverse complement strand
TGGTGCGAGCTCTGCGATCGCATGCTGCCGACCTTCGCGCCGGTCGGCGGCGGGAGCGGCTTGTGCGCGCGCTGCGCCGCCCGTCTCGCGTTGCTGCGCGACTGCCAGGCCATGCAGATCGGCGCCCGCATCGCCGCCGTGCTCGCGCTACGCGGGCCGCTGGCGTCCGACCTGGTCGTCCTACGCCTGGGCCAAGCCGCGGCTGAGGGGCGGCTTGACGCGCGTCTGGCGGCCGCTGCAGGCATCGTCACGGGCTCGCACCCGTGCCCGGTCTGCGGGATGTCTCACCACCTGCCGGCGGCCGCTGTGGCATGCTGCGCCGCGCTGGTCGACGTGCACCTGCAGCTCGAGGGCGCCGACCTGGTCGGGCTCGAGCTGGCGGACGATCAACAGGACCGGGCCTGATTCTGCATCGGTCGCCCCAGGCATATCACGCCGCGGACGCCGACCCGCCGGCAGGGTTGCACGGGCCGATTCTGTCTCCAAACTGTCTCCGTAAATGAGGGCACAAAAAACGCCATCGGCCTGCTTTCGTAAACCGCTGGCGTTTATTGTGTTAGATGGTAGGCCGCCCCGGACTCGAACCGGGTACCCCCTGCTTAAAAGGCAGGTGCTCTGTCCTGATGAGCTAGCGGCCCAGGATTTCGTCGGCGAAAGGTACCGCGACCGGCGCCAGGTGTCAAAGCGCCAGCGGTGTCGCGGCTCGCGATCAGGTCGTCACCCCGTTGGGCGTCGGGATGAGCTGCTCGCGGGACTTGCCGTTCGAGACGGCCACGATGAGCACGCCGAGCGACGCCTCGAGGTACTCGAGGTACTTGCGGGCGGCCGCCGGCAGGTCGGCCAGGACGCGGCACTTGTTCGTCGGTTTCTGCCAGCCGGCGACCTCGCGATAGACGGGCCGCACGCGGCAGATCTCGTCGGGGCGCGCCGGGAACTCGTCCAGCCGCTCGCCGTCGAGTTCGTAGGCCTCGGCGACCTTGATCACGGGCAGCGTGTCGAGCACGTCGAGCTTCGTGATGACCGCGCCCACCATGCCGTTCACGCCCACGGCGTAGCGCGCGGCCACCAGGTCGAACCAGCCGCAGCGCCGCGCCCGGCCGGTCGTCGCCCCGTACTCCCCGCCCAGGGCGCGCAGCTGCTCGCCTTCCTCGGCCAGCAGTTCGGAAGGGAACGGCCCGTTGCCGACGCGGGTGCAGTAGGCCTTGAACACGCCCAGGATCTCGCCCAGGCAGCGCGGCGGCAGACCCGTGCCGGTCACGGCCCCGCCGACCGAGCAGTTGCTGCTGGTCACGAAGGGGAACGTGCCGTGGTCGATGTCCAGCATGGTGCCCTGGGCGCCCTCGAAGAGCGCCGACTCGCGCCCCTGGCGCACCCCGCGCAGCGCCGCGTAGCTGTCGACCACCAGCGGCCGCAGCGTCTGGGCGAGGATCACCAGCTCCTCGGCGAGGACCTTCGCGGGCAGCGGCTCGGCGCCGTGCAGCTTGTCGAGGACCTCGTTGGCCGCCAGGATGTGCTCGATCGCCTTGCGCTCGAGGGTCTCGAGCGGCAGCGCCAGATCGCCGAGCCGCAATCCCGTGCGCTGGACCTTGTCCTGGTAGGCCGGGCCGATGCCGCGGCCCGTCGTGCCGATGCTCCGGCGCCGGCGCAGCGACTCGTGCAGCTCATCGAAACGCTTGTGGTAAGGCATCAACAACTGCGCGGCGCTCGACACGAAGAGCCGCTCGCGCACCTCGATCCGGTGGGCCTCCAGGGCCAGGATCTCGTCGCGCAGGGCCCAGGGGTCGATGACCATGCCGTTGCCCAGGAAGCAGCGCACGCCCTCGCGGAAGATGCCCGACGGGACCAGGTGCAGGACGTGCTGCTGGGCGCCGATCTGGATGGTGTGGCCGGCGTTGGCTCCCCCCTGGTAGCGCAGGACCCAGTCGTAGCCCTCGCCGAACGCGTCGATGACCTTGCCCTTGCCTTCGTCCCCCCACTGGCCGCCGATGATGACGCGATTCTCCACGTTGACTCCTCGCGGCGCGGCCCGGCCAGGACCGCGGGCACCAAAAAAAACGCCCGCACTCGGGCTGGCCGCGGCGGCCGGGCAACGCCCCGGCAGCCGCCGTTACCGATCGAAGAGGGCCTTCAGAGCACCCCAGGTGCGAGCGTCGATGATGAGTTCGCCGCAATCGCCGGGCACGCCCGGATTGCTGTTGAGCACGGAGACGTTGCCGTCGGCGACGCCGTTGCCGTCCATATCGCCCAGTTCGAAGCCGTTGCTGCAGCCATCGCCGTCCGAATCGAGCGCCGCCAGCGTCGCATTCCAGCGCCGGCCGTTCTCCAGGAAATCCTCGCCGAACAGATTGAGAACGTGATTGGTTCGGGTCGGGTTCGCCTGCATGTGGCAAAGCAGGCAGCGGAAGGGCTCGACGACCGGCAGCACCGCCATGTCGGCCTCGGTCGCCCGCGCAGATGGAACCGACAGGGCCAACGGCAGCTGCGCCACCGCCAGCCACGCCGAAAACCAGCGCAGACCCCCGGACCGACTCATGATCCATGGTCCCTTTCGCCGCTCATTCGCATCCCTGCCGTCCAGTATAGCCGGCATGAACCCGAACTGTCAATCGGCATGCCCCCGTACGACTAAAGATTTCTCGAGCCAGGCGAGGACCTCCTCGCGTCCGACCCGCTCGTGGGCCGACGTCGGCAGGAACGGCACGTCGGGCTCCAGCTCCAGATCGGCGATGATGCGCCGGTAGTGGGCCAGCCTGCGGGTGGAGGCGACCTTGTCGATCTTGGTCGCGACCAGGGCGAACGGCCGGCCGCTGGCGACCAGCAGCGCCGAGATGCGCTGGTCCAGCGCGCTCGGCGCGTGCCGGCTGTCCAGCAGATGCAGGACGGCCAGCGGCCGGTCGGCGGCCTGCAGGTATTGCACGAACAGTCGCTGCCATTGCTCCCGCTGCTGCTTGCTCACCCGGGCGTAGCCGTAACCCGGCAGGTCGACCAGGTAGTAATGCTCGCCGACCAGGAAATAGTTCCAGAGTCGCGTCTTGCCGGGCTGCCCGCTGGTGCGCGCGAGCCCCTTGCGCTGCAGCAAGTAGTTGATGAGCGACGACTTGCCGCAGTTGCTGCGGCCGAGGCAGGCGAATTCCGGCAACGGCGGCTGAGGCCGCTGGGCGAGGTCCGGAAAGCTGCCGACGAAGGTCACCTGCACCGCGTCAGGCCTCGTCCACCAGGGCCAGGTCGAGGACCTCATCCATGGTCTCGACCAGATGCACCGTCAATTCCTTGCGCACGAGCGGGCTCAACTCGCGGAATTCCTTCTCGTTCTCCCGCGGGATGATGAGTTGGCTCGCGCCGGCGCGCACCGCCGCCACGGCCTTCTCGGGCAGGCCGCCGATCGGCAAGACCTTGCCGCGCAGCGTCACCTCGCCGGTCATGGCGACGTCCTTGCGCACCGGCCGGCCATTGAGCAGCGAGACGATCGCCGTCGCCATGGCGATGCCGGCCGACGGCCCGTCCTTCGGGATGGCGCCCTCGGGCA
The DNA here is from genome assembly GCA_964549735.1 of uncultured Fibrobacteraceae bacterium. GTDB lineage: Bacteria > Krumholzibacteriota > Krumholzibacteriia > LZORAL124-64-63 > LZORAL124-64-63 > Glo-17. The sequence continues at coordinate 26,659 of CAZJWO010000039.1, read as the reverse complement.
CGTGGACGTGGATCTGGTGCTCCTTGAACCACTCGCCGCCGCGGGCGGGACAGTGGCCCCGCGCGAAGCTCAGCGCCGTGGCCGCCGACTCCTTCATGACGTCGCGCAGGTTGCCCGTCAGCACGAGCTTGCCGGAGCCGGTCATGCTGCTGGCTTCGATCTCGAGGATCTCGCCGCCGGCTTCGGTCCAGGCCAGGCCGATGACGACGCCCACCTCGGGCGCGCGGTCGACCTGCCGCCGCCGGTAGCGCGGGATCCCGAGATAGCCGGTGACGCCCTTCGCCGTGATCCAGCCCGGATAGCGGCCGCGCTCGGCCCGGTGCTTGGCCACCTTGCGGCAGATGGCGCCGATCTCCCGCTCGAGGTTGCGCACGCCGGCCTCGCGCGTGTAGCCGTCGATGATCGTCTGCAGCGTCTGGCGCCGCAGGCCGGCCGACCAGCCCTTGATGCCGTTGCGCGCGAGCTGGCGCGGCAGCAGGAACCGCTCGGCGATGGCCAGCTTCTCGTGGTCCAGGTAGCCCGGCAGCCGGATGATCTCCATGCGGTCTTCCAGGGCCGGCGGGATGGCGTGCAGGCTGTTGGCCGTCGTGATGAACAGGACCTGGGAGAGGTCGAAGTCGATCTCCAGGTAGTGGTCCGAGAAGTGCGCGTTCTGCTCGGGATCGAGCACCTCCAAGAGGGCCGCCGACGGATCGCCGCGGTAGTCGGCGCCGAGCTTGTCGATCTCGTCGAGCAGGAAGACCGGGTTGCGCGTGCCGGCCTTGCGCAGCGAGTCGATGATGCGGCCCGGCTTGCTGCCGATGTAGGTGCGGCGATGGCCGCGGATCTCCGCCTCGTCGCGCACGCCGCCCAGCGAGATGCGCACGAAGCGCCGGCCCAGGCTCTCGGCGATGCTGCGCCCCAGGCTCGTCTTGCCGACGCCCGGCGGGCCGACGAGGCAGAGGATCGTGCCCTGCATCTTGCGGGTCAGCTTGTAGACCGCGAGGAACTCGATGATGCGGTCCTTGACCTTGTCCAGGCCGTAGTGGTCGGCGTCCAGCCGCTTGCGCACCTTGCGCGTGTCGATGCGGTCGCGCGAACGCTTCTTCCAGGGCAGGTCCAGCAGGGTGTCGAGGTAGTTGCGCACGACCGTGGCCTCGGGCGACATCGCCGGCATGCGCGCCAGGCGCGACAGCTCGCGCTGCGCCGCGTCGGCCGCCTCGGGGGGCAGGTCGCCGGCCTGGATGCGCTGAGCGTACTCGTCGACCTCGTTGTCGTCGTCCCCGTGGTAACCCAGTTCCTTGCGGATCGCGCGCAGCTGCTCGTTGAGATAGAACTCGCGCTGGTTGCGCTGCACCTGGCTCTGCACCTCGGTGTCGATGCGCTGTTCGATCTCCAGGATCTCGAGTTCGTCCGCCAGGATCTGATTGATGCGCATCAGGCGCCGCCGCAAGCTGGGCTCGGCCAGCAGCTCCTGCTTGAGCTGGGTCTTGCCCAGGATATAGGCGCTGATCGAATCGGCCATGCGGCCGATCTCCTCGAGGTTCAGCACCGAGAGCAGGACCTCGTCCGGCAGGCGCTTGTTGAGGCGCACGTAGTCCTTGAAACGATCCTTGATCGAGCGCGAGAGCGCCTCGATGCGCGGGCCCTGCTCGATCTCCTCGACCAGCGCCGCGAAGGTGGCCAGCAGGTGCGCCTCGCCCTCCTCCAACTCCTCGAGCTGGACGCGGGCCAGCCCCTCGACGAGGATCTTGAGCGTCTCGTCCGGCGTGCGGATGACCTGCAGCACGCGGATGACCGTGCCGACGGGATGCAGATCCTCGAGCTGCGGACGTTCGACGTCGGCCTCGCGCTGGGCCGCGACGCAGAGCAGCTTGTGGCCGGCCATGGCGGCCTCGACCGCCGAGACCGATGCTTCGCGCCCGACCAGCAGCGGGGTCACCATGAACGGGAAGACCACCACGTCGCGCAGCGGCAGAAACGGCAGGTGACGCGGGATCACGAGCTCCTCGTCGTCGCGTTGCAGCACGAATTCGTTCGCTCCCATGGCGTGCGTCGTCTCCAGACTGGTTCATGCGAACGAGCCGGGCACGGCCGCGGCTCGCTGGCGGGTCTCGGGCTGTCTCGTCGGGCTACGCTTCCTTGACGTCCACGTCGGGATCGCCGTAGATGACCTCCGGCGCGGCGCCCTCGGTCACCGTTTCGCGGGTGATGACCACCCGGCGGACGTCCTCCTGGGAAGGGATCTCATACATGACGTGACGCATGGCTGCTTCGATGATCGAGCGCAGTCCGCGGGCGCCGGTGCCGCGCTGGATCGCCTCGTCGGCGATCGCCTCCAGGGCGCCGGGCGCGAACACGAGCTCGACGTTCTCCATCTCCAGCAGCTTCTGGAACTGCTTGGTCAGGGCGTTGCGCGGCTCGGTCAGGATGCGCACCATGCTCGAACGGTCCAGGACGTTGGTGTACACGACCACCGGCAGGCGGCCGACCAGTTCCGGGATGAGCCCGAACTTCATGAGGTCCTGAGGTTCGACCTGCGCCAGCAGTTCGGTGCGCTGCGGGGCGCGGTTCAGGTCGCCCTGGCGCTCATCGCGGGCGAAGCCGATCGTGCCCTGGCCGACGCGGCGGCCGACGATCTTCTCGAGTCCCTCGAACGCGCCGCCGCAGACGAACAGGATGTTGCGCGTGTTGATCTCGAGGTACTTCTGCTGGGGATGCTTGCGCCCGCCCTGCGGCGGCACGTTGGCCACGGTGCCTTCCAGGATCTTCAGCAGGGCCTGCTGAACGCCCTCGCCCGAGACGTCCCGCGTGATCGACGGATTGCCGCTCTTGCGCCCGATCTTGTCGATCTCGTCGATGTAGATGATGCCCTGCTCCGCGGAGGCGATGTTGTAGTCGGCCGCCTGCAGCAGCCGCACCAGGATGTTCTCGACATCCTCGCCCACGTAGCCGGCCTCGGTCAGGGCCGTGGCGTCGGCGATCGCGAAGGGCACGTTCAGGAACCGAGCCAGCGTCTGCGCGAGCAGGGTCTTGCCGGTGCCGGTGTTGCCGATCAGCAGGATGTTGCTCTTGTCGATCTCGATCCCGTCGCGCCCGGGCTTGTGATGGATGCGCTTGAAATGGTTGTAGACGGCGACGGCCAGCGAGATCTTGGCCTCGTCCTGGCCGATGACGTATTGATCGAGATGGTCCTTGATCTCCAGCGGCTTGGGGAAATCGGGCGGCGCCAGCGTCGCCTCGTCCAGGAGTTCGCCCTCGAGGATGTCGTTGCAGAGCTTGATGCACTCGTTGCAGATGTAGACGCTGTTGGGACCGGCGACCAGCTTGGCCACCTCGTCCTGCCCGCGGGCACAGAACGAGCACTTGATCATCTGCGGACTGCCGTTCTGCCGGCGTTTCATGCTCACTCCAGACCTGGCGGCGCGGGGCCGCTGAAGACGGCGCCTACTTCTTCTTCGACTCGATCTCCTGCCTGTTCTCGATGACCTTGTCCACCAGACCGTAAGCCAGGGCCTCCTCGGCGGACATGAAAAAGTCGCGGTCGCTGTCCGCGGCGATCTTCTTGGGGGTCTGGCCCGTGTGCTTGGCGAGGATCTCGTAGAGCTTGTCGCGGATCTTGAGGATTTCCTTGGTGTAGATCTCGATCATGCTGGCCTGGCCCTGGCTGCCGCCCAGCGGTTGATGGATCATCACCCGGGAATTCAAGAGTGCCGAACGCTTGCCCTTGGCCCCCGCGGCCAGGAGCACGGCGCCCATGCTCGAGGCCTGCCCCATGCAGATCGTCACGACGTCGTTAGAAATGTATTGCATCGTGTCGTAGACGGCAAGCCCTGCCGAGACGCTGCCGCCCGGGGTGTTGATGTAGAGGTAGATGTCCCGCTCCGGGTCCTCCGCCTGCAGGAAGAGGAGTTGCGCGATGACCAGGTTCGAGACGTTGTCATCGATCGGCGAGCCCAGGAAGATGATCCGATCCTTCAGCAGCCGCGAATAGATGTCGAACGCGCGCTCGCCGTGACCCGTCTGCTCGACCACCATCGGTATCAGCATGTCCACTCCTCGCGGCGCCCGCTGGCGCCCGTGCAGCACGTTACCCCGTTCCCGGGCGCTGGTTCCCGGGCAAGTATAGAGCGTCCGCGCGGCATCCGTCTGCCCTGATCCTGACCGTGCCGCCTAATCGGTCGGTTCGGCCTGATTCTCGGCCGCGATCGGCGCGGTCGGATCATCGCCGGCGCTCGCCCCTTCCGGCACCATCGTGACGCTCGCGCGAGAAAGCAAAAAATCGTACGTCCTGCGCTCCAGCAGACTCTGCCGGATGCGGCCGAGTTCCTCGCCTTCGGCCAGGTACGCGCGGTATTTCGCGAGGTCGAAGCCGTTCTCGTCCGCGATCGCCGCGACGCGGTCCTCGATCTCCTGCGGCGAGACCTCGATCTTTTCCTGCCGTCGTATCGCGTCGAGCAGGAACATGCCCTGGATCTGGCGCTCGGCGACGGGGCGCAACCCCTCGCGGTACTGCGCGTCCTGCTGCTCGCTGTTCGCGCGACCGAGCTGCTGGTTGCGGCGATGCAGGTCCTCGAGCGCCGACTGCAGCCAGGTCTCGACCAGGCTCGGCGGCACCGGAACGTCGTTACGCGCCAGGAGCTGTTCGAGCACCTGGGCGTCCATCTCCTCGGCGACGCGGCGCTTCGCCTCGGCCGCCAGGCCTTCCCGGATGCGCGCGCGCAGTTCGAGCAAGGTCTGCCCGCCCTGCAGCTGGGACGCGAACACGTCGTCGGCCTCGGGCAGGACCTTCTGTTGCACCGCGCCGACATGCAAGAAGAAGGCCACCGTCTTGCCCCGCAACTCGGGATTCGGATAGTCCTCGGGATAGCTGACGCTGAGATCCCGCTGCTGGCCCGCCTCGGCGCCGAGCAGCGCTTCGTTGAAGGCCGGCAGATTCCTCTCGTCGCCGACGACGATCTTCTGGCCGCCGGCGCGGCGGGCCTCGTCCAGCGCGCCGTCCGTCGCGCGCGGCACCAGATCCAGGACGACCTGGTCGCCGGCCGCGGCGGGGCGGGCGACCGTCTCGAAGACGGCCCGGTTCTCCCGCAGGCGCTCGAGCACTTCGTCCACCTCGGCGGTCGTCACGTCCGCGGTCCGCTCCTGGACCGGCAGCCCCTCATAGGCCACGGCGGTGATCTCCGGACGCACCTCGACGGCGAGCTCGAAGGCGATGTCGCGGCCGTCCTCGAAGACGAGGTTGTGCAGCGCCGGATCGGTGATCGGCGCGAGCCGGTGCTCGATCACGGCGGCGCGGTAGGCCTGCGGCACCAGTCCCTCGAAGGTCTCGGCGCGCAGGCGGGCGCCGAGTTCCTTCTCGACGATGGTCCGCGGGGTCTTGCCCTTGCGGAAGCCGGGTCGCTGGTGGCCGCGGACAGCGGCGGTCAGGCGCTGCTGGTACTGGCGGTCGTATTCCTGCCGGGGCACTTCGACCTTGATGATCCGCCGGCAGGGCTCGGGGGCTTCGACGGTCAGTCGGTAGGGTTGATGCTGGACATCGGACATGATACGGCCACCTCGTTGGCGCGGTCGCAGGCCGGGCTTCCTGGCACGGGTTCGTGGTGCGAGAGGGGGGACTCGAACCCCCACGGGTTGCCCCACAGAGACCTAAACCCTGCGCGTCTACCGGTTCCGCCACTCTCGCAAATCGGCCCGCGCGCGAGCCGGACCTGTGCGTACGTCGAAGACGCGGCGACGGCGGCCGCGGCAGCGGCTCAATGTAGCCCGGCCGTCTGGCATGGTCAAGCGCGGCGCCGCGCGTGCGCCCCGCCAGCGACCCGCCAAACACCGCCGATCACTTCAGCTTGCGGTAGATGGTGCGCGACGTGATGCCCAGGATGCGCGCCGCGGTCTCCTTGTCGCCGCCCGCGCTGCGCAGCGTCGCCTCGATGAGTTGCATCTCGGCCTGCCGCAGCGGCGTGCCCACCGGGATCACGATCTGCTCGTAGCGCGAGCGGCCGGCCAGGACCGTCGGCGGCAGCACGTCGGCGTCGACCAGCGGGCCCTTGCTGAGCACGACGCAGCGCTCGATGCAGTTCTCCAGCTCGCGGACGTTGCCTGGCCAGCTGTAGCGGCTCAGCGCCTCGACGGTCTGTCGCGTGAAGCCGCCGAGATTCTTGCCGTTCTTCTGGTTGAAGACCTGCAGGAAGTAGTTCGCCAGCAGGACGACGTCCTCGCCCCGCAGGCGCAAGGGCGGCAGCTCCAGATTGATGACGTTGAGCCGGTAGAACAGGTCTTCGCGGAATTCGCCGTGGGCGACCCGCGCGGCCAGGTCGATGTTCGTGGCCGCGATCAGGCGCACGTCCGCCACGCGCGTCTCGCTGCTGCCGAGACGCTCGAAGCTGCCTTCCTGCAGGACGCGCAGGAGCTTGACCTGGGTGGCCTGGCTCATCTCGCCGACCTCGTCCAGGAAGAGCGTGCCGCTGTCGGCCAGCTCGAAGCGTCCGGTGCGGCGGCCGACCGCGCCGGTGAAGGCGCCGGGTTCGTAGCCGAAGAGCTCGGCCTCGAGCAACGCCTCGGGCAGGGCCGCGCAGCTGACCTTGACCAGCGGGCGCTTGCGGCGCTCGCTCCAGCGGTGGATGGCGTCGGCGAAGACCTCCTTGCCGGTCCCGCTCTCGCCGGTCAGCAGCACGGTGGCCGTGCTGGCGGCGACCTGGCGGGCCGTCTCGACGACCTGCCGCATGACCTCGCTGCGGCCGATGATGTCCTGCCGGCCCTGCACTTCTTCCAGCCGGCGCCGCAGCTCCAGGTTCTCCGCCAGCAACCGCTGCTTTTCCAGCGCCTTGTGCACGGTCTTGAGCGTGACCGCCGAAGTGAACGGCTTCTCCACGAAATCGTAGGCGCCGAGCTTCATCGCGTCGACGGCCGCCTCGATGGTGCCATGGCCGGTGATGACCACGAACTCGGTGCCCGGCGAGAGCACCTTGCCGGCCTTCAGCAGGTCGAGCCCCCCCATGCGCGGCATGACCAGGTCGGTCAGCACCAGGTGGACGTCGCGCTGGCGCAACAGGGCGAGCGCCTGTTCGCCGTCGCCGGCCACGAGCACGCGATACCCATTGCGGGTCAACAACTTGCTGAGCGCGCGGCAGAGTTCCGGCTCGTCGTCGACGACGAGCACCTGCGGCTCGGTCGCGGCTTCATCAGCCCGGTTGTCGCGTTCCTGCATGACGGCCTCCGGAGATCTGGCTAGAGTGTCGGCACCGGCCGCCGGTGTCAAGCGCGCGCCGCCGCGACCAGGTCCCAGCATAAGCCGCCGCACGGCGCGAAGCCACCAGCGGACCGCCTGGCGAGGATTCCCTGGGGGCGCATATGACCACGGGCCCCGCCGCAGCGACGGGGCCCGTGGTCGAGAACGCGCGGCGGGTGCGGTCAGCTGCCGTTCTTGACGAACTGCCAGCCGGCATCGAACGCCTTGAGGTTCTGCTCCAGCAGATCCCTGCGCTTGATGACGACCCTGAGCGTGTCCTTGACGTAGTCGGCGCCGAAGATGCCGGTCGCCGCACAGACCGCGCCGAGCATCACGACGTTGGCGATCTTGGGCGTGCCCACCTTGTCGGCCATCTCGGTCGCCGGCAGCAGGCAGACCCGCAGGCGCTTGCGGTCGGGCTGGCCGGTGCAGATGCCGCTGTCGACGAAGAGCCAGCCGCCGTCGACGACCTCGGCCTCGAACATCTCCAGCGACGGCTGGTTCATCACCACCATCACGTTCGGATGCTCGACGGTGGGCGCGCCGATGCGGCCCTTGCAGATGTTGACCGAGCAGTTGGCCGTGCCGCCGCGCATCTCCGGGCCGTAGGCCGGAATCCAGCTCACCTGGTGGCCGGCCTTCATGCCCACCTGCGCCAGGAACAGCCCCAAAGTCAGGATGCCCTGGCCGCCGAAGCCGGCGAAACGGCAGTTCAGGTCCTGCGGCAGCGGCAGCGGGTCGAGAGTGAGCGGCGTCTGCATCGCCTGCAGGTACTCGTGGCGGACGTCGATCTCGAAAGGCTTGCTGACGCGGTCCCAGGCGCTCGCCTCGACTTCGTCGGCGACGTCCTTGTACACGCCGAGCGGGAAGATGTCCTCCATGACCTTGGTCAGGTGGTCGCGCGCCTCGGGCGGCTCCATCTTCCAGCCGGTGGGGCACGGCGCGAGGATCTCGACGAAGGCGTAGCCCTTGCCCTCGATCTGCAGCTGCAGCGCCTTGCGGATGGCCTTGCGCGCCTGCATGATCTGCTTGCTGTTGCCCAGACCGACGCGCGTGATGAACGTCGGCGCCGGCAGCGTCGCCAGCAGCTCGCACATGCGGATCGGGTTGCCGTGATCCACCGCGGAGCGGCCGCGCGGGGTGGTCGTGGTGCGCTGGCCGATCATCGTGGTGGGCGCCATCTGGCCGCCGGTCATCCCGTAGATGGCGTTGTTGATGAAGAACACCGTGATGTTCTCGCCGCGGTTCGCCGCATGCACGGTCTCCGCGGTGCCGATGGCCGCCAGGTCGCCGTCGCCCTGGTAGCTCATGACGATCGCGTTGGGATTGGCGCGCTTGATGCCGGTCGCCACGGCGGCCGCCCGGCCGTGGGCCGACTGGTAGTTGCCGCAGTCGAAGTAGTAGTAGCCGAAGACCGAGCAGCCCACGGGGCTGACGAAGACCGAACGTTCGGCCACGCCGAGGTCCGCGAGCGCCTCGGCGATCATCTTGTGCACGTTGCCGTGGCCGCAGCCGGGGCAGTAGTGCGTGGTCTCCTTGTGCCCGGCGGTCTTGCGCTCGAATGCGCTGTACATGCTGGCCGGCTTCTCGAATACCTTGGCCATCAGTTCTTACCTCCCGCCAGGATCTCTTCGCACCGCGCGAGGATCTCCTTGCTCGTCGGCACCATGCCGCCGCAGCGCCCGAAGAAGTGGACGGGGCAGCGGGTCTGGACCGCCAGCTGGACGTCCTCGATCATCTGGCCGGTCGACAGCTCGGCGACCAGGATCTGCTTGGTCTTCGCGGCCGTCGCGGCGACGGCCGCCGACGGGAACGGCCAGATGGTGATCGGGCGCAGCAGCCCCACCTTCAGACCCTGTTCGCGCGCCTGGTCGACCGTCGAATAGCAGATGCGGCTGGTCACGCCGTAGGCCACGATCACCAGATCGGCGTCCGCGACGTTGTACTCTTCGTACCGCACCTCCTTGGCCTGCAGCTCCTTGTATTTGCCATCGAGCTTCCAGTTGTGCCGCTCGAGCTCCTCGGGCTCCAGGAAGATGGAGCTGACCAGGTTGCGGCGCGTCGCCTCGTCGCCGCGTACGGCCCAGCCGGTATGGTCGTAGGGCAACGGCTTGGGCTCGGGGATGTCCACGACCTCCATCATCTGGCCGGTGATGCCATCGGCCATGATGCAGGCCGGGTTGCGGTAGCGGTCGGCGAGGTCGAACGCCAGCATGGTCAGGTCGCACATCTCCTGCGCGCTGTTGGGCGCCAGGGCGATGAGGCGGTAGTTGCCGTGCCCGCCGCCCTTGGTGATCTGGAAATAGTCGCCCTGCTCGGGCGCGATGTTGCCCAGGCCGGGGCCGCCGCGCACGATGTTGACCACGACACAGGGCAGTTCCGCGCCCGCGATGTAGCTCAAGCCCTCCTGCTTGAGGCTGAATCCCGGCGAAGACGAGGCGGTCATCGCGCGGATCCCCATGCCGGCCGTGCCGTAGACCATGTTGATCGCCGCGACCTCGCTCTCGGCCTGGATGAAGACGCCGCCGAGCGCCGGGAAGTGCAGGCTGGCCGCGTGGGCGATCTCGCTCGCCGGCGTGATGGGATATCCGTAGTACGCCCTGCAGCCCGCGGCCAGGGCGCCCAGGATGATCGCGTCGTTGCCTTTCATGAACTGTCTGGCCATGGTGTACTCCCGTCCTAAGGTTTGACGACCCGGATGGCGCCGGGTTCAGGGCAGGCGTAGAAACAGAGGCCGCAGCCGGTGCAACCCTCGCCGACGTAGTAGGCCGGGTGGTAGCTGAAGCTGTTGAGCTTGTCGCTGATCGCGATGACGTGCTTCGGACAGACGTCCAGGCACAGCTGACAGCCCTTGCAGAGTTCGGCATCGACTTCCATGTACGGGAATTCTGACGTCATGGACACCACCTCGCGCGGTAGGAATGGATTGCGGCAGCCCGCCAAACATAATCAACGGGGCAGGCCCGCGAAAATGAAAGTTGGCATGCCGCCGCCGATTCGGCCCGCCTTTCGCGCGCGCAGGCGTGTCGTCAACGATGCTTGAAAGCCGGTTCGCTCTTGGCCAGGAACGCGCGGCAGCCCTCGGCGGCGTCCTCGCTGCCGCTGACCACGCCGAACAGCGCCCCCTCGAACCGCAGGGCCGCCGGCAACGGCATGTCCGCGCCGCGGATGACGGCCTGCAGAGCCGCCCGCACGGCCACCGCCGGCCGCGCCGCCAGCCGCGCGGCCAGTTCCTGCGCCTGGGGCAGCAGTTCGTCCGGCGGCAGGACCCTGGTCACCAGCCCCAGCGCCAGCGCCTGCTCGGCCGTGATCTGCCCGCCGCCGAGGATCATCTCCAGGGCGCGGCCCTGACCGATCAGCCGCGGCAACCGCTGCGTGCCGCCGAAACCGGGAATCAAACCGAGCCCGACCTCGGGCAGGCCGAGCTTCGCGCCCGCCGCGGCCCAGCGCACGGTGCAGGCCAGCGCCAGCTCGAGGCCGCCGCCCAGAGCGAATCCGTTGATGGCGGCGATGACGGGCTTGCCGAGGTTCTCGATGCGGTCCAGGAGCGACTGCCCCGCCGCGGCGTAGCGCTCGGCGTCCGGTGCGGACTGCGCCGAGAGTTCGCCGATATCCGCGCCCGCCACGAAGGCCTTGCTCCCCGCCCCGGTCAAGACGACGGCGCGGACCGCCGCCTCGTCCCGCAATTCCGCGAAGACCGCCGACAGTTCGGCGACCGTCGCCCGGTCCAGGGCGTTTAGCCTCTGCGGCCGGTCGATGGTCACGGTCGCCACCGCCGCGGTCCTCTGTAACTGCAAGCTTTGACTGGACATTGTTGGAATCCTCCCGTTTCATTGCCGGCGGTGCGCACCGCTCCGTTGGCGGCACAGCTTAGCCGCGTCGGCGGAATTCGGCAGCAATCTGACCGTGTCCGTGCCTCGTCATTCGTGCTATGATTGTCTGGGGGCGTGCGATGGCTTCCGTCCCCGTCACGATCCTAGGGGTGTCCAGCATGCCGAACCCCGCGTTGTTGGCTTGCGCTCTGGGCCTGGCAGCCGGCCTGACGGCCGGCGTCTGGCTCGGCTGGCGCTGGCATCGGCGGCGTTTCGGCGCGTCGCCGCAGGAAGACGCCGCCAACCTCCGCCAGCAGCTCCAGCGCGCCCAGCGGATGGAGGCGCTCGGCATCCTCAGCGGCAGCATCATGCACAACCTCAACAACCTGCTGTCGGTCGTCATCGGCCACGCGCGCCTGGCGCGCGAAAAGACCGCGCCCGATACGCCGGCGTGGCAGAGCCTGGGCCAGGTGGTGCAAGCGGGCGAAGCCGCGGCCGAACTCAGCCGCGAGATCGACAGCTACCAGCGCGAAGTCGATCACGATCGCCAGCCGTTGCGCCTGCACTCCGTGGTGCGGTCGACGGTCAAGCTCCTGCGGGACATCCTGCCCGACACGGTACGGATCGAGACCGAGTTGGATCCGGCGTGCGGCCCGGTCCTGGCCAGCGCCACCCAGGTGCAGCAGGTGCTCATGAGCCTGTGCAGCAACGCGCACCATGCGATGTACAGGCGGCGCGGACGCATCACGATCACGTTGGCGCCCTGCGACGTCTCCGAGATCTTGCCGGCCACGCCGCGCGATCTGGCGCCGGGCAGCTACGTCAAGCTCAGCGTGGCGGACAACGGTCGCGGCATGGACGCCGATACGCTCAAGCGCATCTTCGAACCGTACTTCAGCGCGCGCACGCCGCGCCGCGGCGCGGGACTCGGGCTGACGATGGTCTCGCGCCTGCTGGCCGCCAACGAGGGCGCGACCGTGCCGAGCAGCCTGCCCGGCCACGGTTCGCGCTTCGACATCTATTTCCCGGTCATCGCCCGGCGGCAGCCGGCCGCGCCGCAGCCGCCCGGTCTGGCGGCGGCCGCCGGCGGTCAGACCGCGGCCGCCGGGCCGGCGGCGACCGCCTACGAAGCGCCGGCCGCCCTCGCCGTCCCGCCGGCGAAACTGGAGCAGATCCCGCGCAACCCCCACATCCTGCTGCTCGAGGACGACGACATGGTGGCCGACACGGTGCGTACGTGCCTGCAGCGCTCGGGCATGCAGGTGACGTCGTTCTCGGACGGCGCCCGGGCCGTGGCCGCGTTCGTCGCCGACCCCGGAGCCTACGACCTGCTGCTGACCGACCAGTTCCTGCGGGGATTGGACGGCCGCGAAGTCATCGCCGAGATCCGGCGCTACCGTCCACGCATGCCGGTCATCCTGATGTCGGGGCATCCGGAGGGCATCCTGGCCGATGAGGTCGAGCGGCTGCAGATCGACGGCGCCCTGGCCAAGCCGTTCACGCCGAGCCGGCTCGTCGCCGCGGTCAAGTCGGCCCTGCGCCGCGAAACCAAGTTCAAGGAAGGCCGCGCTTGAGCCGCCTCGCGGCTCAGGAGAGCACGAAGGTCGACAGGAAGACGCCGGCCGCCACCGCCGAGCCGATGACCCCCGCCACGTTCGGCGCCATCGCGTGCATGATCAGGAAGTTCTGAGGGTCTGCCTGCGCGCCGACCATCTGGCAGACGCGCGCCGAGTCCGGCACCGCCGAGACTCCCGCCGCGCCGATGATCGGGTTGATCTTGTCGCGCGTGAACAGATTGATGAGCTTCGCGAACAGGACGCCGGCGGCGGTCGCCACCCCGAAGCTCACCGCGCCCAGGATGAAGATGTAGATCGACTGCTGCGTCAAGAAGCGGCTGGCGTCCGTGCTGGCGCCGACGCAGAGCCCGAGCAGGATCGTGACCATATCGATGAAGGGTCCGCGCGCCGTCTTGGCGAGCCGTTCGGTCACGCCGCATTCCTTCAGCAGGTTGCCGAAGAACAGGAAGCCGAGCAGGGAGATCGCGCCGGGCGCGATGCTGGCGCAGAGCAGGAACGCCAGGATGGGGAACATGATGCGCACCCGCTTGCTGACCGGTCGCGACGGCTTCATGCGGATCAGGCGCTCGCGGGGGGTGGTGAGCAGTTTGATGATCGGGGGCTGGATGACCGGCACCAGCGCCATGTAGGAATAGGCCGCGACGGCGATCGCGCCCAGCAGGTGCGGCGCGAGCTGGCTGCTCAGGAAGATGGCGGTCGGCCCGTCGGCGCCGCCGATGATGCCGATCGCCGCGGCTTCCTTCATCGGGAAGCCGAGCGCGAGCGAGCCGAGGAAGGTCAGGAAGATGCCGGCCTGGGCGGCGGCGCCCAGCAGGATCAAGCGCGGATTCGAGAGCATGCAAGAGAAGTCCGTCATCGCGCCGATGCCGAGGAAGATGAGCGAGGGATACCAGCCCTGGGTCACGCCGTTGTAGAGGATGTTCAGGACGCTGCCCTGTTCGTAGATGCCGATGTTCATGCCCGGAGCCAGCGGGATGTTGCCGACCAGCATGCCGAAGCCGATCGGCACCAGCAGCAGCGGCTCGTAGTCCTTGGCGACGCCCAGGTAGATGAATATGCTGCCGACCAGCAGCATGGTCAGATTGCCCCAGGCGAAGTTGCCGACGATGCCGACTTGCAGGAAATCCAGGAACGCGTCCATGTTCGTCCGCTCGCCTATTCGAACTCGACCAGCAGCTCGTTCTCGCGCACGCTGTCGCCGGCCGCCACGGCGACCCGCTTGACCGTGCCGTCGCGATGGGACGAGATCGCGGTCTCCATCTTCATGGCCTCGATGACCAGCAGCTCCTGACCGTTCTTGACCGTGTCGCCAGCCTTGCACTTGATCTCCAGCACGGTGCCCGCGATGGGGCTCAGCACGTTGGCCGTCGGCCCGCCGGCCCCGGAAGCCGGTCGCGGCGCGGCCGGCACGGCCGCGGGCGCCGCCATCGGCGCCGCGCTGGCATGGTGCATCACCGGCGGCAACGGGCTCGCCTGCAGGAAATCGTGCTCGACGTCCAGGATCTCGACATCCACTTCATAGGCGACGCCGTGAACGGTGATCTTCAGCTTCATGATCCTCTCCCCTGCGGGCGATGCGCGCGGTCTGGCGACTCAAACATGTTTGCGGCCGATGTCATGGGAACCTTGCAGGATGAGACGGCCCTGGGCGGACCAGGGCGTCCGCTTCGTCGCGGGCGACAGCAGGCGTCTGATGCGCCGGATCCGGAAACGCCCGGCGACGACCGTGGTGCAGGCGGCGGCGATCAAGACGAGCGTCGTCGAGTCGATCGTCGGCTCTTTCCGCGAAGCCGCGCGGGCATGCTCCTGCTCCTGCAGCTGCCAGCGATCATCGAGCCGTCGCACGGACGAGACGACGCCGGCGATCAAGGACAGGACCGCGAACACGACGATGATGCCGATGAGCGACAGGTTCAAGGATCGCGTATTGACGCCCTCGGTCACGTCCAGAGCGTAGGCCAGCTCGTTGGCCGCGGCCACGGTGCGATCGGCCAGCGTCTTGGTCTGACCCGCGAGCACGCCGAGCCGCAGGCGCGCCTCCTCGGGATCGTCCGGCAACTGCCCGCGCCAATCTCGTGCGGCGGCTCGCCCCGCGGCGGCCGCAAGGCTGTCGACCGCGGCCAGCCGCCGGCGCAGTTCGCCCCGTCGCACGGCCGGCTGGAAGCCTGCTTGAGCCTGCAGGGCGCGCGCCCGGTCGCGCAGCTGCAACGACGTGCTGGCGACCTCGGCCAGCGCATCATGCAACGCTTGCATGCCCTCCCAGGCCGCCGGGTCAGCCGGAATCCGCCGCCGGAACGGCTCGTAGGCTCGATTGACGGCCGCGCTCCGCGTCACGAGATCCTCGAGCGACGTCCGGATGGCCCCGCGCGCCGTGCTCGTCGCGACCGGCGGTGGCGCCGTCGCTGCGGCTGCCGGCACGGCGGCGGACGGCTCGTCAACTGGCGGATCCGTGTCCGGTCCGGCGCCCGCGGTAGCGGCCACGAGCAGGGACAAGACGGCGACCACGCCGGCCGCCGCCGTCCGGACCGTCCGACCTGCCGGCCGCCGCAGCCGGTTCCCACCGTTTCGGCTAGACATGCGTTGGATCCTTCATCGCCGTCACAGCGGAATCAGGCCGTGCTTCTTCTGCGGCCGCATCTCCCGCTTGGCCTTCAGCACCTCGAGGGCCTGCGCGACGTAGAGACGGGTCTCGGCCGGCTCGATGACGTCATCGATCATGCCGCGCCCGGCGGCGACGTACGGATTGGCGAACAGCTCGGTGTATTCCTTGATCTTGGCTTGCCGCATCTCGGCCGGCTTCTCCGCCTCCTCGATCTCCTTGCGGTAGAGCACGTTGACCGCGCCTTCGGCGCCCATCACGGCGATCTCGCCGGACGGCCAGGCCGCGACGCGATCGGCACCCATGCTCTTGCCGCACATCGCGAGGTAGGCGCCGCCGTAGGCCTTGCGCGTGACGATCGTGATCTTGGGCACGGTCGAGGCGCCGTAGGCGAACAGCATCTTGGCGCCATGGCGGATGATGCCGCCGTACTCCTGCTGGACGCCGGGCAAGAACCCGGGCACGTCGACGAAGGTCAGGAGCGGGATGTTGAACGCGTTGCAGAAGCGGATGAACCGCGAACCCTTGCAACTGCTGTCGATGTCCAGGACGCCCGCCTTGTACTGCGAGTTGTTGGCGATGATCCCCACCGTCGAGCCGCCGATGCGCCCGAAGCCGATGATCAGGTTCGGCGCGAAGTCGCGCTGGACCTCGAGGAAATCGGCGCGGTCCACGACCCCGAGGATGACCTGGTGCATGTCGTAGGCTTCGCGCGGATTCTCCGGCACGATCCCGTTGAGCGCCGGGTTGGGCCCGACGACGTCCTCGTGCAGCTCGGGATAGAACGGCGGATCGTCGGTGTTGTTGCTGGGCAGGAAGCCGAGCAGACGCTTGCAGATCGCGAAGGCCTCCTCCTCGGTCTGCGCCACGAAATGGGTCACGCCCGAGAAGCGGGCATGGCTCATCGCGCCGCCCAGATCCTCGGCCGAGACCTTCTCGCCGGTGACCTGCTCGATGACCAGAGGCCCGGTGATGAACATCTGCCCGATGCCCTGGACCTGGATCACGAAATCCGTCAGCGCCGGCGAGTAGCACGCGCCGCCCGCGCAGGGTCCCGCGATGATGCAGATCTGGGGGACCACGCCCGAGAGCGCGATGTTGCGGTAGAAGATCTGGCCGTAGCCCGCCAGCGA
This sequence comes from uncultured Fibrobacteraceae bacterium, assembly GCA_964549735.1. Lineage (GTDB taxonomy): Bacteria > Krumholzibacteriota > Krumholzibacteriia > LZORAL124-64-63 > LZORAL124-64-63 > Glo-17. Next base: position 10,334 of record CAZJWO010000039.1, on the reverse strand, counting down.
GTCGACGCCTTCCTGGATGCGCGCGCCGCCGGAATCGTTGATGAAGACGAACGGATCGCCGGTCTTGAGCGCCTGATCCTGGATCTCGCAGATCTTCTTCGCGGTCGCTTCGCCGACGGCGCCGCCGGCGACGGTGAAGTCCTGGCTGGCCGCGTAGAGCGGGCGTCCGCCGACCAACCCGTAGCCGGTCACCACGCCCTCGCCGGGGAACTCCTGTCCGGCGAGACCGAAATTGGTGCACCGGTGCTTCATGAACAGGTGCATTTCCTGGAACGTGTCGCCGTCGAACAGCAGCGCCAGGCGCTCGCGCGCGGTCAGCTTGCCCTTCTGGTGCTGCTGGACGATGCGCTTCTCGCCCCCGCCCTTGTATAGGCGATCCTTCTCCTTCTGGAGCCAATCGGTCTTGTCTGATGCCATGAACGCCCCACTCCTGTCACGATCGGCGCGGCAGCGGCCGGTTCCGGCACCATATGGTGCACCGCGCCGCCAATGTCAAACCCGACGATGCCGCCGCGCCGGAAAAAACCGCCGCGCCGCGCCGTTCAGCGCAGATTCTCGGGATTGAGGCCCTGCAGCTCCGGCACCACGAAAAGCCCGTCCTTGCGGACCACGACCCCGTCGCAGAGGATCTCGCCGCCGCCCCAGTCCGGCGTCTGGATGCTGACGATGTCCCAGTGCAGGGAGGAGCGGTTGCCGTTGTTGGCCGAGGCGTACGCGTTGCCCGGCGTCAGGTGGAAGCTGCCGCCGATCTTCTCGTCGAACAGCGTGTCGAGCATCGGCCTGGTGATGTAGGGATTGACGCCGAGGGCGAACTCGCCGAAGTAGCGCGCGCCTTCATCGACGTCCAGCAGCTCGTTGAGCTTGCGCTCGTCGCCGTCGCAGCCGGCCTTGACGATCTTGCCGTGCGCGACCTCGAAGCGGATGTTCTGGAACTTCACGCCGCCGCGCATCGTCGCCGCGTTGTAGGTGATGACCCCGTTCATGCTGTCGCGCACCGGCGCGGTGTAGACCTCGCCGTCGGGGATGTTGCGCGCGCCGTCGCACTTGACCACGCCGATGCCCTTGATGCTGAACTCGAGGTCGGTGCCCGGCCCGGCGATGCGCACGCGGTCGGTGCGTTCGAGCAGCGCGACGAGCGGATCCATGGCCCGCGACATCCTGGCGTAGTCGAGGCAGCAGACGTCGAAGTAGAAGTCGGCGAAGACCTCGGTCGGCTGTTCGGCCAGCTGCGCCATGGCGGGATTGGGATACCGCAGCACGCACCACTTCTTCTGCAGCCGCACCGGGATGTGGACCTCGTCCCAGTAGGCCTGGTCGTGCCATTTCAGGCGCTCGGCGGGAACGTCGGCCAGATCGTAGGGATTGGTGGATCCGCGCACGGCGATATAGGCGTCGACCGCTTCCATGATCGGCCGGTGGAACTTCCCCCAGGCCTGGAACTGCGCCTGGCCGGCATGGCGGATGAACTGGCGGCTGAGCTCCTCGTCGTTGTAGTACCAGAAGGGGACGCCGCCGGCCTCCGTCGCGGCCTTGACCAGGGCCTGGCCCAGGGCGAGCGCGTGCAGGCCCTTGAGCTCGAGGTAGATCTTCTCGCCCGGCTGCAGACGGACGCTGTGGCTGATGAGTTGCTTGGCGAGCTTGTGATTGCGCGGGTCCATGAGAACCTCCCGGCGGTGAAGGTGCGTCCAGGCGCGGCTCGCTGGGGAAGATAAGCGACGCGGCGCGTCGCGGGCAACCGGCGATGCCGGCCGGCGCCCGCCCGCCCGCTGGGGACGGCCCTTCGCGCGGGTAGCGTCGGCGCTTGCCAGGACCGCGGGCAGGCCATTTCTTTGCGCCGAGAACGCCCTTTACCCGCAGGAGCCGCCATGAACGAACTGCCCCCCGGCGCCGCCGGTTTCGTCGATCACATCGGCATCGCCGTCACTGATCTGGACGCCGCCCTGGTCCTGTATCGCGACCTGATGGGCCTTGAGCTCGAACGCATCGAGGAGATCGCCAGCGAGCAGGTCAAGGTCGCGATGCTCAAGCTGGACCGTCGCGGCGCCCTGGGCCATGTCGAACTGCTCGCGCCGCTGAGCGACGACTGCAACATCGCCCGCTTCATCGCGAAGAAGGGCCCCGGCCTGCACCACATCGCGTTCGCCGCCCGCGACATCGCAACCGCGATGCAGCGCTGCCGCGACGCCGGCCTGCAGCTGCTGGACGAGTCGCCGCGCGTCGGCGCCGGCGGCAAGCGCATCGTCTTCCTGCATCCGCGCAGCACGGCCGGCGTGTTGATGGAAATCTGCATGGAGCCGGAACGCTAGTCCGGAGCACCGCGGCAAGCCCGGCCGCGCCGAGGCGGGCGCCCGCCGCAGCGAACGGACCGCGCGCGGCGAGAGCGATCTCGCCGGACGCGATCCGTGACGTCACCCGCGGGCGTCAGCGCCGCGGCCAGAAGACGCCGACCGCCTGGAACGGAATCCGGCACGCGACCGGCGCCAGGTCGTGCTCCTGCGTCGGGTTGACGACCGCCGGCGCGTAGCCGGCGCCGAAGCCCAGATGGGCCTGCTGGTTCTCGACCGTGCCGACGTAGAAGGCGCTGGCGCCGCTTTCGCGGCAGTCGGCCAGGTTGGCGCAGGTCGGCGTGCCCGCCGGATCGAGGTCGAACCGCACGTCGGTCGCGTCGCCGGGCAGCGTCACGTGCCATTGCGCCAGGACGAGGCGTCCGTCGACGAGTCTGGCGCCCCCCTTGACGCCCATCCAGACCGCGGTCGGCCGCGGCCCGATCTCCGGTCCGATCAGCGGCAGCTTCTTGGCGATGCTCACCGGCTCGGCGCCGCTGATCTTCAGCTCCAACTCCATCCCGCCGATGGACAGGAACACGCCCCCCGGGCCTTCCACCTGGACGACCTCATCGAGCACCGCCCAGAGATCGGCATGCAGGAAGCCGTCCTCGTCCGGCGTGGTCGTCAACGTCGGCTGCGCCTCGCCCTGCTGGGCGAAGGACAGCTTCACGACGCCGTTGCAGCCGCAGAACTGCGAAGCGCCGGCCTGTTCGACCGCCGGCCACCAGATCACGGCCGCGAGCGTGACGGCACACAGGAATCTCTTCATGACAGCCTCTTTCAGCTCCCGGTACTGGCGTAACGCCGCAGGCCCGCGCGCCAGATCGCGTAGGCCAGGCCCATGGCCAGCAACGCGACCAGCGGCGTCAGCAGCGCCAGACCCCGGTGCGCGGACCCGCCGATGAACCAGCCGGCGGGCATGTACGCCACCCAGGCGAAGGGCAGCAGGAACGTCAGAAACAATTGTACTGCACGGTCATAGATCGTCAAGGGATAGCGCGCGAAGCGGATGACGTTGTAGACGGGCGGCGCCAGGCCGAGCCGGTCTTCATGCCAGAACGACACGGTGGCCAGGCCCAGGAAGACCGCCGTGTAGACGAGCGCTGCGGACGGCACCACGACGACCAGGACGACCACGTCGAGCCAGTCCGGCTGCAGCCCCATCGCGGCGCCGGCCCAGATCATGATGCCCGCGCCGAGCATCATCTCGTTCAATCCCGAGATGTTGAAGGATTCGCAGAGCACCTGGGCCAGCGGGTTGACGGGCCGCAGCAGGACGCGGTCGAGGTTGCCGTCGGTGATGTAGTGGCCGGCGAAGCCGTAGATGTTCCAGCTTATCAGATTGAACAGCCCCAGCGGCAGCAGGCTGAAGCCGTAGATGAACAGGACCTGTTCGAAGCTCCAGCCCTGCAACGCGGGGACCTTGCTGAAGAGCACCGTCAGGGTGGCGAGCTGGATCCCGATGGCGAAGATGTTGGCCGACAGATCGACCAGGAAGTCCGCCCGGTAGGCCAGCCGCATCTTGAGGAACTGGGCGAAGTACGCGGAAAGGATGACGATCTGGCGCCCCGCACGCTGCAGGCGCGTGCGCCGCGGCGCCATGGCGAGGAGCGACGGCCTGGCGCGATCGTTCATGGCGCCATCTCCGCGCGGCGCCAGGCGGCCGGCAGGAACTCGACCGCCACGACCCGATAGTGCGGCTGCCGCTGGCGGCGATAGGCTTCGCCGTGATGGACCACCGGCCAACGCCCCTGCACCTCGGCGTGGAACGCCTGCAGCGCCGCGGCGTCGAAGTGCTCCGACCAGAGCTGGGCGTCGCGACGCACCGCCGACCAGAGCGCCGCCAGCTGCTCCGTGGCGAGCGGCCACGCCGCCGCCGTCGCGACGACGGCGAGCGCCAGGGTGTCCAGCGCGGCGGCGTGCGCCGGCGCGGTGTCCGCGCGCTCCGGCGGCGCGAGGTCGGCTGCCGCCGACCGGCTGGCCACGAACTGCCGCAGACGCACGAGATCGATCCTGACGAGGCGCCCGTCCGGTCGCAACGGGAGCAGGAGCGGCGGCCGGCCCGCCGCCTCCAGATCGGCGCTGAGCTGCCATTCGCGCAGCAGGCGGGCCCGCACCGCCGCCGTGTCGGTCACGGCGTGCGCCGGCCCGAGAACCCCTTGATGCAGGAACTTGTAGACATCCTGCGGCTGCAGCCGCGCGTCGGCGCGCTGCAACTCGGCGGCGAGCAGCGGGCGCCAGGCGGCGTAGAGGGTGTCGTCGGGCGCGAACGGCCCTGCCAGGTGCGCGCAGACCAGGCACAGCGCCGCGGCGATCGGCACGGTCAACCTCCCTGCAACGTCACCGCGCGCAACGCGCGAGACCAGAGCCGGCGGCCGATCAGGAAGAGCCCCAGCGCCCAGACCGCTTGCACGAGCAGAGCCGCGACGAGATCCTCGCCGCGGCGTTGGCCCAGGTAGATGGTCACCGGCACGTAGCTGAGGCCCTGGAACGGCAGCCAGGCGACGGCCGTCTGCACCCAGGCCGGAAAGAAGCTGAACGGGATCAGCACTCCGGACAGGAAATCGAGGCTGATGTGCTTGGCCCGGATCACGCCGTCGATGTTCTTGAGGTAGAAGGCGAGACAGCCGACCAGGAAGTTGAGCTGGCAGTTGATGACCAGCGCCAGCACGAAGCTCAGCAAGGTCCAGGCGTAGAGCTGCGGCTGCGGCGGCGCCATGACGCCGAAGAGCGGCACGACGACGATCATGATCGGCACCGTGAACAGCAGCAGGCGGAACGCGGCCTCGCCGATCGCCTCGAACATCATGACTGTCTGCACGTGGAACGGCTTGATGAGCTGCATGGCGATCTCGCCGCGCTGGATCTGATCGGACAGCGTGCGGTCGATGTTGTTGAAGGTGAAGCTGCGTCCGATCCAGGCGACGGCGATGTAGGTGACCATCTGCGCGAGAGTGAGTCCGCCGATCTGGGTCTCGCCGAGAGCCTCGGGCCGGCTGGCGAAGAGCGCGCGGTAGAGGTAGGCGTTGCCGGCCACGAAGACGGTGTAGCTGATGACGCCGGTGTAGTAGCGCAGCCGGTAAGCGAGGAACTTCAGGAACGCGAGCCGCACGAAGCTGACGTACAGGCGCAGGCTCGCCGCGCGGTCGCGCCGCCACGGCGCGAGCGCCACCGGCGGCCGCAGGGCCACGCCACCGCCAGCGGCCGCCGCGGCGGCGGGCGGCGTCAGGCCGACGTCGCGCCGGCTCGTGCGCGGGCGCTCACTCAACGACGACCTCCGGCGCCGGGGTCATGCCCTCGCGGTAGATGCGGCGCACGACGTCTTCGATCGCCGGCTCGTTGAGCGCCATGTCGCGCAGGCGGTGCACGGCGAGCACCCGCGAGAGGATCGCCGCCGCGCTCGTCTCGGCGCGCGAGAAGAGAGCGCAGTGGCGCGGGCTGGCCGACTCGCCGCGCTCGGTCGCGCCCTCCCAGGTCACCGGCAGATCGCCGGTCAAGGCGCCGAGCTGCGCCGCGGTCACCGGTTCGAACAGCTCCAGGCACAGCCGCAGGCGATGCCCCGGTCCGCGGCGCAGGTCCTCCAGCAGGCCATCATAGAGGACCTTGCCGCGGTCGATGATGATGACCCGCCGGCAGAGCTGCTCGATATCGCCGAGGTCGTGCGTCGTCAGGATCACGGTCACGCCGAGGCGGTCGCGCGCTTCGCGCAGGAACTGGCGCACGTTCTCCTTGGCGATGACGTCCAGGCCGATCGTCGGCTCGTCGAGGAACAGGACGCGCGGCGCGTGGAGCAGCGCGGCGGCCAGGTCGCAGCGCATCCGCTGGCCGAGGCTGAGCTTGCGCACCGGCTGGTGCAGGACCTCCCCGATGCCGAGCAGCTCGTCGAAGAACGCCAGCTGCCGGCGGTATTCGGCGTCCGGCACCTCGTAGATGCGCTGCAGCAGGCGCAGGCTCTCGACGACGGCCAGATCCCACCAGAGCTGGGTGCGTTGGCCGAAGACGACGCCGATGTGCCGGGTGTAGCTCTGCCGCTGGCGGTAGGGCACCAGTCCGCCGACGCGGACCTCGCCGGAGGTGGGCGTCAGGATGCCGGTCAGCATCTTGATCGTCGTGCTCTTGCCGGCGCCGTTGGCGCCGATGTACCCCACCATCTCCCCGGCGTCGATCGCGAAGCTGACGTCGTCGACGGCGCGCAGGATGTGCCGGCGCGGTCGCACCAGATCGATCAGGCCGCCGCGCACGCCCTCGCGGCGGCGCGACAGGCGGTAGTCCTTGCAGAGTCGGTCGACCGTGATCAAGGCCGGCATGTCAGACCCCGGGGCCAGTCTGGTCCTCCGCCTCGGCGGCGGCCGGCGGCGCCAGCTTGGTGACGAGCTCGCGCACTTCCAGGTCGGTGCGCTCGAGACGCTCGCGGCAGGCCGCGATCAGCTCGACCGCGCGCTGCACCTCGGCGCTCAGCTCGTCGATGTCCGTTTCCTCGTTCTCCAGGCGGTTGACGATGTCTTCGACCTCGGCCACCGCTTCGCTAAAAGAGAGCTTGCTGACCGGCGTCTTCTTCGTTGCCATGATCGCCTTTCTGGCCCGCCTGGCGGCGAGCCGGCTTGCGGGCGGGCGGCGGCGCCGCGCCGACGACGCTGGCGACCTCGCCGTCGGCGAAACGGGTCCGCAGCATCTGACCAGGCTGCACGGCCGCCGCCGTTCGCAGCAGCCGGCCGCCGGCATCGAGGGTCAGCGTGAAGCCGCGCGCGAGCATCCGCCGGGGATCCAGGCCGTGAACCTTGGCGGCCAGAAGATCGAGCTTGGCGGCGCGATCGCGAGGCAGACGCCCGGCCAGCGCGGCGAGCGCGGCCGCGACGGCCGCGAGCCGGCGCCGCTCGCTCGCGGCCGCGCGCGGCCCTTCGCGCACCAACTGCCGGCCAAGATAGTCGGTGCGGCGCCCGGCCGCTCCCACGCACCCACGTGCGGCATGGGCCAGGCCGGCGGCGAGCGTCGCCAGGCGTTGCTGGCGCCGGGATACGGCCCTGCCGGTGCGGCTCTCGAGCGCCGCGCCCAGGCGGCGCAATCGATGCTTCTCGTCGCGCAGCCGGCGCGCGGCCAGCGGCACGAGGCTGCGGGCGCCGTCCAACCGCCTCCTGGCGTCGGCGAGTCGCAGCATCGCCTCGGCTTGCAAGCGCTGCTGCGCCTCGCAGAGGCGTTGATCGGCGCGCTGCAGCCGTTCGATCAGGTAGCCGGCCGCGGCGGTCGGCGTCTTGCAGCGCGTATGGGCGCACAGGTCGACCAGGCTGGTGTCGATCTCGTGGCCGATGGCCGTGATGACCGGCAGGGGGCTCCGCGCGACGGCCGCGCAGAGGTCGGCCTGGTCGAACCAGCTCAGATCGGCGCGCGAACCGCCACCGCGCGCGATGAGCACGACATCGATCGGCTCGGCGGCGAGCCGGGCCAGCGCCGCGATGATCTGCGGGGCGGTCTGCTCGCCCTGCATGCGGCAGTCGGCCCGCGTGACGACGAAGGGGAAGCGGCTGGCGGCCAGGCTGGCGCGCACGTCCTCATCCGCGGCGCTGCCTCGGCTGGTGATCAGGCCGACGCGCAGAGGCAGTTCGGCGATGGGCACCGCGGCGTTGAGCGTCAACAGCCCCTGCTCCTGCAGCCAGGCGAGCACCTGCCGGCGCCGTCGCTCGAGCTGCCCGAGCGAGAACTCCGGATCGATGCCCACCACCTTCAAGCTGACCTTGCCGAACGGAGGATAGAAGTCCACGCGGCAGAGCAGGCAGGCCTCCAGCTTGTCCTGCAGCCGGAACGCCGGGTCGCTGCCGTCGAGGTAACGGCCGAGACCGTACCGCTGGCGGTCCCAGCCGAGGATCGCCGCCGGGATCTGGTAGCCGGCGGCGCCGGCCCGGCCGGCGTCGTGCAGTTCGAAGTACACGTGCTGCCGCCGCGCGGCGTCCGCCGCCAGACGCTGGACCTCGCCGCGCACCCACACCGGATCGGTGAACGCGTCCTGCAGCGCCGCCTGGATCGCTTCGTTGAGCTGTCTGACCGTCAGGATGCGCCGGTCCGCGCGATCGTTCGCGCCGCGCGTGTCGCCGCCGTCGCCTGTCCGATCCGATCCATCTCTCATGCTCACCTCAAGGGATCGGCCCGCGCCGGCTCGATCGGCGCGACGCCTCCTTCACTCGTCACACACGGATGCCGATCCACCGCCGGGCCAGGAAGAGCCTGGACATCAAGGCCGCGTGCAGGACGACCCAGGCGGCGAGAGCCGACCACGCGGCCGCCAGCCCGCCGCCGAAATGGATCGCCAGCAGCCAGGCCGCCGGCAGCAGGAAACCCAGCCCGGTGCCGGCCTCGACGGCCAGAACCTTCGCCGCGGCGCCGGCGCCGCGCAAGACGCCGGCGCAGACCAGGCTGACCGCCGCGAAGACCTGGAACAGAGCCGTCAAGCGCAGGATCCCGCGGCCGGCTGCGACCACGGGCGGTTCCGCCGCGAACGCGCCGAGCAGCGCCTCGGGCCAGAGCAGCATCGGCACGCCGGCCAGGAGCATCAGACCGGCGGCCAGCGCCATCCCCGCCAGTCCGCTCCGCCAGGCGCCCCGCGCGTCGCGCGCCCCCAGGCTGCGGCTGACGAGGGTCTGCACGACGACGCCGACGCCGATCGCGGCCATCATGCTGAGCGCGGCCAGACGCATGACGATGTTGCCGGCGGCGACCGCGACGGTCGAGATCTGCGCCAGGATCATCGTGAAGACCATGAGCCCGCCGATCAGGCTGACGGCCTGCAGGGCGGGCGGCCAGCCGAGTCGCAGCAAGGGCAGCGCGAGGTCGCGACGCAGCGGCTGGCGCGACCACAGCCCGTGGCGTCGCCGCAGACTCGGGCGCAACGTCCAGGCCACGATCGTCGCCGCCGCCGCGGCGCTGGCGAGCGTGCTGGCCAGCGCGGCGCCGCGCACGCCCATGGCCGGCAGGCCCAGATTGCCGAAGATCAGCGCCCAGTTCAACGCCACGTTCAACACGTTCATGCCGACGCCGGTGACCATGCCGACGCCGGTGCGGCCGAGGCCGTCGAAGACCGCGCGCACGACGAAGTACGCCAGGAAAGGCAACAGGCCGACGATGCGCACCGCGTAGTAGTCGGCGCCGAGGGCGATCACCTGCGCATCGGGACTGACGAGCGCCAGACCGGCGGCCGGCCAGCGCAGACCGCACCAGGTGACCAGCGCGCCCGCGGTCAAGACCAGGCAGAGTCCCGTGCCGAGCACCGAGCCGACCTCGGCCGGTCGGCCCGCGCCGTCGCGGCGCGCCGTCAGGACCTGCACCGCCACGTCCAGCGATCGCAGCCCCGTCGCCAGCACCGAGAAGAGCAAGGTCGCGATGCCGACGGCCGCGATCGCGGTCGTCCCCAGACGGCCGACCATCAGCGTGTCGACCACGCCCATGAGCGTCTGGGCGAGGCTGGCCAGGATGACCGGACCCGCCAGCCTGGCCGCGAACGCGAGGAGCCGCGGCCAAGGCAAGGCGCCGAGCCGCTCAGCCGACAAGGATCTCCACCGTCCTGGCCAGCAAGCGCGCACCGAATCCCGTGCCGCCGCGCGATCCGAGCGGGGTGTCCTGGTCGCTCCACGCCGGGCCGGCGATGTCCACGTGCGCCCAGGGGATATCTTCCGGCACGAAATGGCCGAGGAATGCCGCGGCGGTCAGCGCGCCGCCTTCGCGCGGTCCGAGGTTCTTCAGGTCGGCGACCTTGGACTGCAGAGCCTCGCGATGCGCGTCGATGAGCGGCAGCGGCCAGACGCGTTCGCCCGTCTCGCCGCCGGCCTGTTCGAGCGTCTGGATCAAGGAGCCGCTGTTGCCCATGACGCCGGCGAATTCCTGGCCGAGCGCCAGCGCGCAGGCTCCCGTCAGGGTCGCGATGTCGATGACGTGATCGGGACGGCGGCCGCAGACCCAGTGGAGGGCGTCGGCGAGGAGATCGGAAGAGCACACGTCTGAACTCCAGTCACCGCTCATTAT
>CAZJWO010000038.1:0-30574 GCA_964549735.1 uncultured Fibrobacteraceae bacterium | reverse complement strand
GGCCGCCTCCCCGAAGGAAGACGGCCCTTGACAGTAGGTCACTCCATATCAGCGGTACGGTGGGTACGCGATCGGCGCGCATCGTGCCGTCGTGCGGCTCGCCGCCGAGCAGCGCCAGGACCTCGGACGCGCAGGCCGCGATCTCGCGCGCCAGCACGCCGCGCCGCCCGTGGCGGCTGGCGGCCAACTCCCCCGCCAGCCCGTGCACCAGGGCGCCGAGGAGAGCCGCCTCCGCCGCGGGACAGCCTTGGGCCAACAGGCCGCCCACCAGTCCGGTCAAGATATCCCCGGTTCCGCCGCGCGCGAGGCTGTCGTCGCCGCTGGGATTGAAGAAGAGCCGCCCGTCGGGCAGCCCGATGACGGTCGGCGAGCCCTTCAGGAGCAGGACGGCGCGCCAGCGGGCGGCGAGTTCGGGCACCAGTTCGAAGCGGCGCGCCGCGATCTCGGCGCCGCCCAGACCGGTCAAACGCGCGAGTTCGCCGGGATGCGGCGTGAGCACGACCTCGCCCGTGGCGAACCCGAGCTGCCGGCCTTGCCGCGCGAACGCAGACAGGCCGTCCGCGTCGAGAACCAGCGGCAGTTCGAGCCGCGAGGCCAGGTCGCAGATCCAGCCGTCGGTCCGGGGATCGTCGCCGAGGCCGGGGCCGATCGCCACGCCGTTCTGGCGCCTCAACAGCGCGGCGAGTTCGGCGGCGTCCGGCGGCGCCAGCGTTCCGGCCGCCGTGGACGGCAGCGGCCGTTGGATCGCCTCCGGCAGGGCGGTCCGCAGCGTGGTCTCCAGGCAGTCGGGAGCGGCGAGCGTCAACAGGCCCACGCCGGAGCGCAGACCTCCCAGGGCGGTCAGCTGCGCGGCGCCGCCGTAGGCGCGCGAGCCGGCGAGGACCAGGAGACCGCCGACGCGGTACTTGTGCGTGTCGCTCGGGCGCGGCGGCAGCATGGCCCGGTAGTCGGCCAGGGTGGGCAGGTGCCACGCGGGCGCGTGTCGCGCGCAGATGTCGTCGGCGAAGCCGATGTCCACCACGACGAGGTCGCCGACGTGATCGCGGCCCGGCGGCAGCAGCAGGCCGAGTTTGGGCAGGCCGATCGTGACCGTCACGTCGGCGCGCACCGCGCACCGATCGCAGGCGCCGTCGTCGCCGTCGACGCCCGACGGCACGTCGACCGCGGCGACCGGCAGGCCGAGATCGTTCAGGGTCGCCAGCATGCCGCCGTGATCGGCGTCGAGCGGCGGCGAGATGCCGGTGCCGAAGACGGCGTCGATGACGAGCGAGCAGCCGCCGGCAAGTTCACGCAGCTTCGCGGGCCAGTCCCCCGGCGCGGCGGCGAAGACGGAGACCTGCCGCGACAGGCCGTCGTAGCTGGCGCGGGCGGCGGCCGACAGCGCGTCGCGCTCGGCCAGCAGCAGCACGTTCACGGCGCGACCGGCCTCGCTCAGAAGTTGCGCGATGACCAACCCGTCGCCGCCGTTGTTGCCCTTGCCGCAGACGATGAGCACGCCGCCGGGCGCTGCGAGCCAACCACCCTCGGCCAGCGCCGTGCAGACGGCCTGGCCGGCGCGCTGCATGAGCTCGAGCGCGGGCGTGCCGGCGGCGATCGTCTCGCGGTCGATGGCGGCCATCTGCCGGGCGGTCACGATGCGCATGGGTCACGCCTCCTGGCCGTCGCCCCGCGCGCGGCCGTTGAGCTGGTCGAGCACGTCCAGCAGCTGGGCGAGGTCGTCGATGGCGAACTCCGCCTCCAGGGCCGCGCGCGACTCGGCGGCCGCGAGGGCGGGATCCTTGTAAGGCGGCGAGCGGTCGCCGTAGCGCGCCCACACGGTGTGCAGGCCGAGGTCCTTGGCGCCACGGATGTCGCGGCTCGGCCAGTCGCCGATCATGACGGCCTGATCGGGGCGCACCTGCAGCTCCGCGAGCGCCATGGTGAACGGCAGCGGATCGGGTTTGCGCGCACCGGTGTCGTCGTACGTGAAGACGCGGTCGAAATGGTGGTGCAGGCCCAGGCGGCACAGGCGCAGCCACGCCTCGAAGCGCGGCGCGTCGCTGACCACGGCCAGGCCATAGCCCTCGCGCAGCAGGCGGTTCAGCACCATGACCGCATGCGGGTAGTGCACGAGCGAGCCGTCGCGGGCGCGCCGATAGGCGATGACCGCGGCGGCGAGCATGCGATCGTCGACGCGGCCGATCGCGTCCTGCAAGAACCGGTTGAAGACCTTCTGGTACTCGATGCCCTCGAGCTGATAGATGGCGTAGAGCTGGCGGTGCGCGGTCGCGGGATCCAGGCGCAGCCCGGCGTCGATCATCGCGTCGATGCCCGCCCGGATGGCGTCGTCCTTCGCCTTGATGAAGTCGGTGAGCGTGTTGTCGAGATCGAAGATGACCGCCTGGATCGGTCGCGAGGCCATGCGGCACCTCCTCGGCTTGCCGACGTCCACCGGCGCCATGATAATGGCTTGCGGTGGACCCGTACAGGAAGGATCGCCGACTCGTGCAGCCCGTCCCGCCCCGCCGCGGCCGCCTCTGGGATTCGTGGTCGCCTCTGCAGCTCGCCGTCTTCGCCCTGCTGCTGCTGGGCGCGCAGATGCTCTGGCAAGTGGCGGTCCACGCGCTGACCGGCGATGTCTTCATCCCGGTCATCGTGGCCGCGTTCATGGCCGTCGTGCTGCCGTGCGGGATCGCGGCGGGCCGCCATGGCGAGAGCCTGTCCCGGGCGTTCCAGCTGCGACTCGACCGCGGCGCCATGGTCTACGGCGCTCTGGCGGGCCTGCTGGCGGTCGTCCCGACCAGCCTGCTGGCCGGCGTCTCGGCCCGGCTGCATCCGCCATCGCCGGAGTACCTCGCCTACCTGGCCGAGCAACTGCCGCGCGGTGCCGGCGGCGTGCTCGTCGCCTTGGCGGCGGTCAGCGTCGCCGCGCCGCTGGGCGAGGAACTGATCTTCCGCGGCCTGCTCTTCCGCCTGGCTCGCGGCCGCTGGGGCGCCGCGCGCGCCGCGAGCCTCACCGCGCTGTTCTTCGGCATCGCCCATCTGCAACCGTGGAGCCTCTTCGGACTCGTGGGCCTCGGCGTGCTGCTGGCCTTGCTCTACCATTGGACCGGATCGTTGCTCGCGCCGGTCGCCGCCCACGGCGCCCACAACGCGGTCTCGCTCGCGCTGCTGATCCGGATGCGGGGGGACCTCGCCGCCCAGGCGGCCGTCGCCGACGGCGCGGCCGAAACCGTGATCCCGGCCGGCGCCGGCCAATGGACCAGCGCCGCCGGCTGGCTGCTGGCCGCCGCCAGTCTGCTGCTGCTCTGGCTCCTGCTGCGCCGCCTGCGCCGGCTCGCGGCGGCAGACGATCGCTAGCCCGCCGAACGCGCGCCGCGAACCATCGCCAGCAGACCCTCCTGCATCGCGCGCGCGGTCGGCACCGGCCCGGTCAGCTTGAAGAAGAGGTTGCCTTCGGGACCCTCGAGGACCACGCCGACCAGCCGATAACCGGGCATCGCGCGAAGACCGCCGCCTGCCGGTCCACCCATGCCGCCGGCGCTGTAAGTGCCGTCGAGGACCACCAGGTGGGCCGACATGCCACCGACCGCGAACGTGCTGCGCTCGGCGGCCCTGGCCGGGTCACCGCCATCAGGCAAGCTCATCTGGCCGATCCAGCGCTGTATGTTGGCCTCCACCCCGCCGCCAGACTGCTGGCCGAAGTAGAAGATGGCCATCTCGGCCGGTTCGTTGTCACCGGCCACCGGCGCGAGGTGGAATTGAGCCTGACGCATGCCCGCCGCTCCGACGTCGGTCCAGTCGTCAGGGGGCGTCAAGGAGACTCCCGCGACGACGACCGCGCCCGCCGCGGCCTCGCCCGCCGCCTTTCCCGTCTCGGCAGAACGGGCTTCGTGGTCGCCGCCGCAGGCGGCCAGCACGGCGAAGCAGCCGAGCGCCGCCAGCGCAGCCAGGCGGCGCGGTGTCCTCGTGGTCAGCTCTTGGTGGTCCATACGAGACAGGTTAGGTCCGGTCGGCGGCGGCGGCAAGCGACGGCCGCGTCGCGCGCCGCGCCCACCCGTCAGGGCAGCAGAGCCAGCTCGAGGCGCTCGCCGGGCCGCACCGCGATCCCTGCGGGGAGACTGACGATCAGCGGCAGCGCCTTCTCGGGTCGCAGGCCCGGACCGAGCAGCAGCTCGGGCAACGGCTCGAGCTGCGCCGCCACGCGCAGCACCCGGCCCACGCCCTCGCCGCGGTCGCGCGACGGCGCGCGGATCCGCACGGCCATGCCCACCTCCGGCTGCACCCGGAGCGGCTGGCGCACATACGCCAGCACATGGTCGGCCACGGCCGACACGACGGTCAGCAACGGCTCGCCCGCCACCACATGCTCGCCCACCCCGCGCAGGACCAGGCCCACCTGGCCGTCGAGCGGCGCCTGCAGCACGATCGGCGCGAGTTCGGACTCGACCAGGCGCAGGCGCTCCTCATGCACGCGGATCGCCGCCAGCATGGTGCGGTCCGCGCCATCGACCGGCGGCAGCGCGAGGCGGTCGAGCTCGGCCTGCAGGCCGGCCACGATTTCCTGGCGACCGGCGACTTCGGCGACCAGCGCCTCGTACGCGGCCGCGGCGTCTTCGAGCGCGGCGATCGCGATCAACTCGTCGGCGAAGAGCTGGCGGGCGCGCTGCAGACTGTTCCCCGCGTGCAGGCGGCGGACCTCGCCCGTCGCCAGAGCGACGCGCTGGTCCATCAGCTCGACGCGGAGCCGCTCGTAATCGAGATCGCCGCGCCGCCGGCCGATCACCGGATCGAGGCTGTGGCGCAACAGGTCGACCTCGGCGCGGATCACGGCCAGCTGTGCCTCGAGAAGCGCGGGCGACGTGGTCATCAGCACCGCCAACGGATCGCCCTGCCGCACCGCGGCGAACGGCCGGACATGCAGGTGCACGAGTTGCCCCGCCCGCGGCGCGCTGATCTCGGAGCGGCCGGCGGCCGCTTCGCCGACCAGCGCGACCGGCAGCACGTGCTCGTGCCAGAGCCGGACGATGACGGCGACCAGCACCGCGAAGACGATCAGCGGCAGCAGCCGCTGGCGCGCCAGCCTCAGCCGCCGCGACGGCGGCACCGGGATCCTGCCCGGTCGTGCGTCCGGCGCATGCCGCGTCACATCTCGTCCTCCTGCTCGGCTTGCAGGCTGACGACCTGCGAGACGCCGCCGGTCGTCTGCAGCTCGCGGACCAGCTCGTCGGCGCGTCGCGGATCGCGCAGCAGAAGGCGATAGGAGAGGTCTACGCCGGCACCGCCGGCGGCAGTCTGCCGGCTCGCGCACTGCACGCGGTCGGCGTGCCGGCGCAGGAGGTCGTCGATCGGCGCGAGATCGCCCGACGGCAGCGCCCAGCGGAAATTCAGGATCAGATCGTAGCGATAGCGCGAACCGAAGGCGGTCCACCAGAGGAAGACCATGACGACGGCGGGCGCCAGGCAGCCGATCACCGCCAGCGAGTACTTGTGGGTGCCGGCCGCCATGCCGACGACGATCACACTGAGGATGTGCGCGGTATCGAGCGTATCGCGCACGATGTTCCGGAAGCGCACGATCGCGAAGACCGCCATCAGGCCGAAGGCCGTCACGATGTTGTCGACCATGACCATCATCACCAGGGCCACGACCACCGGAATGATGATCAGCGAGTTGACGAAGGAGCGCGAATAGGACAACCCCGTGTGGGTGAACATGTAGACCCAGGCCAGCACCAGACCGCCCGCCAGCGCCAATAGCAGCGCCAGCAGGACGTGGGGCATCGCGGCCATCCCGCCGCCCTGATCTCGAGTCAACAGATCGATGAACTGATCCATGACGCTACGCCCCCTTCTCGGCGCCCCGGCGGATCGTTCGCGGTTCAGCCGGCCTGTCGCATCGCCAGGAGACGGCGCACCTCGTCGCGCGCCTGAGCGGCGAGGAACAGGTGCTCGCCCAAGGCGAGCACACCGTCGACGTATTTGGCGGCCGAACCTTGGCGCAGGCCGAACGCGCGCACCAGTTCGGCGAGCCAATGCGGATAACGATCGGTGAACTTGATCTCCAACACGACCTGGTCGCCAAAGACGGAGGTCAGCCCCGCCAACTCCGTGCCGAGGCGCGTGCTCAGGACGGGCCGCGTGCCGACCTGCCGATCCATGGTCAGACGGACGCCGTTGTCAGCGGCGAGCCAGGCTTCGCGCCGGTAGCCGACGTGCGTTTTCGGCGCCGCGTCCAGGCTGCGGCGCAGGTCGCAGAATCGCAACAGGGCGCCGAATTGATCGGTGTCGCCCTGGTGCAGATCGCCAACCGCCGGCGGCCGGCCGCCGAGCAGCTCGTTCAGGGACGATCTGCGCACCATCGCGCGACACTTCCGGATGACGTTGTTCCGGCGGTTCTTGACCTCGCAATAGATCGGCGCCCCGGGATCCGCCGTATAGTAGCGCACCCGCAATTTGTAGCGGTTGCGGTCCCCGTTGATCGTCGCCTGATAGAGCCTCATGTCGCGCGAATCGAGATACAGGCTGTGCACCGGATACGCGGGATCGGGGCCGTCGCCGCAGTAGGCATCGCGCTGCAGATGGCAGGCGACGAAATGCCGCAACGGCTCGACGAGACGCGAAGGGATCCGGTATTTGAGTTCGTAGCGTTGCTTCTGATATCGGTCCATGTTCGGCTCTTCCCGACCTCTTTGACGGGGATCTTACCATAATTTGACGATTTTTTCCAAATGAAGCAGCCGGCGGCGATCGGCGGCGGCCTCGCGCACCATGACGATCCCACATGCAGGTCTGCAATCAGGCGCTTCCTCGCACCGAGACTCGGCACGAACCGCCACTCGCAGTTTCCGGTTCTCTCAGCTAGGATGTGCCGCCAACAGGCGGTTGACGGACCCGTGTCGTCAGAACCGATGCCCGCGGAGCGGAATGATGACTCTGGACATGGCGGCCGTACTCTTGCTCGCGACCGGCGCGGTCGTGCTATTCGCGACCGAGCGCCTGCGGATCGACCTCGTCGCCATGCTGCTGATGGGCGCCCTGCTGCTGACCGGCCTGGTGTCTCCCGAGGAGGGGATCGCGGGATTCGCCAATCCGGCGACCGTGACCGTCGCCGCGATGTTCATCATCTCCGCCGCGCTCTATCGCACCGGAGCCGTCGCGGCGCTCGGCCGGGTCTCCGCCTGGGTCTTCGAGCGGAACCTGTGGGCCGGTCTCATCGCCATGATGGCCAGCGTCGGCCTCCTGTCGGCGTTCATGAACAACACGCCCGTGGTCGCCATCTTCATGCCGATCGTCCTGACGACCGCGGCCACGATCCGCGTCAGCCCGTCGAAGCTGCTCATGCCGCTCTCGTTCGCCTCGATGTTCGGCGGCGTGTGCACGCTGATCGGCACCTCGACGAACTTGCTGGTCAGTTCCATCGCCGTCCGTAGCGGCTTCGAGCCCTTCGGCATGTTCGAGTTCACTCGCTTCGGCCTGGTTCTCTTCGGCGTCGGCGCAGCGTACATGCTGCTCGTCGTGCGCTGGATACCGGATCGCCGTGAGGTGCAGGAGCTGACCCGCGAGTACGGCATGGGCCGCTACATGACCGAGGTCCAGCTCCAGGACGACGCCTGCTCGATCGGCTACCCGTTGTTCGAGAGCCCGCTCGTCAAAGAGGTCGGCCTGGAGATCCTCGAGATCAACCGTCGAGGCCACCGCATCTTCGTGCCGCACCCGCGGACGGAGTTGCAGGCGGGCGACACACTGCGCGTGGTCTGCGACGTCGACCGCGTCAAGGCCCTGGCCGAGCGGCAGGGCATCCGCCTGAAGCCCCGCAAGCTCAAGGACGCGGACATGGAGACGGCCGAGACCGTGCTGGTCGAGGCGGTCGTCGCGCCGGGTTCGGTGCTGGTCGGCGAGACGCTGAAGTCGTTCCGCTTCCGCAACGTCTTCGGGGCCAACGTGCTGGCCCTGCGGCACCGCGGCTCGGTCCTGCACGAGAAGCTCGGCAATACGGTCCTGCTCGGCGGTGACGTGCTGTTGATCGAGGCCCGCAACGACCACCTCGATCTGCTCCGCGGCCACGAGGCCTTCGTCATGGTCAGCGAGGTCGCCTTCCCCACCTTCCGGCGCGAGAAAGCCATGGTCGCCATCACGATCATGGCGGCGGTCGTGGTCACCGCGGCCCTTGGCATTCTGCCGATCCTCGTCGGCGCGGTGGCCGGCGCGATCCTACTGGTCCTGACGGGCTGCGTACACCCGGAAGAGGCGTACCACGCCATCGACTGGAAGGTCATCTTCCTGCTCGCCGGCGCCCTCAGCCTCGGCGTCGCCCTGGAGAACAGCGGCGCGGCCCTGCTGCTGTCAGAACTCTTGATCCGCGCCGCAGCGACGCTCGGACCGGTAGCCGTCATCTCCGGGCTCTATCTCGCAACTTCCCTGATGACCGAGAGCATGTCCAACAACGCGACGGCCGTGCTGCTGGCGCCGATCGCCATCGGCGCCGCCCAACTCATGCAGGTCGATCCGCGGCCGCTCTTGATGGCCGTTACGTTCGCCGCCTCGGCGAGCTTCATGACTCCGGTCGGCTACCAGACCAACACGATGATCTACGGCGTCGGCCAGTATCGATTCACGGATTTCGTGCGGATCGGCGGCCCCCTGAACCTGATCTTCTGGCTCCTGGCGACGCTCCTGATCCCGGTCTTCTGGCCGCTGGCGCCGGCCGCGGCTCAGCTCGGGTAGGCGGCGGCGAAGCGCGCGATCGCCTCGATATCGCCGACGAGGACCAGCTCGTCCCCCTCGTGCAGGCTGTCCCGCGGATCGGGGTTGGCGACGGTCGCGGCTCCGCCGCGCTTGACCGCGATGACGCTGCAGCCCGTCTCCTCGCGGATGCGGAGATCCAGCAGCGCGCGCCCGCGCAGTCGCGCGTCGACCCGGGCGCTGAAGACGCTCAAGCTCTCCGAGAGCATGAGCAAGCTACCCGGACGCAGCAGGTTGACGATGGTCGTCGTGGTGATCGAGCTGTAGGACATGACCAGGTTGGCGCCGGCGCGGTGCAAGGTGCGCACGTTGCGGTTCAGGCTGGCCCGGCTGATGATCTGCGCGTCGGGTCGCAGGCGGCGGCAGTAGATCGTCAGGTAGACGTTCAGGTCGTCCTCGTGCGTCGTGATGATGATCGACGGCGTCGTCGCGATGCCGGCCGCCGTCAGGACCTCGAGGTCCGCCGCGCTGCCGATGATGACGCGACGGTTGCCGTTCTTCAGCGCGGCGCGCTTCTCGACCATGCGGTAGTCGATGCCGCGCTGATCGAGCGTGTCGGCCACGGCTTGTCCGACGCGCCCGCCGCCGAGGATCAGCACCGGACCTTCCTGCCGATCGTGCCGATCGGGCGGGCGCACGCTCGCCTCGAAGCTGTCGAGCTGCGCCTCGGTGCCGGCCAGCACGAGTACCGTGGAGGTCTCGATGCGGGTCTGCGGCGTCGGCAGCTTGAACTCGCCCTGCTGCCAGACGCCGACGACGTTGACGCCGGCCCGTTCGCGCAGGCGGCTCTCGCGGAGCGTCTGTCCGGGCAGCGTCGTGGCCATGGCCGGCAGCTCGGCGATGAGCAGCTCGTCGAAGCTGCCGATGACGTTGGCGTGCAGGCTGATGCCGAGCACCCGGCGCGCCAGGGCCTGGCCGAGCAGCTTGTGGAACTGGAAGACGTGCTTGCTGCCGGCGAGCTGCAGGATGTCCAGGGAGTCGTCGTGGTCGGCGTTCGTGACGGTCGCGACATGGTCGCAGATCTCGCGGATGGTGTAGATGATGTTCGTGCTCGTCAGGTCGTCGTTCAAGACGACGACCATCGCGGCGTCGTGCACGCGCAGGTTGCGGTAGGTGTCCGGATGGTTGAGGTCGCCGACCAGCACGCGCAGGCCGCGGTCGAAGAGCTCGAGCGCGTTCGGCAGGTCCGGCACGAGGACCACGCTGGCGATGCCGAGCTGGTCGAGTCGGGCGATGAGGTTGGCGGCCACGTTGTTGTAATGGGTCAAGATCACGTGGCCCCGCGTACCTTCGGGCAGGATCCGCGGTGCGCGGGCCTTGTTCTGCGCCTCGAGCCAGGGCGCGTAGAAGAACCTGATGAACGTGAACGGCAGCATGACCATCAAGAAGATGATCCCGCTCAAGAGCACGACGATCGAGAAGATGCGCCCCAGATCGCTCTCGAAGGTGATGTCGCCGAAACCGAGGGTCGACATCACGGTGAGGGTCCAGTAGAAACCCGTCACCCACGAGTACTGCCGCCCCTCGTATTCCATGAGCAGGTGGAACAGCACGCTGTAGAGCGTCACGACGCCCAGGAGCAGCGCCGCGAACCGCAGCAGCAGCCTGACGTTGCTCTTGCGTCCGCCGCCGTGCATGAGAGCGGCGAGCTGGGACATCATGAACTTCATGGCGGCGCGGCGACCTTCGTTCGCTGGAGTCGTTACCGGAAGGGGAACACCAACGGGACGAGCACAACGATGATGCCCAGGACCAGGATCGTCAACGGCACGCCGACCTTGACGTAGTCGCCGGCCTTGTAGCCCCCCGCGCCCATGACCAGCAGGTGCGCCTTGTGGCTGAAAGGAGTCATGAAAGCGGCCGAAGCGCCCAGGGCGATGCCCATGAACAGGGTCAGGACCGAGAGCTGGGCCTGTTCGGCGATCTGCAGCGTGACCGGCGCGAGGATGACGACGGCCGGACCGCTGTCGGTGGTCTGGCTGAGCAGGCTGGCCAGGATCACGAGGCCGGCGAACAGCACGTACGGGCCGTGCGGGCCGGCCAGGTCCATGACCGCGTGGGCCGCGAGCGCGGCGGTGCCGGTCCGCTCCATGGCGATGCCGAGCGGCAGGATCGCGGCCAGCAGGAAGATCATCCGCCACTCGACGGCGCGGTAGGCCTCTTCCATGGTGAGCGCGCCGCCCAGGATCACGAACGTGGCCGCCGCGAAGGCCGCGACCGGGATCGGCTGCCACCCGGTGACCACCAGGCCGACGAGCAGGAGCAGGCCGCCGACCGCGACGGGCGCCTTGCGCGTGCGCCGCTGCGGCCGCGCGCCGGGGGTCAGGACCACGAGGTCGGGATCGGCGACCAGCAGGTGCAGCTTGTCGCGCGGCCCCTGCAGCAACAGCGCGTCGCCGAAGCGCAGCGGCAGGTCGGCCAGGTCGGCCCGGCGCGGCTTGCCCTCGCGCCAGAGGGCCATGACCTGCACGCCGAAGCGCTCGCGGAACTTCAGCTCGCGCAGCGTCCGGCCGGCGATCTGCGAGCGGGGCGCGACGGTGGCCTCGACGATGCCGATGTCCTCGGACTCGAGATCACCGGCCTCGGCCGCGGCGTCGAGCCTGATCTCGCCGAGCTCGAGCACGCTGAGGATGCCGGCCGGATCGCCGCCGACCAGGAGCCGATCGCCGGCCTGCAGGATCTCTTGCGGCGCCACGCCGAGGATCGTCTCGCCGTCGCGCACCAGGCCGGAAACGGTCAGGCCGACGAGCTGCCCGAGATGGCTGTCGCCCAGCGACAATCCCGCCAGCGGCGAGCCGTCCGGTATCTTGATCAAGAAGAACCGCGCCGCCAACCGCTGCAGATCGGCGAGTCCGATCGCGGCGACCTGCTCGCCCTCGCCGGCGGCGAGCCGCGCGATGCCTTCCCGATCGCCGAACGCCAGGACGTGATCGCCCGGCCGTAGGACCGTGTCGCCCAGTTTCTGCTGCAGGAGCGTCCCGTCCCGCTCGATGCCGACGACGACCGCGCCGTGGCGTTCCCGGAAATGCAGTTCGCGCAGCGTGCGACCGGTCAGCAGCGAGACGGCGGTCACCGGCAGCCGCAGCCCCTGGACACCCGCCCGCACCGGCGGCAGCTGGTCGGCGGTCGCGCTCTCGATCTCGACGCCCTGGACGCGGAAGAGCTCCTGGATGTCGTCGAGCCGGCCGGCCGTCAAGAGCACGTCGCCGCTGCGCAAGACGGTGTCCGCGTCGGGGGCCAGACGCGTGTGCCCTTGCCGCCGGATCGCCAGCACCTGCGACTTGAGCGCGCGGCCGAGCTGCGCCTGCGCGAGGGTCAACCCGTCGAGCCGCGACGGACGGGGGATGCGGATCGAGAAGAGGCGCTCCTCGAGGTGGTAGATCCGCGCCAGATCGCGCCCGGCGGCGTTGGCTCGGCTCACGCCGCGGTCCGGCAGGAATCGGCGCCCGATCGTGACCATGTAGAGGATGCCGACGGCGAGCAGGCAGATGCCGACCGGCGTGAAGTCGAACAGGCGCAGCGTCTCGGCGCCGCGCGCCTGCAGGATGCCGCCGGCCAGGATGTTCGGCGGCGTGCCGACCAGGGTGATCGTGCCGCCCAGGACCGTGGCGAAGGACAGCGGCATGAACAGGCGCGAGGCCGGCACGGCCGAGCGTTGGGCGAGGCTGGCGACCGCCGGCATCATGACCGCGGTCGTGGCGATGTTGGGCATGAAGGACGACAGGAATCCCGCCGTCAGCATGACCACGACGATGAGCCACAGCTCCCGCCCGCCCGCGAGACGATGGGCCTGCAGTCCGATCGCGTCGGCGACGCCGGTCTGCTGCAGCGCGCCGCCCAGCAGGAAGATGAAGAGAGTCGTGACGACCGCCGGCGAGGCGAAGCCGCTGAACGCCTCCTCGGGACGCACGAACCCGCCGAAGACCAGCGCCGCCAGGCCGAGGAAGGCCGTCAGGTCGACCGGCAGCTTCTCGGTCAGGAACAGGTAGACGAGGACGGCGAAGATCCCGAGCAGGACGGCGATCTCGAAGGTCATCGCGAGCACCCGCCTTCGCGCCGGATGCCTGCCGCCGCGTCACTCATGCGCCGGCTCCCCGTCCGCCGCCCCGCCGCGGCGGCCGGCGTTCTTGACGTACCGCTCCAACCACCGGTCCGTCTCCCACAGCAGGTGCAGGATCGACTCGCGCGCGCGATAGCCGTGGCTCTCGTGCGGCAGCATCACCAGGCGGGCCGTGCCGCCGAGGCTCTTCAAGGCCGCGAACAGGCGCTCGCTCTGCATGGGGAACGTGCCGGAGTTGTTGTCGGCCTCGCCGTGGATCAGCAGGATCGGCTCGTCGATCTTGTCGGCGTGCATGAAGGGCGACATCGCGAGGTAGACGTCCGGCGCCTGCCACAGCGTGCGCTCCTCGGCCTGGAACCCGAACGGCGTCAACGTGCGATTGTAGGCTCCGCTCTGCGCCAGGCCCGCGCGGAAGAGGTCCGAGTGCGCGAGCAGGTTCGCGGTCATGAAGGCGCCGTAGCTATGTCCGCCGATCGCCATGCGGTCGCGATCGCCCACGCCGCGGCGCACCAGCTCTTCGACCGCGGCCGCGGCGCCGGCGACGAGCTGCGCGACGAACGTGTCGTTGGGCTCCTCGTCGCCCTCGCCCACGATCGGCAGCGTGGGATCGTCGAGCACCGCGTAGCCGCGCAGCACGTGCAGCACGGGCGACCACCAGCCCACGCGCGTGAAACGGTGGGGGCTGTCCGTGACCTGGCCCGCATCCTGGCGGCTCTTGAACTCGCTCGGATAGGCCCACATCAGGACCGGCAAAGGACCGTCGCGCGCGGGGTCGTAGCCCGCCGGCAGATGCAGCGTGCCGGTCAGCGGCACCCCGTCGGCGCGTTCGTAGTGGATCAATTCCTTGCGCACGCCGGCCAGTTGCGGCGTGGGATCGGGAAACCGGGTCAGCTGCCGGAGGCCGCCGCGCACCAGGTCGCGCACGAAGTAGTTCGGCGCATCGACCTGCGATTCGCGGCGGGTCAACACCAGGCGCCGCGGCACGTCGAGGATCTGGACCGGCGACTCGTAGAACGGCGCTTCCGCGCGGAAGAGCCGCGACTTCTCCTGCGTGGCGATGTCCCAGGCGTCGAGGAACGGACGGTCGCCCGCCGGCGACGCGCCGTCGCCGCGCAGGAACAGCGTGCGGCCGTCGTCGGCGGTCAGCAGCACCTGGCGCCCGTACCGGTTGCTCGTGAGCAGCGGCTGGCCGGGATCGTTGTAGCGGTCCTGCCAGGAGCGGTCCTCGACCAGCCGCGGCGCGGCCGCCCGGTCGCCGGGCTTGACGAGCCACACCTTCTGGTTGCGCGTGGCCCACCACCACGAAGCCACCAGCGCCAGATCGTCGTCGCCCCAGGTGACCCCGCCGTAACGCTGCGCCAGGGCGACGAGTTCGCGCGGCGGCTCGGCGAACGGCGCCGCCAGCGTCAGGATGCGATCGCGCCAGTCGGCTTCGACGCCGCTGTCGCCGCCGTCCAGGGCCTCGACCCAGAACAGCTCGGCCGGCTGGTCGGCGCGCCAGCCGACCGACCGCGGACCGGTCGGCACCGAGCCGAACGTGAGCGGCACCTGGTCCTGCAGGGGCAGTTCGGCCATGACGCGGACCACGTCGCCCCGCCGGTTCCAGACCTCGACGCGTTGCGGAAAGGAACGGTACTGCAGCGTGTAGCTGTAGGGGCGATGGACCGACTCGACCAAGAGGTACGCGCCGTCCGGAGAGGGCGACACGTCCCGCACGATCGCGGGCGCGCCGAGCGGACGCAATCGGCCATTCCATTGCAGCTCGGCGATCTGGCTAGTCATGTAGTGCTCGAACAACATCTCGTCGTGCGGATTCTGCAGCAGGTCCTGGAGCGTGCGGGCCGGCGCCGTGCGGCCGAGGTTCTCCTGCACGTTGGGACCGGTGGGCGCGATCGGCGTCGGCGGTTGCGGTCCGCGCCCGGACGGCACCAGCCGCACCACGAAGCTCTTGCTGTCGGCGAGCCAGCTGAACGGCTGGCCGAGCGTGGCGTTCAGGCGCGCGCCCGGCGGCGTGATCTCGCGGGCCCTGCCGTCCTTCAGCTCCGCCGCCCACAGGCTCAAGCGGTCGGCGACCTGCGCCACGAACGCGATGCGCTCACCGTCCGGCGACCACCGCACGGAGGTCAGACGGGCGCCGGCCGGCAGCCCGGTCACCGGCAACTGGTGGCCGTCGTCGATGCGCTGGAACACGAGAGCCGAGAGAGCCTGCTCGCGGCTGGGTCCATTGCTGCGCGGATTGATGCGCAGACCGGCCAGACGCAGCTCCGGCTGCGCGATCTCCTCGATCCCAGGCAGATCGGGCCGGTGCATGATCAGCAGCCAGGCGTTGTCCGGGCTGATCGCCACGGCGGGCGTCGGCGGCGCCTCGATCAGATCGACGAGGATCTGCGGCGGCGTCATGTACGGCATGACCGCGGCATCGCCCGCCTGCGCCCGGATCGCGCGCGGCGCGGCTGCGAGCAGACAGAGGACCGGTGCCAGCAGGACGAGAACCTTGCGCGGCAGGTTGGTGACGGTATTCATGCGCGTTGCTCCCGACTCGGTGCAGGCGAGGCGGACGACCGCCGCGCCGCGACGTTCATTCCGACCGCAGCGCCTCGACCGGATCCAGTTTGGCGGCGCGGTTGGCGGGGTAGATGCCGCAGACGACGCCGATGCCCGCCGAGAAGACCACCGCGATCGCGGTGGTCAGCGGATCCACCTTGAACGGGAAGGCCAGGATCTTGGTCATCCCGTACGACAGGGCGTAGCCCAGCACGATGCCGCAGACGCCGCCGAGCACGGTCAGCGTGCCCGACTCGAGCAGCACCTGCAGGAGCACATCGCGGCGCCGCGAGCCTAGCGCCATGCGCACGCCGATCTCCCGCGTCCGCTCGGTGACGGAGATCAGCATGATGTTCATGACGCCGATGCCGCCCACCAGCAGCCCGATCGACGCCAGCACGGTCAGGATCATCGCGATCGCGCCCGTGATCCCGTCGACCATCGCGCCGTACGTCTCGCTGGTGACGATGTCGAAATCGTCCGCCTGGCTGGGCCGCAGGCCACGGCCGGCGCGCAGCGCGCCGACGAGGCTTTCGCGGACCTCGTCGACCGTGAACCCTTCGGCGACGGTCACCGCGAGCGAGCGGTCTTCGCGACCCCGATCCAGGAAATCCTTCTCGAAGGTGGTCCAGGGTATGACGACGTAGTTCTCGCCCATGGCGCCGGTGATGCTCTTGCGCTCGGCCATGGCGCCGACGATGCGATAACTGCGGCCGCGCACGTTGAGCGTGCGGCCGATCGGATCCAGGCGCGGGAAGAGATCCTTGCGGGGGCCGTGGCCGAGCACGCAAACCCGCTCGCGCGCGTCCAACTCCTGGCGCGTGAAGAAGCGCCCCTCGCCGACCTGATAGCTGTACATGATCGCGAAGTTCTCGCTCGCGCCCACCGTCTGTACGAACTGCGTGCGCTCGGAACCGTACGTCAGGACATCGCCGGAATGGGTCTGGATCATGTAGTCGACGCGCTCGGCGCCGGCGACCGCGGCCGCCAGCGGGATCAGCTCCGGAGCGAGCTGCCGCCGGCGCAGCTTCGCGGTGACGTCCTCGCCGCCGAGACCCGTGTAGCGCGCCACGTAGAGGTAGGGCCGGCTGGCCGACACGATGTCCTCGCGGATGCGGTTGCTCAAGCCGGAAACGATGGTCACGATCGCCAGCAGCGTCGCCACGCCGATGCTCACGCCCAGCACGAGCAGCAGGCTGCGCAGGCGATGCCCGCGCACGGTGTGCGCGGCCTGCAGCCAGATCTCGCGCCACGGCAGGCGGCGGCTCGTGCGGCTGACGGCAGTCTCATTCATGGCGCAAGGCCTCCACGGGGTCGAGCCCCGCCGCCTTCCAGGCGGGCCAGGCGCCGAAGAAGGCGCCGATCAAGAAGGTGCTGCCGAGGCCGAGCGCCACCGACCACAAGGGGATCGCGAAGTTCAGGTCGCTCACCGTGCAGATCACCCAGGTGATCAGGCCGCCGGCCGCGACGCCGATCACGCCGCCGGTCAACGAGAGCGTGATCGCCTCGATGAGGAACTGGCCCGCGATGCTGCGGCGCGTGGCGCCGACGGCCTTGCGCACGCCCACCTCGCGGGTGCGCTCGGTGACCGAGACGAGCATGACGTTCATGAGCACGATGCCGCCGATCACCAGGCTGATGCCCACCAGCGGCGTCATCGCCGCATAGATCGCGCCCGTGATCCCGCGCCAGATCTGCAGGAGCTGATCGGCGGTCATGATGCCGAAGTCGTCGCGCTGCAGCGGGCGCAGCCGGTGCCGCACCCGCATCTGGAAGGCGGCCTCGTCCTTCGCCTCCGCGAAGCGTTCGAGATCCGCGGCGGCCACCTTGATCTCGATGGACCGCCGTCCGCCGAAGGTCTTCTGCCACGTGGTGATCGGGATCACCGCGAACAGATTGCGGTTGCTGCCGAGGACCGTGCCCTGGTCGGCGACGACGCCGACCACGGTGAAGTGCCGCCCGTGCAGGCGGAACTCCTGGCCGACGGGGTCCGTCGCGCGCGGGAAGAGGTCCCTGGCCACGTCCCAGCCGAGCACCGCCACCGGCGCGCTGGCGCGCACGTCGGCGAACGTCAGATGCCGCCCGCCGGCCAGCGGCAGGTCCTCGAGGACCGCGTAGTCTTCGGTCTTGCCGCGCACCTGGCAACCGCGGTAGCTCGCCCGGCCGGCGCGCAGGTCGGCCGTGGTCTCGATGGAGGCGCCGACGGCCCGCGCGAGGCTCAACTCGCCGCGCAGCCAGTCGCGGTCGTCCAGGGTCAGGTTCGGGTTGTTGAGGGATTCGAGGAAGGCGTCGAAATCGGTCAGGAAGGCCACCGGGTTGACGCGCACGATCGTGAACACGTCCGTGCCTTCGTTCAACACCGTGCGGCGGGCGTACTGGTCGGCGCCGTAGATGAGCGAGACGACGGCGACCACGGACATCGTGCCGACGATGTTGCCGAGCAGGGTCAGGAACGTGCGCAGCTTGTGGCTGCGCAGGTTCTCGAGCGCGATGCCGACCCCCGTCAGGTGCCCGCCGGCCATGTCATCACCCGCTCGCCGTCGCCGCGGAACCGCGATCCCGCTTGCGGTCGCCTTCGCGCAGCACGCGGACCGGCGCGCCGTCACGCAACTCGCGCAGCACGCGGAAAGGCCCCGCGATGATCGTCTGCCCCGGCGCAAGGCCCTCGAGGACCTCGAAATGATCCTGGCTCGCGATGCCCAGCACCACGGGGACGAACTTGACGAAGCCGTCCTTGACGACGAAGACGCCCTCGGTCTCCCGGCGCGGCACGCCCGCCGCGGCGGCCTCGGGGCTGAAGTCGAAATCCGCCAGGGCGCGGTCGCGCGCGCGGGCGCGTTTGCCCTTGAGCTTCTCGATCGACGCTTCGCGCAGCGGCCAGTCGCGGGCCGTCACCGCCGCCAGCGGCACCGCCACGCTCGAGTCGCGCAAGGCGACGGTGATGCGGGACTTGGCCGACAGGCCCGGCCGGATGCCGCTCGGCGCCTCGTCGAGCGTCACCTTCACGACGAAGTCGACCGCCTGCTGGGTGCCGCCGGAGCGGATCGGACTGTTGCCGATCTCCGTCACGCTGCCCGGGAACTCCCGGCCGGGGAACGCGTCGATTTCGACGACCGCCGCCTGCCCCAGCGCCACCTGCACGACCTCGGTCTCGTCGACTTCGACCACCGCCTCGAGCGTACCCATGTCCGCGATGGTCAGGAGCACCGTGCCAGGGTTGTTCAGCGTGCCCATGATGGCGTTCTCGCCCTCCTCGACGTTGAGGCGGGTGATCAGGCCCGTCATCGGCGCCGTGATCGTGACCTTCTGCAGATCGTGCCGCGCCTTCTCGAGGTTGGCCTTGACCTGCTCCAGGCGATGGCGCGCCGCCTCGACCCGCGCCGCCTCGACCCGCGCGTTCGTCGCCACGGCGACGAGCGCCTCCTCGCTCGCCAGTCCCTGCTCGAACAGCTCGCGCGCGCGGCGGTGCTCGGTCTCAGCCTTCTCGCGCGACGCCTCGGCGAGGCGCAGGTCGGCCTCGCCCGTGCGCACCGTCGCCTCGAGCGCGTGGACCGCCGCGAGGTATTCGGTCGGATCGATCTGCAGGAGCAGGTCGCCGGCGGCGACCTTTTGCCCTTCTTCGACCGCCAGGCTGGTGATGGTCCCGATGGCGTTGGCCGAGACGTTGACCTGGCGTTTGGGCTGGATCGTGCCCGAGGCCCGTACGATGGCGGTCAACGAACGCGACTCGACCGGCGCCGTGTCCACGCGCGGTGAGCGGTCGCGGCGGGCGAGGCTGAGCGCCGCCAGGCCGCCGACGACGACCACGGCCAACACGATGGGGAGCCAGCGCTTCACGTCATACCTCCGCCGGCCGGCCGCGAGGCCGCCGCTCGAGTTCAAGGCTAGCGTCCGGACAAGGTCTGCCCCAGCAGCGTGAAACCGATGGGCACCGCCGACAGCAGCACGTAGGTGGCCGCGATGACGACGAGCGCGCGACCGAAAGCCAGACGGTGCGTCTGCATCGCGCCGAGCACGATGACCCACAGCATCCAGTACGCGAAGGGATCGCCGTAGAGGTTGGCCAGCATGTAGCCGACCGACTGCGGATTCGGTTCGGGCAGCAGCGAGGCCAGCGTCAGACCGGCGCGGCGTCCCGAATCGGTCAAGATGACGATGATCCAGCTCAACAACGTGCGGACGCCGTAGGCGGTCAGTCCCGCCCAGCTCACGACGCCGAGGGTCTGCCGCAAGCTGCCCTGGCCCTCGGATAGGCGTAGGAAGAGGTGCAGCAGGAGCCCTGGCACCAGAACCGCGAACAGGGCGACGGAGAAGCCCGAGCCGAGGCCGGCCACGACGCGCAGCCAGGCCGGCGGGTCGCTGAACAGCTCGATCTGGCGCTCGAGCGCCTCGATCTGCGCGGCCGGCGCGTGCGCGAGCTGCCACTCCGTCTGCTCGGGCACCAGCGTGTGCACGTTGATCGCGGTGTAGAGGGTCAGGAGCAGGAAGATGACGCCGAGCGCCGCGAGCCAGGCCGGCCGCTCGGCCACCGCGCGCATGGCCGCCGCCGGCGCGACGATCACCTGGACGTAACGATCGCTCAGCCCCTGCGCCGGCGGCGCGCCGTCGCCACCGGCGCCTGGCGCCGCACCGGTCTGTTCTGCGGCAGCCGCGGCGAGTCCCTCGCGCGAAGCCTCCGGTAGGTCGTGCGTCGGATCAGTCATCGTGCCCCTCCTCTGGCAAAGCGCTTGGCAGCGCTCCGCCGGCCGCGGCGGCGGCCGCCGCCAGCCTCGTCTGCAAGTCCCGGCCCGCGCGCGCCAGCGGCGTGTCTGCCTCGGCAGCCGCCAGCGGCCGGATCCCATCCACCGGATCGTCGTGGCGGGCCAGGTACTCGCGCGCAAAGGTCCCGTTCTCGATCTCGTCCAGGATCACGGCCAGGCGCGCGCGCGCCTGCGGATCGATGACCCGCGGGCCGCGGGTCAGGCCGCCGTACGCCGCCGTCGGACTGATGCGCCGGCGCATTCCCGCCAGACCGTAACGCTGCAACAGGTCGCTGATCAACGCCAGTTCGTGCACGCACTCGAAATAGGCGTTGGTCGGATCATAGCCGCGGCTGGTCAACGTATCGAACGCCGCCTGCAGGAGCTCGATGACGCCGCCGCAAAGGACGCTCTGCTCCCCGAACAGATCGGCGACGCACTCTTCGCGGAACGTGGTCCGCCAGCCGCCGCCGTGCAGGCAGCCCACGGCCCGAGCGTACGCGGCAGCCAGCGCCCAGGTTCCAGGCGGCGAGCGATCGCTGACGGCGAGCAGGCCGGGCGCGCCGCCGCCCGCCGCGAAAGCTTCGCGCAGCTTGTCTCCCTGCGCCTTGGGCGCGACGAGGAAACAGGCCCGCGGGCCGGGATCGATGTGGCCGAAGGCGACCGCGAATCCGTGCGCGAAGCCCAGGGCCGCCCCCGCAGCCAGGTGCGGCGCGATCTCTCCCGCGAAGGCCTCGCCCATGGCCGCGTCCGGCAGCATGAGCATCACGACGTCGCCGCGGGCCGCGGCGGCCGGCGTCTCGAGCGTCGTGAAACCTTCCTGACGCGCGAGTTCACCGCGCCCGGACCCCGGCCGCGCGCCGACCAGGACGTCGACCCCGCTGTCGCGCAGATTCAGCGCGTGGGCGCGCCCCATGGTGCCGTACCCGATGATCGCCACGGTGCGCCCTCGCAACGCGGCGAGCGGCGCCGCGGTCGGCAGAAGCGGCCCCGTGGCGGGCGGCTGCCATTCTTCGTGCACGGTGCTCTCCCCCGCCGGCGGCGGCCTGTTTCCGACGCAACGACCGGACGTTAGGCCGTCGGCGGCCGCTTGACAAGGCCGGGCGCGAGGCCTAGATTCTCGCCCTACCCAGGATAAGGGCAGCGGATTCGGACCGCTGACTGATTCGGGTGGCGCCTTAGCTCAGCTGGTTAGAGCAGCGGAATCATAATCCGCGTGTCCGGGGTTCGAATCCCTGAGGCGCCACCAGCCCACCATGTAGCGCCGGACCGCCCCCGCGGTTTTTTTTTGCGCGCGCCGATCCGCGGCGGCCGCGACGGGGAGACGCCATGACCAGCGCGGACCTGACCAGCCGCATCGGGCGACGGCTGGACGAGCTGCTCGGCGCCGTCGCCGTGGCGCACGGCGAGGATCCGCGCGCCGCCGGCCTGCTGGTCGCCTTCTCGGGCGGTCCCGATTCGCTGGCGCTGCTGTGGCTGGCGAGGTCTTGGGCCCTCGCGCGCGGCCGCCCGCTGCTGGCGGCGCACTTCAACCATCGATTGCGCGGCGCGGACGCCGATCGCGACGAGGACTTCTGCCGCCAGATGTGCGACCGGCTCCAGGTGGCGATCGTCTGCGCAGGCGGCGATCCGCGACCGCTGGCCCGCGAGCGTGGCCGGGGCCTCGAAGAAGCGGCGCGCCGGCTGCGCCTCGATTTCCTCGAAGAGGCGCGGCGCGCGCATGGCCTCTGCGCCGTGGCGACCGGCCACCATCGCGACGACCAGGCCGAGACCGTGCTCATGCGCATCGGCCGCGGCACCGGCCTCGACGGCCTGCGCGGCATGCGACCGCGGCGAGGCCGCATCATCCGTCCACTGCTGGCCGTGGCGCGCCGCGAGATCCTCGCGCTGCTGCAGGAACGTGGCTTGGCCTGGCGCGAGGACGCGACCAACCGCGACGGCAGCAACACGCGCAGCCGCGTGCGCCGCGAGCTGCTGCCGCTGCTGCGGGACATCTTCGGCGCTGGCGCCGCTCGCAACCCCGCGCGCCTCGCCGAACTCGCCGGAACAGATCTCGCCTACCTCGACGCGACCGCCGCCGCCGCGCTCGCGGACCTCGCCGTCGCGCCGCCGGAACCGTCCGCGGACAGTGCGGACTCGCGGCCGCCCGCGGGGCTCGCGGTCGGCCGCCTGCTCGCGCTGCCCGACGCGATCAGGCGCCGCGTCCTGCGGCTGTGGCTGCAGCCCTTGCTGCCGGTCGATCTGGCCCGGATCCACGTCCGGCAGATCGAGCGTTGGCTCGCCGGCGGCCAGTCGGGCAGCGGACTGGATCTGCCGGGTCCGTTGCGCCTGGTGCGCGAATTCGACTCGGTCCACGTCGCGCAGGCGCCGCCGCCCGGGCGCGAGTCGGACCGCTGGAGCGTCCGCATCGCGCCCCTGGACGAGGTTCCCCCACAGGTGCCGGCGCCTTGGCGCGCCGGCGACGCCTGGCACCTCATCAGCGCCGCCGACCACCTCGCCGGCGGCCTGTGCGTGCGCGCGCCGCGGGTGGGCGATCGCTTGCAGCCGTTCGGATTCGCCGGCCACCGCAAACTGAGCGATCTTATGCGCGAAAAGAGGGTCGCCCTGGCTGCGCGCCGCCACGTGCTGGTCGTCGCCGATCGCGAGGGACCCGTGTGGGTCGTCGGCCTGGCGCAGGACGAGCGCACACGCGTGTTGCCGGCGACCCGACAGGCGGTTACCATCATCGTCGAGCGGCGACCTTGACGTCGCCCCTGCTGGTCGCCCTTCGCTGCTAGATGCCGGGCCCGTGCGAGCGCCGCCCGCGAAAGGACCTCGATGGCCGACAAACCGCAGCGGGACAACAAGCGGCCGCCTCAGGGCCCCGGCGGGCCGCGCCCCGGCTTCTCCGGCCGCGGCGTGGCCTTCTGGCTGCTGCTGCTGCTGCTGCTGCTGGTCGTCTTCCGCTGGTATGCGGGCGAGCGCGGCAGCACGAACACGATCAGCTTCAGCGCCTTCGCCGAACAGGTCGAGAAGGGCAATCTGCAGGAGCTGACCATCACCGGCAGCCGGGCCATGGGCCGTCTCATCGAGCAGGTGCCGATCACCTTGCTGGACGGCAGCATCCGGCCCGTCCGCGATTTCCGGGTCGGCTTGATGCAGAAGGAGAACTTCTACGACTGGCTCAAGCAGAACAACGCCGACGTGCGCGTGGTCGTCGAGGAGCCGAGCGATCCCTGGCTGACGCAGTTCCTGACGATCTACATGCTGCCGATCCTGCTGCTGATCGCGGTCTGGATCTTCTTCTTCCGCCAGATGCAGAGCGGCAGCAATCGGGCCTTCAGCTTCGGCAAGAGCAAGGCGAAGCTCTTCAACATGGACCGCCCCGAGGTCACCTTCGAAGACGTCGCGGGCTGCGACGAGGCCAAGGTCGAGCTGCAGGAGGTCATCGATTTCCTGCGGTCGCCGCGCAAGTTCCAGCGGCTGGGCGGACGCATTCCCAAGGGCGCGCTCCTGGTCGGCCCCCCCGGCACGGGCAAGACCCTGCTGGGCCGCGCCGTCGCGGGCGAAGCGGGCGTTCCTTTCTTCAGCATGTCCGGCTCGGACTTCGTCGAGATGTTCGTCGGCGTCGGCGCCAGCCGCGTGCGCGACCTCTTCGACCAGGGCAAGAAGAACGCCCCGTGCATCATCTTCATCGACGAGATCGACGCCGTCGGCCGGCACCGCGGCGCCGGTCTCGGCGGCGGCCACGACGAACGCGAGCAGACGCTCAACCAGCTCCTGGTCGAGATGGACGGCTTCGAGTCGAACGAGGGCGTCATCCTGCTCGCCGCGACGAACCGCCCCGACGTGCTGGATCCCGCGCTGCTGCGGCCCGGGCGCTTCGACCGCCAGGTGGTCATCGACCTGCCCGATCTCGGCGGACGCGAGGCGATCCTCAAGGTGCACATGAAGAAGGTGCGCTACAACGAGACGGTCTCGCCCAAGTTGCTGGCCGCCGGCACGCCGGGTCTGGCGGGCGCCGACCTGGAGAACCTGGTCAACGAGGCCGCGCTGCTCGCGGCACGGCGCAACCACGACGAGGTCATGATGGAGGACTTCGTCGAGGCGCGCGAGAAGGTCATGATGGGCCCGGAGCGGCGCAGCCGCGTGCTGACCGAGGAGGTCAAACGCATCGTGGCCTACCACGAGTCGGGCCACGCGATCGTCGCCGAACATCTCGAGCACGCGGACAAGGCCCAGAAGGTCACGATCATCCCGCGCGGCCAGGCGCTGGGCGTCACCTTCACGCCGCCGGCGGAAGACGTCTTCCTGCATTCGACCGCGAAGCTGCTGGCGCAGATCTGCAAGGGGCTCGGCGGCCGCGCCGCCGAAGCGATCTTCCTGGGCGGCGTGACCGACGGCGCGGGCAACGACATCCGCCAGGTCACCGGCGTCGCGCGCTACATGGTCACCCGCGCGGGCATGAGTCCGGCGCTGGGGCCAGTCGCCTACGAGGAGAGCAGCGAGCAGGTCTTCCTCGGCCGCGACTACTCGCGGCGGCAGACCCACAGCGAGAAGACGCTGCAGCAGATCGACGAGGAAGTGACGCGCATCATCGACGAGCAGTACGCCAAGGCGCGCGGAATGCTCGAACGGCATCGCGACCAGGTCGAGGCGATGGCCGCCGCGCTGCTCGAACGCGAGACCCTCGACCGCGCGGAAGTCGAGATGATCATCGCCGGCCAGCCGCTGCCCGACCGCACGATCCTGAAGGACTCTCCGGCCGCGACCCAGACGGACCCCGAGGATCTGCCGCTGGACCTGGCCGAGTTGGCTGAGACCGTGCGCCGGCAGCGGGAGGCGGACAGGCAAGCTGCGGGCGCCGACGAGGCGGCGGTCCCCCCCCAGCCGGACCATGATGGGCAGCGCGGGTCCGATGCGTGAGCCGCCG
Source organism: uncultured Fibrobacteraceae bacterium (assembly GCA_964549735.1). Taxonomy (GTDB): domain Bacteria; phylum Krumholzibacteriota; class Krumholzibacteriia; order LZORAL124-64-63; family LZORAL124-64-63; genus Glo-17. The sequence goes on along the minus strand of CAZJWO010000038.1, from coordinate 5,595 downwards.
CCGGCTGGCGGCGGCGCCTACCCGACGTGCGGTTGGGATCTCGGACGCCTGGTCCTGCACCCCCCGGCGCGTCCGCTCGTGATGGGCATCCTCAACCTGACTCCGGATAGTTTCTATCCCGGTTCGCGCGTTCCCGATCGCGAACACGCCGTCGCCGCGGGCCTGCGCATGCTGCAGGATGGCGCCGATCTGCTCGACCTCGGCGCCGAGAGCTCGCGACCGGGCAGCCTGCCGCTGAGCGCCGCCGCCGAGCAGGAGCGGCTGCTGCCGGTCCTGGAGGCGCTGCGCCGGGAAACGGATGCCGCGCTGACGGTCGACACCGCGCGCGCAGAGACGGCGGCTCTGGCGCTCGAGGCCGGCGCCGACGCGATCAACGACACGTCCGGCGGCCGCGATCCCGGATTGCTCGCACTCGCCGCCGCGCGCGGCTGCGGTCTCGTCATCATGCACATGCGCGGCGAGCCCCGCACGATGCAAGACGACCCGCGCTACGACGACGTCGTCGCCGAGGTGTCGGCCTGGCTGGCGGACCGTGCCGACCGGGCCGAAGCGCTCGGCGTCGCGCGCCGGCGTATCCTCGTCGACCCCGGCATCGGCTTCGGCAAGCTCCTGCCCCACAATCTGGCGCTGCTGGCCGAACTGGCGGCGATCTGCCGCGGCCGGTCGCTGCTCGTCGGCGCCTCGCGCAAGAGCTTCATCGGCAACCTGACCGGCGCTCCGGTCGAGGCGCGGCTCGGTGGCAGCCTCGCGGCCCTGTCCGCGGCCTGGACCGCCGGCGCGGCCGTGGTGCGCGTGCACGACGTGGCGGAATCGGTCCAATTCCTGGACGTCCTGGCCGCCATCGCCGCGGCCGGCGCGCAGGACGCCGGCCGCAACCGCGGCAGGGATTCGTTGTGACCGCCACCGGGGCGTGCTAACGTGCGCCTGCGCGGCCGCCGGCGCGGCGCCGCGGTCCGACCCTCGCCGGGGATGTGGCCATGTGGGAAACGATCGCGCAGAGTCCGCTCATCGACCTCCTCGACATCCTCATCGTCGGGTGGCTGCTATATCGCCTGTGGAGGTTCGTCCGCCAGACGCGCGCCGTGCAGATGGTGGCCGGTCTTCTGCTTCTGCTGCTGCTCGGTCTGGTGGCTTCCAGCCTCGGCATGATCGTGGTCGGCCGGGTCATCAGCACCTTGCAGACCGTGTGGGTCGTCGCGTTCATCATCATCTTCCAGCCGGAGCTGCGCGCGGCCCTGGCCAACCTCGGCATGCAGCGCCGCCTCCTGGATCTGCGCGGCGCGACGGACGAGATCCCCGCCGAGGCCGAGATCCTCAAGACCGTCGAGCGGTTGAGCCGGCGCGGCCTCGGCGCGCTGATCGTCCTGGAGCGGGAGATCGGGCTCGATCGATGGCTGAAGACCGGCACGCAGCTGAACGCCGAGATCAGCGCCGCCACGCTGGAGACCATCTTCACGGTGCCCGCTCCGCTGCATGACGGAGCGGTCATCATCCGCGACGGCAAGATCGCCGCCGCCGGCTGCACGCTGCCGCCGACCGAGCGCCAGGAGATCGGCTACATCCTCGGCCTGCGCCATCGCGCCGCGATCGGCTTGAGCGAGGTCTCCGACGCGATCGTCATCGTCGTCAGCGAGGAGACCCGCGCGATCTCCCTCGTCCATAATGGCGAGATCAAACGCGGCCTGACCATCGAGGACCTGCGCACGGAGATCGGCCGCGTCCTCTTCGCGCGCGGCCGCAAGCGTCCGGCTGCCGAGTCGGCCGCCGTCTGAGAGAAGGCCGCCCCCGGCGCGGTCGCCCGACCGGAGCGCGGCCTTCCCGGGTCTGCAGCCGTAGCCTCCCATTCCACGACCGCACACCGATCGCGGCAGAGCAAGCGCGGGGCCGGCCGCCGCGGGACGCGGCGCGTTCGGCCCCCAGGCGCTGGATCTTGACGTCGCGCAAGATGTTCCGGCGGACGCCGGCAGTGCACGCCAAGCGCCCGGCGCACGGGACTGCCCGCCGGATCGTCCGCACCGTCAGCGGCCGGCGACGCGCCTGCGCAGCATGTCAACCGCCGGGAAGATCGCCAGACAAGGTCGTTCAGGAGACGTTCGCCGGAGCCGCTTCGCGGTTGGCGGCCGTCAAGAAGATCTCGACGAGGTCTGGATCGAGCGCGCTGCCCGCGTCGCGCTTGACGGCGGCCAGGGCGACCTCGGCGCCTGCGCTCAGGACGTGCAGCGCGTAGCATTGCGCGACCGCGACCAGCCGCGCGGCCAGCGGGATGTCCCGCCCGCGCAGGCCGAGCGGAAAGCCGCGACCGTCGAACCGCTCGTGATGGTGGCGCACCGCGTCGCGGACGGCCACCGGCGCCTTGAGCGCCGCCAACCTCTGCGCTCCGTTCTCGGGATGATCGCGGTAACGTTCCCATTCCGTGCCGGTCAGCTGATCGGCGGCCAGATCGTCGAGGCCGGCCTGCTGCTGGCCATGGTTGCGCAGTAGCGCCCCCAGCACGAGATCCCGCTCTTGATCGGGCGCCAGGCCGAGTTCGGCGGCCAGCACGCGAACCGCGCGGGTCGTTTCCCGCGTCACCGCGTCGACTTCCGTGGCGGTCTGATCCGCGCCGATCAGCAGATCCTCGAGCAACCCCAGGCTCATATCGGCGCGGTTCTGGCTCTCGCGCAGGCGTTGCAGCGCTTCGGCCGCGATCTCCATGAGGCCCTGGATCTGTTCGACCTGCTCCGGCTGCCGGCACCGCCAACGCAGGCCCAAGGCCACGATCCCCAGATGGTGCGACCCTTCGGCGCGCAGCGGCGCCAGCCACTGCATGCCGCGTCCGGTGAGCATGTCGCGCGCGCGCTGGAGGGACGACGGCATATTGGCGATCTCGACCGGTCGTTCGAGCGTACGGAAGAAGGCCTGGATCCGCTCGCCGCGCAGAACATCCAGTTCCAGTCCCCGCCGCGCCTCGCCAGCCAGATACGGCGGGAAGTCCTGCTCCTCGGCGTCCAGATAGATCAGGCTGGTGACCTCGGACGCCTCGCGCAGACGCGAGATGAACAGCTGCCAGAAGTGCGGCAGGTCCTGGGCATCCTGCAGGCCGCGCGCGAGATCGAGCATGACGTTCAGCAATGTTTCGCGTCCGCCGGTCGAAACGGGCGCGGGCAGGTCGGGCTGAACACGGCTGCCCTTTCCGCGCTGCTGCGCATCGCCGCGAACTGGCGCCGCCTCGCCAGGTTCCTCGTCCGCGGCGGCAGGCGCCGGCGCGGCCAGCAGACGCAGCAGCAGTTCCAGCGCGAAGACCTCGCTGATGCCGTATTCACGCTCGCCCGCGCCCCGGCGCAGGAAGGCGATGCCGTACAACTCGTCGCGTCGTGACAGCGGCAGGATCAGGTCTGGTTGCAGGTCTTCGAGCAGTTGGCTCTCTTCGTCCCAGAGGTCGCCATCCTCGAGGTCCATCAGCGTCAACGGACGCCGGCTGCGCTCGAGCGCAGCCACGATCCCGCCTTCAGCGGCGAGACGCACCTTGCCGGCCGTCGCGACGAAGTGTTCGCCGTGGCGGTGGCAGTAGACAGTCGCGGCGGCGAGGTCGTGACAATCCAGCAGCATGCCGAGCGTTTCGCCCAACAGAGTCGGATTGTTGCTCGTCCTGGCCGCCTGCAAGACGTCGTCGAGAGAAACGTACGCCGCGGTGACGAGATCGGCGGTTCGCCTGACGGTCGCGTCCGGCCGTTCCCGGCCGGGAGGCACGTCTTCCAGCAGGTGATCGAGGTCCGCGGCAGACGCGGCCGGCGGCGGCGCCGGCGCGTCGCCGTCCGGCGGCTCTGGCGCCGCCGCGGGCTCGGCGCTCACCGCGGCTTCTCCCGTGAGCGCGGCCTTCGCCACGTCGGCCGTCGCGAAGCAACGCAGCGGCAGACCCACGAACTTGCTCTGCAGGAAGCGCAGGATGACCTCGCCGGCCGCCACGAACACGACCTCGCCGCCACGTTCCATCAACTGGCGCTGCAAGTAGGCTAGGGCGGCGGCGCCACCGCCGCCGAGAGAATCCAGGTCTGCGCAGTCGAGCACCAGATGGGTCTTCTGCTTGACGACGCAGCGGTCGGCCAGATCGAGCAGGCGCTGGCGGTCGCCGCGCCCGAAGGCCCCGTGCAACCGGATCCCGAACAGCCTGGGGTCTCCCAGATCGAGGGGTTCGAAACGGGTGGCCAAGATCGAATCCTTTCTCAGGCCACGGTCTGGGCCAACCAACCGTCGAGAACCGTGCGCAGGAAACGCCACTCGCTGCCGACTTTCTTCGCCGGGATCTTGCCCTCCTTGGCGAGCCGGCAAACCGTCTTGACGTGCATCTTCAAGTATTGCGCCGCCTCGAGCGAAGTCATCACGAGTTGGGTTGGATCCTCGGCGCCGGCGTTGAGCGGGCGCTCCTTCTGGTCCAGCATGGGTCGCACTCCTCGGCAAAGCGTGCAAAGCATTCCGTGCCACAGCTGCCGTTCGCGTGACTGCAACTACCGTGCCCTGGCGACTCGCACGCGACCGGAGCGGGCAAAGGCATCCCGTACCGGTCATCATCCGGTGCGAGAAGGCGGTCGGGGACAAGAGCAGATGCGGCGAGGCGTTGCAAAACGCAAGGTGCCGCCGGCAGGAAGCGCCGCGCCATTCGCGCGGATCGAAAGACGAGTCAATCGGCCAGTCGAGACGCGAGATCCTCGGGCCGGAACGGCGGCAGCCAGAGAGGCTCCCGCGTCTGGTCTCGCGACGCGCGTCCGCGGATCTGGATCACCGTCGGAGCCGACGGCGGCAGCAGACGTCGCAAGCGGCTGTGATGGCGGCACGGCGCCGCGTCGTCGCAGATCACGGCCGAAGGTCGCGACCGCTCGAGCCTCGCGAGCACCGCTTCGGCATCCGGCAGGCAGTCGACGGTCCAGCCGGCTCGCGCCAGACGGCGCCGCAACGTGGCGCGGCGCAGGTCTCCCGCGACGAGCAACCAGACCGCGTGGCCGGAGCCGGCGCGCATCGACGGCGAGCCGGCGGCTTCCAACGCGCTGCCAGCCTGAACGGTGCGCGGCGAAGGCGTGTCCGCCCACAGGCGGTCCCCCAGCGCCCGCAAGTTGGACCAGGCCTGGCGCAGGTCGGGTTCCGATTCGCGATCCCAGGTGATGGCCAGCCCTTCGAGCTCGCGCACCAGCTGGCGCAGGCCGACCTCCAGGGCGCTTCCCGGCAGCGGCGCCGGCGTTCCGGCGAGAGCGTCGGCCAACTCGGCGAAGGACCGGGCGAGATCGATCGCGGCGGCATCCTCGCGGCTGCCGAGCACGACCGCCAGCAACCTCGCGGCCAGGGAGGCGCGCCCGGCGAGATCCAGAGGTCCGGGTTCGCGAGCGTTCGCGACGACCGGCGCCGGATCCTGGCCACCGAGGGGCGCCGCGCGCGTCCCCCGGTCGCCGCCGCCGGATTCGCGGGCGACGGCACCGCTCAAGAAGTGACGGAGCCGCGTACGCAGCTCCGCCATCAGTTCCGCCAGACTGGCATCGGACAGAGCCATGACTCCACGGTCAGGCGATCCGGACCGCCGCGAACTCGCTCAGGTCGTACACCTCTTCTTCTCGCGCTGCCTGTTCC
>CAZJWO010000037.1:0-30581 GCA_964549735.1 uncultured Fibrobacteraceae bacterium | reverse complement strand
ACACCCTATCCTACACTCTTTCCCTACACGACGCTCTTCCGATCTGTGCTCGCCGACTCGGAGACGCCTGGGCTCGGCACCTGGATCCGCCTGCGGTCCGAGCACGAGCAGGCGCTCGCCGCCAGCGCCGACCGCGATCTGGGCGCCGCGGTGAACGATCCCAAGAACTTCCCGCTGCAGTTCTTCGGCTGGAGCGGCGGCCAGCGCCTGAGCGCGGCGGGCGACCTGAAGGTCGTCAAGGGCCGGCCGCGCACGGAGCTGGGGCCGAGCGAGGTGCAGGCGATCACCGCGGCCACGATCAGCGCCCAGGCCGTGGTCGACATCGTCAACGCGGCGGTCGTCAAGCTCGAAGCGGCCCTGGCGGCGCAGGGAGGCGTGTGATGAGCAAGCAGAAGAGCCTGGCCGCCGAGTTCACCAAGGGCCTGTGGGACCACAATCCGGTCTGGCGCCAGCTGCTGGGGCTGTGCCCGGTGCTGGCCGTGACGACGTCGGCCATGAACGGCGTCGGCATGGGCGTGGCCACGACCTTCGTCCTCGTGTGCGCCAGCCTCCTGATCTCGCTGCTGCGCAAGGCGATCCCCAACCAGGTGCGTATCGCGAGCTTCATCGTCGTCATCGCGACGTTCGTGACGATCGTCGACCTGACGATGAAGGCCAAGTTCCCGGAGATGAGCAAGAACCTCGGCGCGTTCATCCCCTTGATCGTGGTCAACTGCGTGATCCTGGGTCGCCAGGAAGCGTTCGCCTCCAAGAACAACCCGCTGCGCGCGGTCGTCGACGCGCTCGGCATGGGCCTGGGCTTCACCATCGCGCTGACGGCGCTCGGCGGGGCGCGGGAGCTGCTCGGCAACGGGACGCTGTTCGAGGTGCGGATCATGCCGGGGGCCTTCGAGCCGTGGATCGTCATGATCCTGCCGGCCGGCGCCTTCTTGACCCTGGGCCTGATGCTGGGCGTCTACAACAAGATCAACCACCGACGCCAGGAAGCGGTCGTGCGGGCGGCGCGCGCGACCGTCGCGATCAAGGAGGCGTGACGATGGAGCTCATCGGCATCTTCGTGACCGCGGTCCTGATCAACAACTTCGTGCTGGCGCAGTTCCTCGGCATCTGCCCGTTCGTGGGCGTCTCGGGCAAGCTCAGCTCGGCGACCAGCATGGGCCTGGCCACCACCTTCGTGATGACCATGGCCGCGATGGTCACGTTCCTGATCCGCCAGTACATCCTGGCGCCGCTGGGTCTGGAGTTCCTGCAGACGGTGTCGTTCATCCTGGTCATCGCGTCGCTGGTGCAGTTCGTGGAGATGGTCATCAAGAAGGTGAGCACGCCGCTCTACCGCGCGCTGGGCATCTACCTGCCGCTGATCACGACGAACTGCGCGATCATGGGCCTGTGCCTCTTCGCCGCGATGCGCGACTATAGCTTCTTCCAGAGCCTGGTCTTCGCCGTCGGCGCCGGCGCGGGCTTCACGCTGGCCATCGTGCTGATGGCCGGGATCCGCGAAGAGTTGGAGCTGGCCGAGGTGCCGCGCTCCTTGCAGGGAGCCGGCATCACGATGATCGTGGCCGGGATCATGGCCCTCGGATTCATGGGTTTCGCAGGCATGAAATTCTAGCCCGAGAGACGGCTGGAAAGACGAGAACAAAGGAGAGACCGATGATCGACCGGCGTTCCTTCCTGAAGACCGCCGTGCTCGGCGGCGCCGCCTTCGGGGTCGGCCTGAAGCTCGGCGAGCATTTCGGTGCCGGCGCGGTCGGCGGCCGCAGGGTCGTGCTGCACGGTTTCCTGCCGGCCGACGAGGGCCTGATCGGCGAGACGCTGGGCGCGTTCCTGGCGCTCGAAGGCGGCCGGCTGCCGGCGCCCGTTCTCGCTGCGGTGCCCGCCTGGCGCGCGACGGCGGCCGGCGCGCTGCGCACCGCCGCCGACCGCTACGTGCGCGATCCGCAGCGGCTGTTCAGCGTCCAGGTCACCACGCTGGACGACGCGCTGCCCGCCGACTTCATGCTGCAGCTCGGCGATCGGGTGCTCGACCCGCGCGCCGGCCTCGATGCCCGCTTGCTGCACCTGCGCGAGCGCCTGCGCGGCCGCCAGGCCCAGGTCGCCGTGAGCTGCCGCCTCGAGGCGCGCGGCGAGCTGCGCGGCGCGCAGCGCGTGCTGGTCGTCGAGACCGAGCGCGGCGTGCAGGACCGCATCGCCTTGACCGGACCGGCGCGGCGCCTCGAGCTGGACGGACCCGCCGGCCGCACGTCGGTGGCGTGCGACGCGGACGGCGTGCGCGTGACGGCGGCGAGCTGCCGCCATGCTACCTGCCGCCGGCAGGGCACGATCGCCCAGCCGGGCGAACTCATCGCCTGCGCGCCGAACCGCGTGGTCCTGCGGATCGAAACGGCGTAGGCCATGACCGGCGGCCATGGTCACGGCGAGCATCGCCTCGGCTCGCTGCGCACCGGCGTGCTGGTGCTGATCGTCTGCCTGGCGGCGGGGTTCGGCGTCAGCCGGCTGCGCCAGGCCCATCGCGAGGCGCCGTCGGTGCAGATCGCGCGACCGGCCATGGGCACCCTGGTGGAGATCACGGTGCCCGGCGTGCGGACCACGGCCGAGAACGAGGCCGCGGCGCTGGCGATCCAGGCCGCCCTGGCCGAGGTCGCGCGCGTCGATTCGCTCTTCTCCTGGCGGCTGCCGCCCCCGAAGCAGACCCCGCCGGCCGAACGCGCCCGCGAGCGGCGCGAGGTGCTGATCATGGGCTTGAGGGTCCTGCGCCTGAGCGACGGCGCGTTCGATCCGCGCGTGGCGCCGCTGGTGGCGCTCTGGGGCTTCGATGGCGTCACGCCGCGCCTGCCGCCGCCGGGCGCTCTGACGCTCGCTGTCAAGCGGTTGAGCGATCTCGGCTGGCCGGGTGGCGTGGCCGACCTTGAAAAGGTCGCCAATCTGCTCCATTTTGGAGCTTGGGCGAAGGGATACGCCGTCGACAGGGCGCTGGCGGCGCTGCGGCAGCAGGGGATGCCGGCGGCCCTCGTCGATGCCGGCGGCGATGTCCGCGGCTATGGGCACCGCTGGCGCGTGGGCGTGCAGCATCCCCGCTTGCCGGGCGCGATCCTGGCGGCCCTGGAACCGGGCGAGCTGGCCGTGGCGACCAGCGGGGATTACGAGCAGTATTTCGAGCAGGACGGCGTGCGATACCACCACCTGCTCGATCCGCGCACGGGCGAACCCGCGCGCCTCTGCCAGAGCGCGACCGTGCTGGCCGCGAGTTGCGCCCTGGCCGACGCCCTGGCCACCGCGGTGTTCGTCATGGGGCCGCAGGATGGCCTGGACCTCGTAGAGCAGCTCGACGGCGTCGAGTGCCTGATCATCGACGCGGACGGCCAGCGGCACGACAGCTCGGGGCTGAAACGTTTCCTGGCTTCCGATTGACCCGGTTGCACCGGCAGCCGCGCGGCCCGTTGGCCAACAGGAGGATCGCAGCATGACCGCTCTGGCCTACTCGCTACTGACGATGGGCGGGCTCGGCATCTTCTTCGCCGCCGCGCTGGCGATCGCCGACCGCAAGCTGCGCGTCAAGGAAGACCCCCGCATCGGGCTGGCCCTCGAAGCCACGCCGGGCGCCAACTGCGGCGCCTGCGGCTACGCCGGCTGCAACGCCTACGCCGAAGCGGTCGTCACGCAAGGCGCCGCGATCACGCTCTGCCCGGTGGGCGGCCAGGATACGATCGACGGCCTGGCGCGGATCATGGGCGTCGACGCGACGGCCGCGGTGCGGCACGTCGCGCGCCTGATGTGCCGCGGCACCGCCGGTCTGGCCAGGCAGAAGGCGCACTACGAGGGCCCGACGAGCTGCGCGGTGCAGGACCTCGTCTCGGGCGGCGCCAAGGCCTGCCAGTGGGGCTGCCTCGGCGGCGGCGACTGCGTCGAGGTGTGCACCTTCAGCGCCCTGGAGATGGGGCCGGACGGCCTGCCGGTGGTCTTCGACGACCTGTGCACCGCCTGCGGCGCCTGCGTCAAGGCCTGCCCGCGCGACCTCTTCGAGCTGCATCCGATCGACCGCGAGTTCTTCGTCTTCTGCAAGAGCCACGACGATCCCAAGCGCGCCAAGGAAGTCTGCGACGTGGCCTGCACCGGGTGCGGCATCTGCGCCCGCAACAGCCAGGGCGCCATCTCGATGGTCGAGGGCCTGGCGGTCATCGACTACGCGAAGCTCGACCCGCGGGTCATCCCGATCGAGAAGTGCAAGACCAATGCGATCGGCTGGCTGCACCCGCAGCCGGAGCCCGCGGCGGCCGGCAAGGCCGCGGCCGGTGACGGCCCGACCGAGGCCTGAGCGCCGGCGGGGAGGGCGGCCGCCGCGGGGAGCGCGAGCATGCTGGAGCTGGATCAGGGCGAGACGTTGCTGGAGGAGGGTGTCGTCCTGGCGGTGTTGCCGGCCAGGGGCGACCAGCCCGCCCAGGCCACGGTCCGCCTGCTGGCCGGCGACCACTGCGAGGGCTGTGCGGCCCGGGTGCTGTGCCGGCCGACCGAGGGCGATCGGCGCGTCATGGACGTGCTCGACCCCCTCGGCGTGACGGTCGGCGATCGCGTGCAGGTGGCGGTGCCGGGCGGCGCGGTCCTGAAGGCCTCGTTCCTCGTCTACGGAGTGCCGCTCTTGCTGCTGCTGGCCGGCGTGGGCCTCGGCACGCTCGTGGTGCCCGCGGGCGCCCCGCTGCGCGACCTGTGGTCGTTCCTGATCGGGGCCGGCCTGGCCGCGGCGGCCGTGCCGTGGGTCAAGCGGACCGTGCAGCGCATCGAGTCGGGCGGCGGCCGCATCCTGCCGGCGCGCATCGCGGCGAGGCTGGGGGAGATGGCGGCGGGGCAGGAGCCTTGACCGTCGCGCCCGCGTTCCTGGCCTCCCGTTGACGAACCGCCAGATTTGAATATCGATTATCTTCGACATGGGCGCCGTAGTCTGATACGCTATCCCTTTGCGATCATATGAGGTTAGCCAGGTCTGGTTTTCGTCGGACCGGCGGCGCCTGACGCAGACTCGACAGGGGGAAGAGCCATGCACCAGCCATCCGACGGCCGCGATTCCGAATCGACCCTCGACCTGACCCGCACCGTGACGGCGCTCTGGCATGCGGTCCTCGCGCCGGGCCAACAACCGGCCGAGACGATCAAGACACGGCCGGACCGCACGGCGACGCCCTCGAACCTCGTCGTGCGCGAGCATCGCGTGGCGGCGCCGGGCGAGGCGGCGAGCGATCTCGCGCCCGACTACGAACTCCTGGCGAAGCTCGGCGAGGGCGGCATGGGCGTGGTCTACACCGCCCGGCAGACGTCGGTCGATCGCACGGTCGCGCTGAAGATGATCCGACCGGGCTTGGCAGGGGACGAAGCGAGCTGCGTCAAGTTCCTGTCCGAGGCCGCGGTCACGGGCGATCTCGACCACCCGAACATCGTGCCGATCCATGACCTCGGCACCAGCGCGACGGGCGCCCTGTTCTACGCGATGAAGCGGGTGCAGGGCACGGCATGGCACGAGATCATCGCAGACAAGAGTCTGGCCGAAAACCTCGAGATCCTGCTGCGCGTCGCCGACGCGGTGGCGTTCGCCCATTCCCGCGGCGTGATCCACCGCGACCTGAAACCCCAGAACGTCATGCTCGGCGACTTCGGCGAGGTGCTGGTCATGGACTGGGGCCTGGCCGTTTCGGTCGATCCGCAGGGCAAGGCCGAACGGCTGGACCAGCACAGCGCTTGCGCCGGCACGCCGGCGTACATGGCGCCGGAGATGGCGCTGGGCGAGGCCGCCAGGATCGGCAAGGCGAGCGACGTGTATCTGCTGGGGGCGATCCTGCACGAGATCATCGCGGGGGTGCGGCCGCACGCGGGCACGACCGTGATCGAAGCGCTGACCCGAGCTGCCGGCAACGTGATCGATCCGGGCCGGGCGCAGGGCGAGTTGCGCGCGATCGCGCTGCAGGCGATGGCCACCGATCCACAGCAGCGGTATCCGTCGGTCAAGGCGTTCCAGCAGGCGTTGCGCGAGTACGAGGCGCACGCCGAGAGCATCCGGCTCGCCGAGCGGGCGGCCGGGGAGCTGGCCGAGGCCGAACGGACGCGTTCGTACGACGATTTCTCGCGGGCGCTCTCCGGATTCCAGGAGGCGCTGACGCTCTGGCCGGGCAACGCGCGGGCCCGGGAGGGGGTGCTCGCCGGGAAGTCGGCCTTCGCGTCTTGCGCGATGGCCAACGGCGATCTGGATCTGGCGGCGTCGCAGCTCGATCCGGATGAGGCGCAGCACCGCGCTCTGGCGGAACGCGTGGCGGCGGCGCAGCGCGAGCGCACGGCGCGGCAGCGGCGGTTGAAGGTGCTGACGCGCGCGGCGGTCGCGCTCGTGGGTTCGGTGCTGGTCATCCTGCTGGTGTCGTTCCTGTGGATCAGCGCGGAGCAGCGGCGCACCGAGGCGGCGCGCACGTTGGCCGAGGACGAGGCGCGACGCGCACAGGCGATCAACGAGTTCCTGCAGGAGATGCTCGCGGCGGCCGACCCGTTCGAGTCGGGCCAGACGATCACGGTGCTGGAGGTCATGGACGAGGCGGCGAAGAAGGTCGACGAGAAGTTCGCCGGCGATCCGAAGGTGCGCGCGGACGTGCATCTGACGCTGGGCAAGACCTACATGTCCTTGGGACAGTACGAACGTTCGGAGTCGCACTTGCTGGCGGCGCACGATCTGCGTCGCGAGATCTACTCGCAGGAATCTCGCGAGTACATCGAAGGCGTCAATATCTGGGTCGACCTGCTGGGCTGGCAAGGCCGCTTCGACGAGGCGGAATCCGCCGCCGTCGAGGCGTTGCAGTTGTCGCGGCGCGTGTTCGGTCCGGATCACGGGACGACGCTCGTCGCGTTGAACAACCTGGCGACTGTCCTGGCCGATCTGGGCCGGAGCGCTGAAGCCGCCGACATGCAGCGTGAAAGCCTGGAAACGAGCAGACGCGTGCACGGTCCGGACCATCAGATCACGCGCATGGCGCTGAGCAATCTCGGCGCCGTGCTCGCCGATCAGGGTCGCTATGCCGAAGCGGAAGAGGTGCTCGCCGAGGTCTTCGAGATCTGCCGGCGAGCCATGGGGCCGGAACATCCGGAAACGCTCTACATGATGAACAATCTGGCCACGATCTACTACTACCAGGAGAAATACGCCGAGGCCGAGGATCTGCATCGGCAGACGTTGGAGATCCGAGAGCGCGTGCTGGGCGCGGAGCATCCGTTGACCTTGCTGTCGCTGAACAATCTCGCGAATTCGATCAAAGGACCCGAACGCATCGCCGAGACGACCGCCCTGAACGAGAAGGTGCTGGCAGCCCGCCAGCGCGTTCTCGGGCCGGATCATCCCGCCACGATCGCGTCGATGAACAATCTGGCGCAGAACTTCGATCGAGTCGGCCGGCACGCGGAAGCATACCAGCTGTTGAAGGGTGCGCTGGAGCTCTACGAGACCACCCTCGGCCAACAGCATCCCAGGACGGCGGTGACCATGTGCAACCTGGGTCGCAATCTGCTGCATCAGGGTCGTCCCGCCGACGCCGTGGCTATCTACCGCCGGGCCCTGGCCGTGCAGGAAAGCGTCATCGGGATCGATCATCCGCACACGCTGGCCACGCTGCGGGATCTCGCGGAAGCCCTGACCGTTCTGGGAGAGCACCAGGAAGCGGATCAGATCCGCCAGCAGATCCAGGAGATCGAAGATTGACCGCCGCCGCGTCATGAGACCTTGCGCTCTCTGGCGCACCAGTGGGCGAGCCCGGCGCTCGCGGCGGACGAATAGCCGCGCCGGTCCTGCAGCGGCTCGCCAACGCCGATCCTCTTTGCCTTCCCGCCTGCCGCTGGCTAGCTTTGCCGCCGTCAGCGCCCCGTCCTTCCACCCTCGAGAGGACCATTTCGATGGCCGACCTGATCCGCCCCCACGGCAGCCCCGACCTGCTGCCCCGCCTGCTCGCGGGCCCCGCCCGCGAGGCCGAGCGGGCGCGCGCCGCGACGCTGCCGCAGTGGACGATGTCCAGCCGCGAGACCGGCGACCTCATCATGCTGGGCAACGGCAGCTTCACGCCGCTCGCGGGCTTCATGACGCGGGCCGACTGGGACGGCGTCTGCCGCGAGATGAAGACCGCGGCCGGGGTGTTCTGGCCCATCCCGATCACCCTGTCCGTGAGCCGCGAATTCGCGATCGCCCTGCCCGACGGCGCGGAGATCGCCCTCGCGAGCGGCGAGACCGGCGAGATCATGGCCACGATGCGCGTCGAGGACCGCTACGAGATCGACGCCCGCTTCGAGTGCGAGCACGTCTTCGGCACCGCCGACGAGGCGCACCCGGGCGTACAGATGGTCCGGGCCCAGCCGCCGGTCAACCTCGGCGGCCCGGTCAAGGTGCTCAGCGAGTCGTTCTTCCCGACCGAGTTCGCGGGCCTCTACCTGCGCCCGGCCGAGACGCGGCGCATCTTCGCCGAGCGCGGTTGGTCGCGCATCGCCGCCCTGCAGCTGCGCAACCCGATGCACCGTAGCCACGAGTACCTGGCCAAGATCGCGCTCGAGGTCTCCGACGGCCTGTTCATCCACCAGCTCGTGGGCCAGCTCAAGCCGGGCGACATCCCCGCCGACGTGCGCGTCGAGTGCATCGACGCGCTGGTGGACGGCTACTTCGTCAAGGGCAGCGTCCTGTGCGGCGGCTACCCGCTGGACATGCGCTACGCGGGGCCGCGCGAGGGCCTGCTGCACGGCGTCTTCCGCCAGAACCACGGCTGCACGCACATGATCATCGGGCGGGACCACGCCGGCGTCGGCGACTACTACGGACCCTTCGACGCGCAGCGCATCTGGAGCGAGATCCCGGCCGGCGCGCTCGAGATCCGCATGCTGCCGATCGACTGGACCTTCTGGTGCTACAAGTGCGGCGGCATGGTCTCCTTGAAGACCTGCCCGCACGACAAGGCCGACCGGCTGTTCCTCAGCGGCACGGCGCTGCGCAAGGCCCTGTCCGAAGGCGGCGAGGTGCCGGCGGAATTCTCGCGGCCCGAGGTGCTGGCGATCCTGCAGCGGTATTACGCCGGCCTGAGCGGCGAGGCGAACGTCAAGATCGACCTGCACGGGACGGCCCGGGGCGAGGTCCGCAAGTCGTAGCACGCGCCCAGAAAGGATAGCGGGGTCATGCTGAACAACCTCATCGTCGCCGCGATGCCGTTGGTGCCCAAGCCGATCATCCGCAAGATCTCGATGCGCTACATCGCGGGCGACCAGCTCAGCGACGCGATCCGCACGACGCAGCAGCTCAACCGCGCCGAAGGGGCCTGGACGACGATCGACGTGCTGGGCGAGTTCGTGGACGACCGCGAGCGCGCGCTGAAGGAGAAGGGGGAGAGCAGCAAGGTGCTCGCCGCGATCGACGAGCACGGCCTGCGCGGCGTGGCCAACCTGTCGGTCAAGCCGACGAGCCTCGGCCTGGGCCTGGACGAGGAGTTCGCGTACACGAACATCCGCGAGCTGGCGGAGCAGGCGCGCAGCTACGGCCTGTTCATGCGCCTGGACATGGAGAACACGCCGTACACGGACAAGACCCTGCGCCTGTACCGGCGCCTGCGCGATGAGGGCTTCGACAACGTGGGTGTCGTGCTGCAGGCCATGCTGCACCGCTGCGAGCAGGACGTGCGGGATCTGGCGCCGTACCGCCCGTCGATCCGCCTCTGCAAGGGCATCTACCGCGAACCGCGCCATCTGGCGTGGAGCGGGCGCGAAGAGGTCCGCGAGAGCTTCAAACGCCTGCTGCGACTGATCTTCGATCACGGCATGTACTGCGCCATCGCGACGCACGACGACCCGTTGCTCGATGATGCCCGCACGCTCATCGCGGAGCGGGGCCTTACGAAAGATCAATATGAGTTCCAGATGCTGCTGGGCGTGCGCGAGAACGTACGCCGGGAGATCCTGGCCGCCGGACACCATCTGCGGGTCTACGTGCCGTTCGGCGAGGACTGGTACGGGTATTCGACGCGCCGGCTCAAGGAGAACCCCGCGATGGCGGGCATGATCGCCAAAGCGATCCTCTTGAGACAGTAATTTCGACAACCCGCGAAGCCGTATATGCCGCCGGGCCGCCAGGGCCGACCGCTCCGGCCCGGTCTCTTCGCCGCCTGCCTTGCGCTACAGATGTGCGCGCATCAAACATAAAAATATCTTTACACCACCCTGGGGTTCGGAGTATCATGAGACGATATGCGGCGCCCTCACGGGTCGCCGGGACAGGCTCGCACATGCCGGGATCCGAGATGCCTCACCTGTTGTCGGTCGCACCACCGGTCATCGCGTCCATCGCGCCCATCTGGCTGACCTGGGCGACTGGCGCGCTGCTGCTGGGCCTCGTCGGGGCGATGGCCCTGATCTGGCTGCTGCGGCGCCGGCTGAAGAGCCAGGCGCGCCTGCTGCAGGCCTTCGGGCGCGATCGTGACCTCGTGCTGCGCAGCATCTCCGACAACGTGACCTTCCTGGACCGCGACATGCGCGTCGTCTGGACGAACTGGGCCGAGCGCGACAGCCGTGGCGGTGCGCGTCGTCCGGTGACCGGCGGCGTGTGCCATGTGGCGATCGCGGGCTGTAACACGCCGTGCGCCGGTTGCCCCGTGCCGGAGGTCCTGCGCTCCGGCATTCCGGCCGAAGGCGTCATCGACTGCCGCGACGGCGCGGTCCTGCGCATGAGCGCCGCGCCGGTGCGCGACGAGCGCGGCGAGGTCGTCGGGGTGGTGCAGACCACCCGCGACATCACGGAGAAGCGGCGCCTCGCGGAGCGGCTGCAGCGCTCGCAGAAGCTCGAGGCCGTGGGGCAGCTCGCCGCGGGCGTCGCCCACGACTTCAACAACAGCCTGCAGGCCATCCTGGGTTACGCCGATCTGCTGGCCTCGCTGCTGCCGCCCGAGAGCGACGCGCAGTCCTACGTCAAGGCCATGAACCGTGCCGGACAACAGGCGCGCGAGGTGGTGCGGCAGCTCGTGACCTTCAGCCGCAAGCGCGAGCCGTGCACCGAGCTGCTGGACCTCGGCGACTGGTTGCGCGGACAGGCGGACATCCTGCGCCGGCTGCTCGATCGCGGCATCGAGGTGCGCGTCGCGGTGGCTCCGGACCTGCCCAAGGTGTGCGCCGACGCCGCGCAGATCGAACAGGCGCTCCTGAACCTGTGCACCAACGCGCGCGACGCGATGCCCGGCGGCGGGCGCCTCGACCTCGCGCTCGAGGCGGTGACCCTCTCGGCGAGCGACACGCGGCAGTTGGGCGCGCCCGCGGCCGGCGTCTTCGTGGTGCTCAGCGTGACCGATCAGGGCGAGGGCATCGCGCCGGAGCTGCAGGACCGCATCTTCGATCCGTTCTTCACGACCAAGGACGTCGACCGCGGCACCGGGCTCGGTCTGGCGACCGTCTACGGCATCGTCAGCGCGCATCGCGGGTTCGTCGAACTGCGCAGCCAACCTGGTCGCGGCGCGACCTTCCGCCTGGGGTTGCCAGCCGCCGGCGAGGCGGCCGCCGCGGGCCGGGCGGCGCAGCCGGCCGGCAGGGTCCTGGTCGTCGAAGAGGAACCGGCCGTGCGGCAGCTCGCCGTGACGGTGCTGCAGCGCGAGGGGTACGACGTGGACGAGGCGCCGGACGGGCCGAGCGCCCTCTTGCGGTTGCTCGAGTTCGGCGCGCGCTACGACGTCGTCGTCGTGGAGGCGATGCTCGGCGGGCTCAACGGCTGGTCGCTCTACCGGCAGGCTCGCCGCCGTCTGCCCGACCTGCGCGCCGTCTTCTGCAGCAGCCATGATCCCGAATCGCTCGAAGCGGAGCTGCCGGGCGTCAAGCCCGAGCTGGCCTATCTGCGCAAGCCCTACCGCGCGCGCGAGCTGGCCGACAAGGTGGCGGGCCTGCTCGCCGCGAGGGATGGCGAGCGCGTCCTTTGAGGTCGCCGCTCAGGTCCGCGGCTGCCAGACGACCTTCTTCTTGCCGCGCAGGAACTGCACGAACGCGACCGCGCTCGCCAGGTTCAGCACGCACAGGTAGTAGACCGCGTTGACCGGACCCGGCAGACGCCGCCGCCGCAGGCGGTGCGCCACGAGCGCGACGCCATAGAACACGCCCTGCAGGGCGAGCAGCCACAACCAGAAGCCGCCGCGCGCCGCGAGGACCAGGTTGCTCGCCAGCGCGGTGATCTGGAAGACCGGCGCCAGGTACCGCAGAACCTTGTGCGACCAGAGCTGCCAGGCGAAGGCGCCGAAGCGCAGCGGGTTCAAGAGGGCGGCCTTGTCCTTGAGCGCCCACCACGCGCGCAAGGCGACGCGCACGCGCATGCGGAACTCGTCGGCGGTCTCGGCGAGCGTATCCTCGTAGAGGCGCGCGGCCGGCTGGTACACGACGCGGTAGCCCAGATGCCGCACGTTGAGCGGCGCGACGAAATCGGGCAGCTGGTCGGCGCGCATCGGCCGCCAGAGGCTGCGCCGCATCGCGTCCACGCCGCCGTCGACGCCGACGATCGAACCGAGGCGCGTCTCCCAGGCGCGCAGCTGGTTCTCGTAGCGCATGTAGGCGGAGCAGCCTTCGCCGGCGGCCGATCCGTCGGGCGCGCGGTAGAGCATGCGGCCGGTCACGTAGCCGACGGCGGGGTCGGCCAGCGGCTTGACCAGCTCGGCGACGGTGTCGGGCGCGTAATGCGAGTTCGCGTCGCTGAAGACCAAGACCTCGCCGCGGGCGAGCGGCGCGATGAGGTTCAGGCCGCTCGTCTTGCCGGCGCGCGGTTCCTGGCGCACGAGACGCACCCGCACGTCGGCGAGGCCCTGGACGATCGCGTCGGTGCCATCGGTGCTCTCGTCGGAGACCACGATGACCTCGAGCTTCCCGGGCGGATAGTCCTGGGCCAGCTTGTTGCGCACGGTCCCTTCGATGTGCCGGGCTTCGTTGTAGGCGGCGACGAGGACGGAGACCGTCGGTTGCTTCTCGCCGGCCGGCGGCCACTGCGGCCGCGGCCGCAGTCGTGCCAGTAGCCAGACGCACAGCGGATAACCCAGATAGACGTATACGAGCACCGCGAGGCTGAACACAAAGATAAAGGTCAAACTCGAACTCCGATCGGTTCCGACGCCGAGGATGCCGGCGTTAGATTATCCCGCCGGACGCGTTTACGCCAGCGTCGACCGCGCTCCCCTTGCCTGATCCAGGTGCATGACCTAGTCTTGCGCCGCGTCCGAATCCATAGGGGCCGACCCGTGAAGACATGTGCGCGCAGCGACGAAATGCGGTTGGCAGGCGCCCTGCCGGCTTGCGGGGGTCTCTTGCTCGTTGCCGGCGTCTGCGTCGTTCCTCACTTCGATCCCCGTTTCGGCGTGATCGCCGCGGTCGCGATGGGTCTTGCCGGATTTGTGATGGCGCGGAGGTCCGTCCTCGGTCGCGTCGCGGCGACGGCGGTGCTCGCCGTTTGGACCATAAAGACCCTGCCGCCCTTGTCAAGTCTGCCGGCGACCGCGCTGGGTGTATGGCTGCTCGTCCTCTGGCTGGTTTCCGCGCTCTGGATCGTGCCCGGTTTGCCCGACGCGCGCCGCCGGTGGGCCCTGCATGAGGAAATCGACGCGCAGTTGGCGGGAATCCGCGTCGCCTTGCGCTGTGTCGCTCTTCTGGCCGTTGCCGTCGCGCTGGCAATCGACACAGCGATCGGCGCGAGTCGTATCGGCTTGGCGGTCGCGCTGCTGGCTCTTGCCGGCTGGATGTTGCTTGCCGGCCTTAGGCACGCGATGCCGCTACGGTGGCTGTTGATTGTCGTCGCCGCGATGGGTCTCGGAGCTGTCGTCATCTTCGATCGGCGAATCGCCGGCGGCATTGCCAACGTATTGCTGCTGCTCGTCGTCCTGGTCGCTTCGGCGATTCTCCGCCAGCGTGAATCCCTTGGCGGTCTTACGTCGAGATGGTGGGAGCATCTTCTGGATCATCCCGCGCGGCAACTCGTGACGTCGTTTCTATGCCTGATTCTGCTGGGCGCGTTGCTGCTCAAATTGCCGCTGGCGTCGGCGGCTTACCATTCGGTCTCCTTCGTCGACGCTGTCTTCACCGCCGTCAGCGCCGTTTGCGTGACCGGCTTGATCGTCCTCGACACGCCGGCGGCGTGGAGCGGTTGGGGACAGGCCGTCATCTTGGTTCTGATCCAGTTCGGAGGGCTGGGAATTATGAGCTTCGCGACGGCGTTCCTCGGCGCCCTCGGGCAGCGCTTGCCGGTGCGCCAGGAGGGAGCGTTCGCGCAAGTCGCAAGCGGCGAGAACCGCCGCGACCTCTACCGCGCGGTCAAGACCGTTCTCGGCGTTACACTGGTTGCGGAGATGCTGGGTGCTGTCATCCTTCTGCCGCGTTTCGTCGACGCCGGCGACGACCTCGGTTCCGCCATGTGGCGGGCTACGTTTACCGCCGTTTCCGCCTTCTGCAACGCTGGGTTTGCCCTGCAGAGCAACAGCCTGATCGGCTTCGCGCGCGATCCCTGGGTGTTACACACGGTTGGGACGCTGATCGTGCTCGGTGGGCTTTCCCCGGCCGTGGTCGTAGGTCTGTTCCGTAATCGTCGTCGGCTGACGGTCCAATCGCGACTCGTGTTGTGGACGTCGGCGTGGCTGCTCGGCGTCGGCGCAATGCTCTTCATTGCAGCGGAATGGAACAACGTTCTCGCGGGTTTCGGATTCTGGGACAAAGTGCACAACGGTTGGTTCCAATCGGTGACGTTGCGCACGGCGGGGTTCAATTCCGTTGATATCGCCTCCCTGCGGCCAGCGACGATCACCTTGTGCATCCTCTGGATGTTCATCGGCGGCAGCCCCGGCGGTACCGCCGGCGGAATCAAGACGACCACGTTCGCTGTTCTCATGCTGGCCGTCGCCGGCGCCGTTCAAGGTCGCTGGTCGGTCACTGCGTTCAACCGTTCGATTTCACATGCGACTGTCTATCGTGCGGCCAGCGTTGCGACCATCGGCAGCATTGCGCTGATTCTATTCGTGCTGGCGATCCAATTGACCCAGGTTGCGGAGGTCATTCCGGGCATCTTTGAGGTCGTATCGGCTCTCGGTACCGTCGGCCTGTCGATGGGGATCACGGCAGGACTCGACACAGTTGGCAAGATCATCATCATGACGGCGATGTTCGCGGGCCGGGTGGGTTCAATGACATTGATCGTATTTCTTGTCGCGCAACGAATCCCGCCCGCCCGGCGGGTGCCCGAGGAACATGTTGTCGTCGGATAGCGGAAAGGCAGGCGATGGCGAAGCAGGCGCTGGTCATCGGGTTGGGTCGTTTCGGGATCTCGGTGGCGAAGGCATTGGACGAACGGGGCGTCGAGGTGATCGGGGTGGACCTGGACGAAAGTCGTGTACGGGCCGTGGCCGATGCCGTTACCGAGGCAGTGGTGCTTGACGCGACCGACGCGGAGGCCCTGGGTCGTCTCGCTCCGGAACGTCGCGACATCTGCATCTGTGCCCTGGGCGACGATTCGATTCATGCCTCGATACTCTGTACAGCCTTGTTGCGCGAGATGGGCGGACGGCGGGTGATTGCGCGCGCGTCGGATTCTCTGCACGCGCGGATACTGCGGCGCGTCGGCGCCCACGAGGTGATTGACCCTTTGCGGGATTTCGGCGCGCGATTCGCGACTCACTTGGTTCACGAAGATATCCTCGGCGAACTCCCGCTGGGACCGGAACTCGTGATCACCGAGATGCAGCCCGCGACCGCGATGATCGGCAAGACGTTGCTTGAACTCAACCTGCCCCGGCAGGCCGGCATCACGGTAGTCGGCATCCGGACCGGCGACAACGGGGTCGCCCTGCCGCAACCGGAGCGTTTGTTGGCGGCGTCGGATGTGTTAATCGTGGTATCGCGTCCCGGAGCCGTCGCGAAATTCATCGATGGAGGAAGGTGATGACATTGCGCGGGAGCTTCTTGGCCGGCATTGGCGCGCTTGTCGCAATTCATCTGGCCACGGCGTTTGGCGCGATCGGTCTCCTGACCCGGATGAGCCCGGCGGTGCGCGACATCTTGGCCGAGAACGTCTACTCGATCGAGGCGGCTGAGGACGTTTTGATGGTGCTAGTATCGTCGGCGGCGGCAGACAGCGCGGTTCATGCCAGCGTAATCGAGGGTGCGATTGGAAGAGCACGCGCCAATGTAACCGAGCTGGACGAAGTCGCGGCGATCGACGATCTCGAGCGTTGGGGTACCGCGGCGCTTGCCGGCGATCCCGCTGCCCTGCTGGAAGCCGTCGCCGCGGCGGATCGTCTCATTGCGATCAACCGCGATGCGATGCAGCGGGCCAGCCTCAGGGCGTTGAATCTAGGCATGACAGGCGCCTGGGCAGCCGTGGTCTTGGCGCTGGCGGGGTTTCTGGTCGGAGCTTTCGTCATTCGTAGGATCATGCGCGGCGTCGTCGAGCCAGTGGAGGAACTGAGAAGCGCGCTGGCGGCGCACAGTCTCGGCGATCGCTTTCGTCGCTGCCAGGCGCGTTCGGCGTCGCAGGAGATGAGGCAGGTTTTCGGCGCGGTCAACTTCCTGCTCGATTACGCTCATCGAGTCACTGGTGACCGGCTCGACGCAGGCAGAACGTGACCTGTGGTGCACGAGGTCCGACAGCAACGTGGAATAATCGACCGGCCCCACCACAAGGGAGGGAGGCCATGTGCGGTCGCTTGGTCCTGTTTGGCGCAGCCGCGTGCCTGCTCGCCGCGGGCAAGCTGGCCAGCTCCGATGCCGTCGCGCGGTGCGGGCGGCGAAACCGCCGGTCGCGAGCGCGCGGCAGGGTCGCGTCGGCGATCAATTTAGTCTAGTTTGTGCCGGCCACGTCATGTCCGCGAGAGGAGCCGCCGTGGGTTCGTCGCTGTCCGTCAGATCTTTCGTCGGGATCGTGTTCGCGTTGTCGGCCGGAGCGGCCGCGTTCGCGCCGGCCGCGGGCGAGCAGATCGTCTTCTTCGGCGTTCTGGACGGTCCGACCGTGAACTCGCCATCCGAAGCGACCGGCATCGCCATCTTGACGCTCGACACCACCCTGGACGTGGTCGCCTACGAGATCACGTACGAACGGCTGCAGGGCGTGGAGTTCGAAGCGCACTTCCACGCCGGCCCGGCCGGAGCGTTCAGTCCGCCGATCCATCATCTGCCGCTGGGCACGCCCAAGATCGGCACCTGGGAGCCGACGCCGCGCCGTCTGGCCGAACTCTACGCCGGCGAGATCTCGGTGGTCATCCACACCGACCTCTTCCCCGAAGGCGAGATCGGCGGCTGGGTCGCCGCCGAGACGACCCCGGTGCAAGGCGCCGCCTGGGCGCAGGTCAAGACGCTCTTCCGCTGAATGCCGCGTGCGGCGCCCAGAACCGTCCGGACGGTGGCCGGGATGAGACGTCTGGGTCGCTAGCGGTCCGTCCGTTCCCGGATGGAGCCCGACGCCTCGGCCGGAGGCGGGATCGGGGCGATCAACAAGGACAGCTCCGGTTCCAGGGCGACGTACAAGCGCCGCGCCTCTGCGGCGGACATCGCCAGGAGCAGCCGCAGCCGCGGCGGACGGCCCGACGCGAGGTCGCCGAGATCGCGCCAGGCCTCGGTGGCGCGCCGGGCCGCGCGGCGCCAGCGGTCGGCAACTGTCGGCGGTTCATGCTCGCCCGCCACCGCGACGATCAGCGCGGGCTCGAACTGGAGGCGGTATCGCGCCGGCATGCGCCGCAGGTAACGGTCGCGGGCGGCGTCGAGAGCCTCGACGGTCGGCGGAGGGGCGGCGGTGTCGCGCACGGCGAGGCGCGGCGGGTCCGGCCGGGTCAAGGGCGAGGCGAGGTCGAAGCGCACGGCGGGCCACGCGGCCGCGACGCGACCGGCCCGCAACGGCAAGCCGACCGTCGCCCGCACCGGGATCTCGAGCAGGTCCACGCCTCGTCGCCGCAGCACGAGCCGATCCGCCGCGACGTCGAGCACCAGATACAGGCGGGACGACCGCGCGAGGAGGATCTCCTCGCGCAGGAAAGCCGCCTGCGGAGCGCCGTCGTCGCTCGCCGCCGCCGGCCCGGCCGTTCCGAGCGAGCCGGCGAGCGCCGCGAGGGCGAGCAGGCTCAGTAGATCAGCACGACGGCGCCGACCGGCGTCGTGCGGTAGACGTAGGCCAGGTCGTCGTCGCCCAGCCGGATGCAGCCGTGGGTCACGCTGCTGCCCAGGAAGCGCTCGAAGAGCGTGCCGTGGATCATGTAGCCGTCGCCGAGGTCCAGCGCCCAGTCGCCCAGAACGTGGTGATCCACCCGTTCGGCCCAGTGGTGCGGCGGCCGCGCGCCTTCCTCGATGAACGACCAGTCCGGCCGGATCCAAACCGGGTCGGACCGTTTGCCGAGGACCGTGCGCACGCCACGGGGCGTCTCGAAGATCCAGCGCCGATCGCTGTGCGGGTCCCGCAGTTCCAGCCCCGTCCCGGTCGAGCAGACGGCCTCGTGCAGAACCGCGCTCCGGCGCCGGACCTGCAGCCGGTTGGCCACCGTGTCGACCGTCAGGTAGACGCCGCGCGGTCGCACCGCGGCCAGTGTACGTTCGAGCCGTGCCACCTCGTCCGGGCTGGTATGCCGGACATCCAGCGCCAGGCGCGCCTGGCGCGCCGGCCAATCGCGGTGCAGGCCGGAAACCGTCACCGCCGCGGCGAGCGCGAGAACGGTCGCGGCGACGGCCCAGCGCGCCCGCGGGGTCAGTCTTCCCATGAGGACTCCTTGCGGGCATCGGTCAGCCTTTCGTTCAATCGCCCGGCAGCGACGCCGCGCCGACGATGATCACCGGCGTGCCGACCTCGACGAGCGCGAACAGCTTCTCGATGTCCGCATCGCGCAAGGCCACGCAACCGTCCGTCCAGTCGGCGTCGCGGCCGCCGTGTCCGTGGATGGCGATCGCGCCACCCGGTCCGGCGCCCGCGGGCACGCGGCCGGCCCGAGTCGCCTGCCGGTGCCGTTCCCGATCGGCGGCGTTCGGATAGTCGAGCGCCAGAGACAGGTGATAGCGGCTCGCCGCATTCTTGCGAGCGATCGCGTACTGCCCTTCGGGCGTCGCGCCGTCGCCCGCGTACAGCTTGGCGGCCCGCCCGTTGCGTCCGAACTCGGCCGCGTACCGTGCTACGACCGCTCCGTCGCGCAGCACGACGCAGCGCCGGTGCAGCTTATCCACGACGACGATCGGCTGGCCGGGCGGCGTGTCGGCCACGGTCCGCTCGATCCATCGCTGCCAGAGCCGCCGCAGGTGGTCGTCGCGCAGCCGGACGTCGCGGTGGTCGAGCGAAGCGGCCGCCCGCGCGAGCGCTCTGTCGGCAACCGCGAGCTGAGCGGCCGCCGCCTCGGCGCTTCCGTCCGCGGTCAGGATGCTCGCGGCCCCGAGCGCCAGGCGAGCATCCTGCAGGTCGCGGCGCGATCGCGGCGAGCCGGGCGACGCGGCCGAGCGTTCGGTCAGCGTTGCCAGACGCTGCGCCAGCAGGCGGCGCCGCCGGTGCAGATCCGCGACGGCCGCAGCGTGGCGGCTCGTCGCCGTCGATTCCGTTGCCGTCGCCGCGGCTTCGAGGGCGGCGATGGCCGCAGACAGCTCCGCCGGATGGCGGAATCGGACGAGGCGTGCCCGTTCACGGGCATGCAGACGATCTACGAGCCGGCCCAGGGAATCGATCACCGCCAGCTCCTGGGCTCGCGCGCCGGGGCTCAGGCGCGCCGCGACGT
The DNA here is from genome assembly GCA_964549735.1 of uncultured Fibrobacteraceae bacterium. Lineage (GTDB taxonomy): Bacteria > Krumholzibacteriota > Krumholzibacteriia > LZORAL124-64-63 > LZORAL124-64-63 > Glo-17. The sequence continues at coordinate 10,854 of CAZJWO010000037.1, read as the reverse complement.
GCGCGCGGCGCGCTTGGGCCAGCGCGGCGTCCGGCAATGGAGGCGGCCGCAGCGCGAAGTGGCCGACGACCGCCGCCGCGGCAGCGGCCGCGGCGACGGCCGCCAGCGCGAACGATCGGCGCCGTGCTTGCCGCCGATTCAACGTCGGAGCTGCAGCTTCGCCAGCGCGGCTTCGATGTCGCCGCGGATCGCCGCGACCCGGCCACCGACCTGTTCGATCCGGGCCCGCGCCTGCGTGAAGTCCTCGGCATTCAGCAGCTCGGCCGCCTCGCCGAGGGCCGCGTGCAGGCCGATCAGGTCCTGCTGCATCGATTCGATCTCGGCGCGCGTGTCTTTGGCTTGCGGGACGGTCGCCAGCAACTCGCGTGTTGCCAACAGGTCGGCGCTGGTGGTCTCGAGCATCGCCAAGGTCTCCTGGCGCGCGCGCTCCTTCGTCGCCAGGGCCTCCTGCCGGGCCTGCTCCGCAAGTCCCTGCGCTTGCGCCAGCGACGCTTGAGCGTCGCCATAGGCGCGCAGCAGGCCGATCTTCTGGTTCTGCGCCTGCAGCTCGGCCTCGGCGCGGTTCATGGCGTCCTGGGCCTCGATCCACTTGGCCGAAGCGTAAGTCTCGGCGTCGGCCGACCGCGCACTCTCGAGCGCGGCCTGGGCGCTCTGCTGCTGCTCGAGCGGCGGCTCGGCGCAGCCCGCCGCGAGCATGCTGAAGGCGGCGAGCACGATCGTCGCGTGACGTTTGGGCTGGAACATCGAGATTCCTCCTGGGATGGTCCCGAGCGAACCTGGTGTTGCCGCCGCCGGGAATCGGCGGGGACACGCGCAACCTGCGCCGCGACGGATACCTCGGGACCGCGCCGCCGGACGCACCACACGTCGATGGCCCGAGCGGCGCTCAGCCCCGCTGTTCCAGATACGCGACCAGCACGAGCAAGGCCGCCGGGAGCAGGAAATAGAAGAAGGCGAACCGGAATGCGCCCTGATCGGGGCGCCGCGATGCTGGACGAGGCGACATGACGGCACCTCCACCTGGCATGTCCGACAGAGCGGATGGTCCAGGCGAACGCGCGTGGGTGCGAGGGATGCACGGCGGCTTGGTGGTCGGGGACTGCCGTCTCCGGAGCCCTCGGGCGGAGGACGATGGTCGCTACAATATAGCGGGGGCGTCCGGCCAAGCAAGGCCGGCCTTTCGCGCCTCCGGCGCGGCGCTTCCTGCGCCGAGACGGCTCACGCGAAGAACAGGTAGCAGACCAGGATCGCCGCCACGATCCCGGCCAGGTCGGCCGTCAGGCCGCAGGCCAGGGCGTGGCGCGCGTGCTTGATGCGGACCGCGCCGAAGTAGACCGCCAGGACGTAGAAGGTCGTCTCGGTCGAGCCCTGCACGACCGAGGCCAGCCGGCCCGCGAAGCTGTCGGCGCCGTGGGTCGCCATGGTCTCGATGAGCATGCCGCGCGCGCCGCTGCCCGACAGCGGCTTCATGAGCGCCGTCGGCAGGCCGTCCACCCAGCGCGTGTCGAGGCCCAGGCTCGCGACCCCCGCGCGCACGCCCTCGAGCGCCAGATCCAGGGCGCCGCTGGCGCGCAGCACGCCGATCGCCACCAGCATCGCCACGAGGTAGGGGATGATCGTGACCGCCGTCTTGAAGCCGTCCTTCGCACCGTCGACGAACGCCTCGTAGAGGTTCAGGCGGCGCCGCGCCGCGAGCGCGAAGAAGGCGATGATCAGGGCGAAGATGAGCAGGTTCGCCAGCAGCGCCGACTGCTGCTCCATGGCCGTGCGCTCGAGTCGCGAGAAGTAGACGACCGTGCCGCCGACCAGCGCCGTGAGGCCGCCGAGGTACGCCAGCACGACGGGCTGCCAGAGGCGCAGCTTCTGGACCGCACTCGTGACCAGCAGACCGGCCATGGTGGAGCAGAAGGTGGCGATCAAGAGCGGCAGGAAGACGTCGGTCGGGTCGGCGGCGCCGAGCTGCGCGCGGTAGGTGAAGATCGTCACCGGGACCACGGTGACGGCCGAGGTGTTGATGACCAGGAACAGGATCTGGTCGTCGCTGGCCGTGTCCTCGCGCGGGTTCAACGCCTGCAACTCGCGCATCGCCTTGATGCCCAGCGGGGTGGCCGCGTTGTCCAGGCCGAGCATGTTGGCGGCCATGTTCATGACCATGGCGCCTTCGGCCGGATGGTGCTGCGGCACGCCCGGGAAAAGGCGGCGCAAGAGCGGCCGGAACGCGCGCGCCAGCAGTTCGACGGCGCCGCCCTGCTCGCCCACGCGCATGATGCCCAGCCAGAGGGTCATGACGCCCGTCAGGCCCAGGGCGATCTCGAAGGCGGTCTTCGCCATGTCGAACGTGCTGCCGACGACGTCCTGCCAGACGCCGGCGTTGCCCAGGATCAGCCACTGCCAGAGCGCGGCCGCGGCGGCGACGAAAAAGAACGCGGTCCAGATGCGGTTGAGCATGGGGCGGAGGATAGGGGGCGGCGGGCGGTTGGTCGAGGGAAAGTGTGGGCGAGGCCTGGCGGTGACGCTGCGCGAAGGCACGCGCCGCGGCGGCGGGTGCGAGCGCGACTCCGGTCGCGGAATTGACGCCCGCGCGACGGTCAGCTATGATACCTTCCTCTTCAACTGGAAGTCGGCCGTTGAGAATCTGACGGAACATTGCGCGCACGCGTATGTCGTGCTGTTCGCCCGCCGCGCCGGCTGATCGACGGCGCCGGGGGCGCACGTCTTCTGTCGTTCTCTGGTGGTTGCGGCGACACGGTTCGAATGACGCCACGGGAGACCGTGGCGTTTTTCGTGGCCGTCGACGTCGCCGCTCGGTGGGCGCAACCGTCGCCGTGGTTCGCGCTTGCGGAGGTCGCGATGCCGATCCTGTTCCAACACGTGACGTTCGCCCACGAGGGTGCGTCGGCGCCCCTGCTGGAAGACGTCACCCTGCACCTGCCGGACGGGTGGACGGGAGTCGTCGGCGCCAATGGCGCCGGCAAGACGACGGTCTTGCGTCTCGCCGCGGGAGATCTGCAGCCCGTGACGGGCACGATCCGGCGTCCCGAGCAGATCGTCTTCTGTCCGCAACGCACTGACCATGCCCCGGCGCTGTTGCCGGGTCTGATCGCCGCGACGCAGGCCGAGATCTGTGCGCTGCGGGGCAAGCTGCAGATCGGCGCCGATTGGGCCGAACGCTGGGCGACGCTGAGCCACGGCGAACGCAAGCGGGCGCAGATCGCCGTGGCGCTCGCGCAACGTCCCGACGCGCTCCTGGTCGACGAGCCGACCAACCACATCGATCTGGCGGCTCGCGAGCTGCTCGCCGACGCGCTCGCCGCGTTCCGCGGCACGGGGCTGCTGGTGAGCCATGACCGCGAGCTGCTCGACCGGCTTTGCGCGCAGTGCCTCTTCCTCGAGCCGCCGTTGGCGGCGCTGCGCCCCGGCGGCTACACCGTAGCGACCGCCGTCGCGAGACGGGACGAGGCCAGCGCCCAGCAGCAGCGGCGCAAGCTGAAGCGGCGCCTGGAGCGGTTGACCGGCGAATCGCAACGCCGGCGCGCCGACGCCGCCCGCGCCGATCGTATGCGATCCAAGCGCAACCTCGCCCGCGGCGACAGCGATGGGCGGGCGAAGATCGACAGCGCGCGCGTCTCCGGCAAAGACGGCCAGGCCGGCCGCATCGCGAATCAGCTGAGCGGGCGGCTCGCCCAGGCGCAGGAGAGTCTGGCGTCCATGCCGGTCAGGAAGCGCTACGCGATGAATTTCTGGCTGGAGGGATCCATCTCGCCACGCCCGCGTCTCTTCAGTCTGCCGCCGGGCGAGATCGCCTTGGGATCGGCGCGCCGGCTGATCCTGCCACGGCTCACGATGCAGCGCCGCGACCGCGTCGCGATCACCGGCGCCAACGGCCTGGGCAAGAGCACGCTCGTCGCGCATATCCTGCGCGGGCTCGATCTGCCGGTGGAGCACCTCATCCACGTGCCGCAGGAGATCGACCTGGCGCGCACCCGCGCGATCATGGCGGACGTCCAGCGGCTGTCCCCCGCAGAACTCGGTCAGGTCATGACGGTGGTCAGCGGCCTCGGTTCGCGTCCGGAGAGGCTGCTCCAGAATCTCGAAGCCAGCCCCGGCGAACTGCGCAAGGTGCTGCTGGCGCTCGGCGTGGTCCGCCGGCCGTATCTGATCATCATGGACGAGCCCACGAATCACCTCGATATTCCGGCCATCGAATGCATGGAAAATGCGTTGCGCGAATGCCCTTGCGGCTTGCTGCTCGTCAGCCACGACCTGCACTTCCTCGCGCACGTGACGGCGGCGCGCTGGCACCTGCAGGAGGCGGACGGAACGGTGACGCTCGATGCGAACGCCAGGTTCGCGCGCCGCTAGAAGCGGCGGGCGGCGCGGATCTCGAGAGGCGCGCTCCGGCATCTATGGTATATTCGCACAACCGGGCACGACGAGAGGTCGCTCATGAGCGAGATCTGGCGGGGCACCCTGTGCAAGCTGCGCGTCGCTCCCGGCGCGGCGGCCGGCGAGCCGGCGGTCTACGCCCTGGCCGACGGCTACTGGCAACCGGCGGAGCGCGCGGCCGACCAGCCGCTGAACGGTTTCCTGGGCCGGCGCGTGGACATCGAGTTCTCGGGGCGCATCGCCTGCGTCTATTGCGGCCGCGCGTCGCGCAAGACGTTCGGCGAAGGCTTCTGCTATCCCTGCTTCCAGGCCCGCGCCGAGGCGGACATCTGCATCGTCAGGCCCGAGCTGTGCCACTACCACGACCCGCGGGATCCGTGCCGCGATGACGACTTCGCGCACCGCCACTGCTTCCAGCCGCATGCGCTCTACGTCTCGCTGACCTCGGCGCCGAAGGTGGGGCTGACGCGGCGTCGGAACATCCCGACCCGCTGGCTCGATCAGGGCGCGACGGCGGCGGCGCCGTTGGCCGAACTGCCGGACCGCCGCGCGGCGGGCCTGGTCGAGGCCCACCTGCGCGACGTCAAGGGATTGGCGGACCGCACCCACTGGACGCGCCTGCTGCGGCAGGCGGAGGGCGAGGGAGACCTGGCGTCGTTCGCCGCCGGGGTGCTGGCGGCGCTGGACGAGCTGGGCGTCGCGCCGCTGCCGGCCGAACGCCGCGCGGTCCAGCGGTTCGTCTATCCCGTGCGGACCTATCCGCAGAAGGTCAAGAGCCTCGCCCTGGATCGCCAGCCGCGGATCGCCGGCGTGCTGGAAGGCATCAAGGGCCAATACCTCATCCTCGATACCGGCGTCGTGAACCTGCGCAAGCACGCGGGCTATCAAGCCGTGGTCACGCTCGGCGACTGAACCGGCCGCCGCGTCGCCCGCGCTTGACGGTGGACCGCGCCGAGTTCCGGCGCGTCGCGCGGACGTCGGGGGCGTGCGCGGCGGGCCCGCCTCTTGCCTGGTCGCCGGACGCCGGATCAGCGGCGGTCCGGCTCAGCGCCGAAAGGCCGGGTCATGGGCGAGGTCGACCTCGAGAGCTTCGGTCGCGCGGAGTTGCGCGGCCATCTGCTGGCCAGCGAGCTGCTCGCCGAGGAAGCGGGCGACTGGCGGACGCGCGATCCGGGCCCGCGCCGCGAACCGCGGACAAGCCCGCGTCCCACCGGCGCACCCGACCCGTGAGCGCGACCGACGCGACGCGCTGCTGGGATCTGTGGCTCCTGCGCGCGCTGCAGCCGACCGCGGAGGCCGCCGATCTCGACGCGCTCCTGGCGGCGCGCCGGCGGTGGCAGGCGCGCCTGCGCGATCTGCCGGCCGGGCCGCCGGTCGTTGATCGCGAACCGGCGGTCTGCGGGCGGTCCCTGCTGGCCGGCGACTCGGCGTTGCGCTCCGGCGTCGTGCTCGGCGTGCAGCTCGGACCGCATCCTTGCCTGCTGGAGCCATTTTTGGCCGCGGGCCTGCCGGTGACCGTCGTGGCGAGCGGCGCCTGGGCGCATCGCTGGCAGCCGGTCGTCGCCGCAATGGCCGGCCGGCTGGGCCGGCCCAACGTGGTCGACTGGCTGATCGCAGACGAGCCGGCAAGGCGGCGCCGCTTGCGCGAGGTCGTGCGCCGGGGCGGCCCGATCGTGACCTTCGCCGATGACGGCGGCCCGGACGCGACGCCGGGAACGGCCGGCGGGCTGTTCGATACGACCGGCCGCACCGTGATCTATCGTCTGCCCGGGCGAGAGATCCGCGTGGCGACCGCGCTGGCGCGCTGGCTCTGCGAGGAGAACCTGGCCGTGCATCCGGTGGCGGTGCGCTGGCGCGACGACGGCCGCAGCGCGGTCTTGACCCGCCAGCCGACCCAGCGCTGGTCGCGCCGGCACGATCCCGGCGCGGTCACGCAGCTGCTCTACGACTGGGTCTTCCACGAGGTCGCGGCCGACGTCTCCCAGTGGTCGGCGTGGTCCATGCTGGCGGCCGGCATCCTCGCGGCGGCCGGCGGCGCCAACCGGCGCGCCGTCACGCCCGGCCTGCGCCGCGATTACGAACGCGCGTTCCGCCAGTGCCTGGACCGGGCCGCGGCGTTGGTCGAGGTGGAACTGGAAACCGACCTCGAAGTCTGGCCCGGCGGCGTCCTGGCGGACCTCACGCACGACCGCTTCTATCAAGCGGCGGGACTCGTCGATCGGGACCTCGCGCCGTTGCGCGACGGGTGCCCCACGCTGGCCGCGCTATCGGCCCGGCGCGGGTGCGCCTGGGTCGAGACGCACATCCAGCGCCTGTGCCTGCTGGGACTGGCCCGGCTGCAGGCTCGCGCATGAAATTCCGCCCGAACCGCGTTATCCTGTAGCGGAAGCGAGAGACCGCGTCCCGCAGGCTGGCGAGGCGTTCCCGATGCGCGAGCACGATCACAGCGCGGATGGCGACCAGGCGCCCGACGATCCCGTCGCGATGCCCATCGACGGGGTGCTCGACCTGCACATGTTCCGGCCGCAGGAGATCCGCGAACTGGTGCCCGAGTATCTCGATCTGTGCCGCGAGCGCGGCATCCTGAGCGTGCGCATCATCCACGGCAAGGGCATCGGCGTGCAGCGCGAGATGGTGCACGCGATCCTGCGGCGTCATCCCGCCGTCGTGAGCTTCGGTCATCCCGGCGATCGCGGATCGTGGGGCGCGACCGTGGTCGAGCTGGCCCCGGCCGGCGCGACGCCCGAGCGGCCGCCGGGCGAGGCGCCCTGACGTGGGCCGCTTCAAGGCACGCCGGGGCGGCAAGGGGTCTCGCGACGGCGCGGCGGCCAGGCAAGCCGAGCCTCAGGCCGGGCGTGCGACGCGACCGCCGGAGATCCACCTGCGCAAGTGCACGTTCGCCGAGGCCATGCAGCGGCTCGAGCAGCAGGTGAAGGCGTACGCGGCGCAGGGTCGCGCCGAGATCCTGGTCGTGCATGGCCGGGGGCATGGATCGCCGGACGGACAGAGCGTGCTCGGTCCCGCGGTGCGGGAGTGGTGCTTGAAACATCCCGGGCTGGTGCGCGGCTGGCGGCCGGCGCAACCGTCCTGGGGCGGTGACGGCGCGATCGTGCTGGACCTGAACGTTCGAGGACAGTGATGGGTCGAACCGACAACGATTCGAGGCCTGACGCCCCGGCGGATGACCTGCGCGGACGCACGGCCCTGATCACCGGCGCCGCCCGCCGCGTGGGGCGCCACCTGGCGCTGGCCATGGCGGGGGCCGGGGTCCGCGTGGTCATCCACTACCGCACCAGCCGCGCCGAGGCCGAGCGGCTGGCCGGCGAGATCACAGGCACCGGCGGCCAGGCGGCGCTCGTCGACGGCGACCTCAACGATGCGGCCGTCATGGAGGGCCTGATCGCGCGCGCCGCGCGGCCGTTCGGTCCGCTCGACATCCTGGTCAACAACGCCTCGATCTTCGCGCCCGGCGATGCGCTCGCAACGACGCTCGCCGAGTGGCGCCGCTACCAGGCCATCCACGCCGAGGCGCCGTTCGTCCTGAGCCGCGATTTCGCGCGGCAGCTGCCGGCCGGGCGCGACGGCGCGATCGTCAACCTCAACGACTGGCGCGCCGGCCGGCCCGGCCCCGACCATTTCGCCTACACGATCAGCAAGGCGGCGCTGCACGCGCTGACGCGCGGCCTGGCCCAGGCGCTCGGCCCGCGCGGGATCAGGGTGAACGAGCTGGCGCTGGGCGCCGTGCTGCCGCCGGAGGGCGGCGAAGGCGGCTACCTGCACACGCTGCGCGAGCAGATCCCGACGCGGCGTTTCCCCACGCTCGACGACGTGGCCGCGGCGCTGCTCTTCGTGCTGCGCAACCGCGGCCTCAGCGGCGAGACCATCCACGTCGACGGCGGCCGCCATCAGGCCTGAGCGCGCCGCCGGGGAAGGCGACGATGTCCGACCGTATCGTGATCAAGAACCTGCTGCTGCGCGGCATCCTCGGCGTCAAGCAGGAGGAGCGCGAGAAGCAGCAGGACATCCTCATCAACCTGGAGCTCGTCGCCGACCTGCGCCAGGCGGGCGAGAGCGACGCGATCGCCGACGCGCTCAACTACCGTTCGGTGACCAAGGACGTCATCGCCCTGGTCGAGGGCTCGGCGTTCCACACGGTCGAGAAGCTGGCGACCGAGATCGCGCGCCTGGCCGTCACGCGTTACCCGGTCGCGCAGATCACGGTCCAGGTCGAGAAGCCCGGCGCGCTGCGCTTCGCCGAGTCGGTCGGCGTGGTCCTCACCCGCACGCCGGCCGATTTCGCCGCCCGACCATGAGCGAGGCGCCGCGCAATCGCGTCTTCGTGCTGCTGGGCTCGAACGTGGACAAGGAGCGCAACCTGCCGGCCGCGGTCGCGCTGCTGCGTCCGCACGGGCTGGTCGCCGTCAGCGCGGCCTTCGAGACGGCGCCGGTCGCAACGGCCGATCAGGCCACGTTCCTGAACGCCGCCGCCGAGCTGCGCACGCCGCTCGATCCGGAGGCGTTCAAACGCGACGTGTGCGGCGGCATCGAGCGCGCCCTGGGCCGCGTGCGCAAGGCCGGCGACAAGTACGCGCCGCGGACCATCGACGTGGACATCGCCCTGTGGAACGACGAGACGCTCGACGTGCGGGGGTCGCCGGTGCCGGATCCGGACATCCTGCGCCACCTGCACGCCGCCCTGCCGCTGGCCGACCTCGCCCCCGATCTGCGCCACCCGACCGACGGCCGCCCGCTGGCCGCCATCGCCCGCGACCTGGCGGCGGCGGCCTCGCCGGCGCACTGTCCGCAGCGCCGCGCGGATGTTATCATATCGGTCCACCCGTGAAACCGTCGCCCGGCCTGGCCGGCGGCGCCGGCGGAGGTCGACGTTTGGCCGATCTGAAGAAGAAGCTCATCGTGGTCGGCGACCGCATCCTGGTGCGCCCCGAATCGGGCGAGGAGCGCACCGGCGCGGGCCTCTACCTGCCGCAGACGGCCGTCTCGGCGCGCCAGGCCCAGGGCGGGTGGGTCGTGTCGGTCGGTCCCGGCGTGCCGATCCCCGAGCCGGCCGATTACGACGACGACGACCTCGGCCTCGGCCACCAGCAGCCCCGCTACCTGCCCATGCAGGCCCAGGAGGGCGATTACGTCCTGTTCCTCAAGAAGGCCGCCATCGAGATCACCTTCGAGAAGAAGCAGTACCTCATCGTGCCCAACGCGGCCATCCTGGTCCTGATCCGCGACGAGTGGGACGCGTCGGCGACGCCGCAGCCGTGGAACGACGAGTCGACGAACTGAACGGTCCGGCCCGCCGGCTCAACCTCCGTTGAGTTGCGGCCGATAGGCGTGCTACAGTCCGGCGGCGGGGCCGCGCGGCGACCGCGATTCCAGGCGCAACGAGGCAGGACCGAGCCCGAGATGGCACATCAACCTCCGACCGGCACCGTCGCCTATCTGGTCAACCAGTATCCGCGCATCAGCCACAGCTTCATCCGGCGCGAGATCGCCGCCGTCGAGGCGGCCGGCGTCACGGTGGCGCGGTTCTCGGCGCGGCGCGCCGCCGAGGAACTGGCCGACCCCGCCGACCGGGCGGAGCTGGCGCGCACCCGCGTCCTGTTCGACGGCGGACCGCTGGCGCTGCTCGCGGCGACGCTGCGCGCGTGGTGCGGCCGGCCGCGACGCTTCGGCCGCGCGCTGCGTCTGGCCTGGGCCATGGGTCGCCGCGCCGATCGCGGCTGGCTGGCGCACGCGGCGTACCTCGCGCAGGCCTGCCTGCTTCGCGAGTGGCTGGCCGAGGCCGGCGCCACGCACCTGCACGCCCACTTCGCCACGAACCCCGCCGCCGTCGCCATGCTCTGCCGCGTCCTGGGCGGGCCGCCGTACAGCTTCACCGTGCATGGCCCGCACGAGTTCGACCGGCCCGAGTTCCTGGCCATGACCGCCAAGATCGAACGCGCGGCCTTCGTCGTGGCGGTCAGCTCGTTCGGCCGCAGCCAGCTGTACCGCTGGTGCGGCCAGGCCCATTGGCCGAAGATCCACGTCGTGCGCTGCGGCGTCGATGAAGCCTTCCTCGCGCATCCGCCGCCGCCGCTGCCCGACGCCCCGCGTCTGGTCTGCGTGGGCCGGCTCAGCGAACAGAAGGGGCAGCTCCTGCTCGTGCAGGCCCTGGCCAGGCTCGCCGCCGAGAACGTGCCGTGCGAAGTGGCGCTCGTCGGCGACGGCGAGCTGCGGCCGGCGATCGAAGAGCTGGCCGCCGAACTCGGCGTGGCCGACCGGCTGACCGTCACCGGCTGGGCCGCCGAGGACGAGGTCCGCCGGCAGCTCGAGGCCGCGCGGGCGCTCGTGCTGCCGAGCTTCGCCGAGGGGCTGCCGGTGGTCATCATGGAGGCCCTGGCGCTGGGCAGACCGGTCATCAGCACCTACATCGCCGGCATTCCGGAACTCGTCGAGCCGGGCGTCTGCGGCTGGCTA
>CAZJWO010000036.1:0-31673 GCA_964549735.1 uncultured Fibrobacteraceae bacterium | reverse complement strand
CCACCCCCACCCTAACCTACACTCTTTCCCTACACGACGCTCTTCCGATCTGCTAGCCGCGACGAACCCGCCTCCTGGCCGGCGTGCGGCCGCCCCTGCGGGCGGCCGCGCTCATTGAGGCTTCCGCCGTCCTGCGAGCGAAAGGTGCGCCTTGTCCGAACCTCTCACGAGCGCGCGCGCGTTCTTCACCGACGTGGTGGCGATGGCGCCGATGGCCATCGGCGGCAACCTGCCCTACCGCCGGCTCTGTCGCGAGTACGGCGCCGATCTGACCTGCAGCGAGATGATCATCGCGGACAAGCTGGTGCGCGGCGGCGAGAGGCCTCTGCTGCGCCGCCATCCCAGCGAAGAGACCTTCGGCGTCCAGCTCTGCGGCAAGAACGGCGAGACGCTGGCCGCCGCCGCGCGGCTGGCGGTGGACGCCGGCGCCCGCTTCATCGATCTGAATTTCGGCTGTCCGATCGATCTCGTCGTGCGCCGCGGCAGCGGGGCCGCGCTCATGAAACGACCCCGCAAGCTGGCGGCCCTGGTCGCCGCGGTGCGGGCGGAGGTGAGCGTCCCGCTCTCGGTCAAGATCCGGGCTGGCTACAGCGAGAACGAACGCAACGCCGTGGCCGTCGCCGTCGCGGCGGTCGCCGCCGGCGCCGACGCACTGGGCGTGCACGGCCGGACCCGCGCGCAGCGCTACAAGCGCAGCGCCGACTGGGGCATCATCGCCGACGTGGCGGCGGCGGTGCCGGTGCCGGTGCTCGGCAACGGCGACCTGTTGACGGTCTGGGACTTCGCGCGCCGGCGGCGCGAGACGCCGGTGCGGTCGTTCCTGGTCGCCCGCGGCTGCCTCATCAAGCCTTGGCTGTTCCAGGAACTGCGCAAAGGGCGGCCCTGGTACCCGACGGTCGCCGAGCGGTGGCGTGTCATGCGCCGCTACCTCGCGCACGCGCTCGAGCATTTCGGCGACGACGCGAAGGGCCGCGAGCGGGCCCGCCGCTTCGTGCTCTGGCACCTGCACTTCTGGCATCGCTGGCGCCCCTACACCGAGGACGATTTCCAGGCGCACCTGCCGGAGTCGCTCATCCAGAAGCGCGCGGACACCTCCGCACCTGGCGCGCCCGCCGACGCCGCCGATGACGCCGCGCCGGACCACGATCCCGAAGCCATCCTGCTCGCGAGCGCCGACGAGGCCGATCACGAGGTCATCTGGCAACGGCTGCTTGACAACGACCACCCCGGTGCGTAGGATCGCGCCGGGTCCCGGACCGTTCCGGGATCTGTCAGTCGCAACGGCGGCTCGACGACCAGCGGAAGTCCGGTGAGAATCCGGCGCGGCCCCGCCACTGTGAGCGGCGACGAACCCCGCACCACGCCACTGGGACCAAGGACTGCTCCGGCAGGCGGCGGACCTGGGAAGGCGCGGGAAGTAGGACGACCCGCAAGCCAGGAGACCGGTTGCGAGCCCTTGCCCGTCACCTTCGTGGGCGAGGTACGGCAGTGGTGGACCCCCAGCGGGCGGGCCCCGGTCGCGCGCAGCGGCCGCAACCCGTAACGGCTCCTCAGCAGCGCAGAGAACGCCGATCGCGCGGCGCGCGCCGGCTATCGGCCTGGTGCGTCGTGGCGGCGGCATGTTCGCTGCCGGCGACCGCGGCGGCCGATACCGCTCCCGGCCAGGCCGCGTGGGCGGCTGTCGTGCACGACACCCTGCACGTGCACGGTCGCGGCGTGGCGGACCAGGTCTTCCCGGCGGCGCCCGGCGTCGTGACCATCGTCGACCTGCGGTCCGAACGTGGCGGCGGCGATCTGGCGTCCCTGCTGGCGCGGGTCGCCGGTCTGCAGGTGCGGCGGTATGGCGGCATCGGCGCCCAGGCGATCCCCAGCGTGCGAGGTTCGACGGCGGCGCAGGTCCAGGTGCTGGTCGACGGCCTGCCGCTGGCCGACGCGCAGGGCGGCGCGATCGATCTCTCGCTGCTGCCGCTCGAGCGTTTCGAACGCGCGGAGATCCATCGGGGGCTGGTGCCGGCCGGGTTCGGCGGCATCGGCGCGGCGGGCGCCGTGAACCTGCGCACGCGCCCGCTCAGCCGCGACCGCGAGGTCCGCGTGTTTGCCGGCAGCTACGGCGATGTCGGCGGGCGCGTCAGCCAGGGCTTCGCGGCCGCGGACGGTTCGCGGCGCGGTTTCCTGCTCTCGCACGGGCGCCGCACGGACAACCGCTACACCTTCACGCCCTGGATCCCGTCCTGGACCGGCGATCCGCTCGATCTCGACGCCGAGACCCGCCGCAACGCCGACTTCGCCGAGTGGGGTCTGTTCGGGCAGGGGGAACTCGCCGGGACGGCGGGGCAGCTGCGCCTGGCGGTGGGCGGGCTGCGCCGGGACGGCGGGCGCCCGGGGCCTCAGAACGCGCCGTCGCCGCACGCGCGGGTGCGTCACCAGCGCCTGGACGGCCGGCTCGGCGCAACGGCGCTGGCGCAGACCCTGGCTCTCGACGTGGCGGTCAGCCGCCAGCTCGATCGCCTCGACGACGCCTTGCGCGAGGTCGGCCACGATCCGTTCGATCGCGTCGACGCGCGCAGCGAGGACGTGCTGCGCCGCGTGGTCTGGACGCCGTGGTGGTCCTTCGCCGCGCTCGACCTGGGATTGACCGCGGGCGGCGATTGGCGGGATCAGTGGTACCGGGAAACGAACGACGACGCCGAGTCGCCGCGGCGCCATCGGCGCACCGTGTCCGCCTTCGCGGGTCTGACCCTGGATGTGCCGCTGGCGCGCCTGGCGCTGCATCCGGCCTGGCGCTGGCAGCGCATCGGCGACAATCTGCCGCCCGTGCCGCCGCTGCCGTGGCTGCCGGAGCAAGAGGACGTCGAGCGCCGCGCCGATGCGGTCTCGCCGTCGCTGGGCGCGACCTGGCAGGTCCTGCCGCAGCTGGCCGTCATCGAAGCGCACTGGCACCAGACCGTGCGCCAGCCGACGTGGGTCGAGCTGTTCGGCCAGCCGGGCGGCCTGGTCGGCAACCGGGAGTTGACGCCGGAGCGGATCGTCGGCCGCGATCTCGGGCTCCGCTTGAGCTGGCCGCAGCAGGGCGTCGCGATGCGCGCGACCGGATTCGACCAGGTGACCTCGCGGACCATCGTCTACTACCTCGCCGGCCCGGGGATGTCGCGCCCGGTCAACATCGGCCGTTCGCGCACGCGCGGCCTGGAGCTCGAGGCCGTTTGGCGGCGCGGTCCGGTCGACCTCGCGGTCCATTCGACCTGGCAGAAGGCCCGCGATCGCGGCCACGAGGACCACACCTACCTGGGCAAGGCGCTGCCGTACCTGAGCGATCACGAGCTGTACGGCGAGGTGCGTTGGCTCTTCGGCGCCTGGCGGCCGGGCGTGGCCTTGATCCGGCAGTCGGCGAATTTCCGCGACCGCTACAACCTCGAGCTCAACCGTGCGCCGGCGCGCACGTTGTGGAACCTGTCGCTGGCGCGCGTCCTGCGTGGCGGCGTCTGGGGACAGGGGCGCGCCGCGACGTTCACCGTTGAACTCATGAACCTGACGGGCAACCAGATCCACGACGTGGAGGGATTCCCTCTGCCCGGGCGCAGCCTGCGCCTTTCCTGTCACTGGCACTGAGCGATACGAACAGGACGACAGGCCGCCGACGCGGCCGCCGGCTCGCCACGAAAGGACCAGCGATGCCAACATCGAATCACCGTCACGAAGCCGCGGCGCGCCGCCACGCGGCCTGGGCCGGCCTGGCCGCGTCGCTGTGCGTCCTGTGCGGCGGGCTCGACGCGAGGGCCAGCGAGTTCGGCGCCGTCATCTGCAGCGACTACCAGACCAGCGCCACCGTCGGCCGGCTGCAGCTGGCCTCGCCCTGGACCTACACGCCGAACCTGCGGCCGGTCTACCACGACGCGATCGGCGTCTGGCACGCCGGCCTGGTCTACATCGTCAACCGCGCCGGCGCCGACAACATCCAGGTGCTGGATCCGGCGCAGGGCTTCGCGACCCAGCGCCAGTTCAGCCTCGGCCTGGGACGCGGGCTCAAGCACATCGCGTTCGCCGGCGCCGGCACGGCCTGGGTCAGCTGCTACGACACCGCGGAGCTGCTGCACATCGATCCGGTGACGGGCGCGATCCTGCACGTGGTCTCGACCGCGGCGTTCGCCGATGCGGACGGCCTGCCGGAGACCAGCTGGCTGGTGGTGTACGGCCAGCGCCTCTTCGTGGTCTGCGAGCGGCTCGACCGCGACAACTGGTACGCGCCCGTCGGCGACAGCTACCTGCTCGTGCTCGACCTGCCGACGCGCACCTGGATCGACTGCGATCCGACGCTGCCGGGGGTGCAAGGCATCCGGCTCGCGGCGGCCAACCCGTACTGCGAGCCGGTGCGCGTGGGCAACCGGCTGCTCATCGGCTGCAGCGGCTACTTCGCGATGCAGGATGGCGGCGTGGCGGTCGTCGACCTGCCCAGCCTGACGTCGCTGGGGCTGGAGATCACCGAAGCGCAGCTCGGCGGCGACATCGTCGATCTCGCCGGCGGCCCGGACGGCCGCCGCCATGCCGTCGTCTCCAGCGCGGCGTTCGCGACCTCGCTCAAGGCCTACCTGCCGGGGGGGGCCGTCACCGTGCTGCACGCGAGCACGGGTTTCCACCACGCGGACATCGCCTACGACGGCGGCTCCCAGATCATCGTCGCCGATCGGCGGCCTGGCCAGAGCGGCATCCGGATCTTCCACGCCGGCACCGGCGCTCAGCTGACGACCGCGCCGATCGCGACGGGCCTGCCGCCGGCCTTCGTCGTGCTGCCGGGCGGCAACACGGTGTCGGTCCTGGATCTGCCGCCGGCGCATCTCGTGCTGGCGCCGCCGTACCCCAATCCCGCCAACCCGCGGACGCGCGTGCGGTTCACCGCCGCGCCCGCGACGGCGATCGACCTGCGCGTGCTGGACATGCGGGGACGTCTCGTGCGCCGGGTTGCGGCCGTGGCCGCCGCCGACGGCGCGGGCGAGTGGGAATTCGACGGGCTCGCCGATGATGGCCGGCCGGCGCCCAGCGGCGTCTATCGCGTCGTCGCCAGCGGGGGCGGCGGTATCGCGGCCCGGAGCCTGAACCTGGTGCGATGAGCTCTTGGCGCGGGCCGGCCTGGCGCGGATCCGCCCTTGCTTCGGCGGGCGGATCGGTTATGATCCCGAGCCGGCGCCACCCAGGAGGATGCTGTGCCGCGAATCTACACCCGTACCGGCGACGGCGGTCAGACCGGCCTGGTCGACGGCAGCCGCACCAGCAAGGCCGATCCGCGCGTCGACCTCTACGGCGACGTCGACGAGTTGAACAGCGCGATCGGCCTGGCCGCGGCGTTGCTGGCGGCCGCGGCCCTGCCGGCGCTGCGTCCGCTGGGCGACGACCTCGCCCGCATCCAGGCCGACCTCTTCGAACTCGGCGCTCTGCTCGCCGATCCGGGGCGCTGCGAGCGTCTGGCCGCCGACCCGCGCGCCGATCTGGGCCTCGACGGCGGCGCTCTCGAACCGCTCATCGATCGGCTCGAACAGCCGCTGGCGTCGCTGCGCGCCTTCATCCTGCCCGGCGGCGAACCGGCCGCCGCCGCCTTGCACGTCGCGCGCACGGTCTGCCGCCGCGCGGAGCGCAACGCGGTGCAGCGGCATGCCGACGGCGTCGCGATACCCGGCGGGGTGATCGTCTACCTGAACCGGTTGAGCGATCTGCTGTTCACGGCCGCCAGACATGCGAACCACGCGGCAGGCCGGGACGATGTCCTGTGGCCGGGCCGTCGCGGCGGCCGCTAGCGCGGGGGAAACTTTGACTCCGGGCATCTCGACGCGAGCGTTCCAGCGGCGCCTGGCGGCGAATACCGACCAGGGGGGCGGGGTACTGCGTTCGTGCGGCGGCGATCCGGCCGGCGCACCGGCCCCAGACCCCGACCAGAGGGACATCGCCCGCTTCCAGGGCGGCGACGTCTCGGGTTTCGAGGCGATCATGGAGCGCTACCGCCAGCGGGCCTACAGCGTCGCGTTGGGACTGGTCGGCAACCACGACGACGCCATGGACGCGGCCCAGAAATCGTTCCTGCGCATCCATCGGTCGCTGTCGCGATTCCGCGCGGGCGAACCGTTCTTCCCTTGGTTCTATCGCATCGTCCGCAACACCGCGCTGAACCAGCGCCGCGACGAGGCCCGCCATCGCGGCGACTGCCCGCTGGAGTGGGTGACGGAGCCGGACCGCCTGCCGTCGCCGCTGCAGGCCGCCGAGGCGGAGGATCTGCGCGTGCGCCTCTGGCGCGCGGTCGACGCGCTGAGCCCCGACCTGCGCGAGGTCTTCCTGCTCTACACGTTCCAGGGCCTGAAATACCGCGACATCGCCGGACTCGTAGGCGTCCCGCTCGGCACGGTCATGTCCCGCCTGCACGCCGCACGCCGGCGCATCCGGCAGCACCTGGGGGAAAAGGAGCTGTCCGCATGAGCACGCATCGCTCCTTCGATCCCGAGTTCGATCCCGAACGCGACGGGCCGCTCCTGTCCGGCTACGTCGACGGCGAGCTCGAGGCGGCCGACCGCCGGCTGGTCGAGGCCTGGCTCGCCAACGATGAGCGAGCACGCGAGGAGGTGGCCCGCTTGGCGCGTCTGAAGGCCTTCACCGATCACCTCGCGCTGCGCCCGGCGCCCGCCGAGGCCTGGGACGAGTTCATGGCGCGCCCGCCCGAGACGCGCGCACGCGGCCTCGCCTGGCTGCTGCTGATCATCTCCGTGGGCCTGCTCGGCGGCTTCCTGCTGCTGCGGCTGGGTGCGCTGCTGCTCGTGGCGGCGATCCCGCTGGTGCTGCGGCTCGGTCTGTTCCTGGGCGCGGCGGGGCTCCTGCTGCTCCTGGTCACGGCTCTGCGCGAGCGCCGATTCGTGCGCAAGCGCGACCGCTACGACGACGTCGTCCGCTGACGAAAGGCACGCCATGCTCGTCTCGACGCTGGAACAGGTGCCGGGCAAGCGCATCGTCGAGGTGTTGGGGCTGGTCAAGGGGAATTCCATCCGCGCCCGCCACATCGGACACGACCTCATGGCCGGGCTGAAGAACATCGTCGGCGGCGAGATCTCCGACTACACGAAGATGATCGCCGAGACGCGCGAGCAGGCCCTCGACCGCATGCTGGCGCAGGCCCGCCACAACGGGGCCAATGCGGTGCTGGGCGTGCGCTTCGCGACCTGCGAGATGATGGACCACGCCGCCGAGATCCTGGTCTACGGCACTGCGGTCGTCCTGCAGGACGACCCCTCGTAGCGGAAGATGGTCGTCGCAATCGACCGGTGCTCGTGCAGGTTGTACAGCCGCGCGAGCCGGTCGTAGAGCTGGTCGACTTCCAGTTCATCCAGCGGCGTCGACCACAGGACCTTGACCTCGCGGCCGCACCGCCCCTGTTCGATGTCCTGGATCGTGGGCAGGGTCGCCAGGATGCCGCCCGCCTTGCCGACGCGACGCAGCAGCAGGTAAGCCGCCAGGAAGCAGGGCTGGCGGCCGGGGTCGAAGCTCAGATAGGTCTCGAAAGTGCGTTCGCCCCTCTTCAGGGCGCTGAGCACCTGCAGCTGGACGGTCGGCACCAGCTCGAACGGCTGGCTCACGAGGTTCGCGAGGTCGCCCCCGTCTTCGGCCGCCACGGTGTGGCTGGCGGTCAGCTCCTGCAGACCCGCCAGCAGGTCGGCCGGCGGATCGGACGGCGGCGCGGGCAGGGTCGCCGCGGCGTCGAGCAGGCAGGTCACGCCGTCCAGCAGCAGATCCATGCGTTCGGCGGTCAGCGACAGGCGATCCGCCCGCAGATAGTCGAGCACGGTCTCGAGGTGGTGCGCCAACTCGGCCTGGGCCGCGGCTTCCAGCACGGTCAGGTGTCCCTTGGCGGCGTGCAGCCGGCGGAACGCCGCGTGCAGGTGCTCGCGATCGTCGGGTTCGGCTTCGAGGCTCAAGAAAGTGTCTTGCAGCGTCTGCAGCCCGCTCAGCAGTTCCGTGCGCAGAGCGGCTGCATCTTGCGCCGCCACGGTTACCCTGGCGCCGGCCGCCGGCAGCGCGCCGGTCGCCGGTTCGCGCCGTGCGGGTGAGCCGGAACGACCAGCCGCCGTCGCCGCGGGCGGCGTCGTGCCGGTCGCGGTCGCCACGGCGGCGGCGGGACCGGCGTGCCGGCCGTCCGCTTGCGGCAGGTGGCCACGGACGGCCGCGACGAGCGTATCGACGTCCACGGTCAAACCCAGCTTGCCGCCCGTGAACACCGCCGTGCCCGCGATCGCCGGATGGTGCGGCACGCCGCCGTCCAGCGGGATGTTGACGAGTTTCTGAGGTCCGAGGAACTCGCTCACGACGAACGCCGCGCGTCCCAGCCGTCCGCGCACGATGATCACCGGCAAGGGGTCGCGCTCGTCCGGATGCTCGGGCTGGTCGAGCACGGTCTGCAGGCAGTGCAGGGGCACGACCTCGTCCTGGTACAGGAAGTGGCGGCTGCGATCGAAGGCCGTCCGCACGGCGCTGGCGGCCAGGCCGAGGCTGGCGACGATCTGCTCGATGGGCAAGGCGTAGAGATCCGGTCCGGCGCGCAGGGTCAAGGCGTCGATGATGTTGACGGCCCGCAGCTTGGGGATGCGCACGGTGAAGACCGTACCCCGGCCGGGCTCGGTCGTCAGCGCCAGCTCGCCGTTGAACTCGTCGACCACGCTGCGCACCAGGTCCAGACCGACGCCGCGGCCGCTCGTGGCCGTGATCTGTTCGCTGGTGCTGAGGCCGGGCTGGCAGAGCAGCTCCAGGAGCGGCAGGCGTTCGGCGCGGTCGCCGAGCAGCTCTGCGGCACGCCGGCGCACGGCGGCCGCATCGATCCCGGCGCCGTCGTCCTGGACCTGGATCTCCGTGTGATGCTCCGCGTCGGCGGCCCGCACGACGATGCGGCCGTCGAGCGGCTTGCCGGCGCCCTTGCGCGCGATGGGTGGTTCGACGCCGTGGTCGATCGCGTTGCGCAGCAGGTGCAGCAGCGGGTCGACGAGACGCTCGGCGAGCGCCTTGTCGATGAGCGTGTCGGCGCCGGCGAATTCGACCTCCACGTCGCGGCCGAGCTGGCGGGCCAGATCCCGCGCCGGCCGGCGCAGCAGGCGGAACGTCTCGCCGATCTCGACCAGACGGATGGCCATGACCAGGTCGTGCAGGTCCTGGCTGATGCGCCGCGTCGCCTCGTTGCTGGCCTTGATCAGGTGCAGGCCCTCGCGGCCGAGGGCGCTGCCGCCGCCGGCTGTGCTGCTGACGCGCCGTTCGAGATCCTGCAGGTTGGCGCTGGTGATGATGACCTCGCCGGCCAATCCCAGCAGCGTGTCGAGATGTTCGAGGCGGACCTGCATGCGGTCGACGGTCCGCTTCTGGACAGCGACGACTTCAGTCATGGCACAGCGCCCTTTCGATGATCTGGGCCAGATCGTCGCCGCCGAATGGCTTGGGAATGAAGTCGTCGGCGCCAAGCTTCAGCACGCGGATGACGCTGGCGGCGTCGCTGCAGGTCGAGACCATGACGAGCGGCGTGCCGTCGTACCAGGCGGCCTGCTGCAGCCGCCAGCAGAACTCGAAGCCGTCCATCGTCGGCATCTGGATGTCCGAGAAGATGATCGTGACGCGTTCGATCTCGCGGGCGAGGATCTCCAGGGCCTCTTGCCCGTCGTTGCAGGCGGTCACGGTCAGGCCGAGGTCCTGCAGCTGCTCGGCGAAGATGCGCCGCATGGTCTCGCTGTCGTCGATGACCATGGCGTGGGCGCCGGCAGGCAGGATCGCGCGCAGGCTGTCGCACCGATTCATGGCTCCATCCCGGGGTTGGCGGATCCGTCCGCTCAGGCCGACCTGGACATCATCGTCCGTCGCGGGCGAGGGCTTGAGCGATGTCCGCGCCAGTCATGTCGATGGCGCGCGAGCTTTCATGCCGGCCGGAATGGATGCAGAAAGGCCGCCAGCTGGTCGGCTGGCGGCCGTGTCAAACGACCTCGGGCGAGCGCGGCGGCCGATCCGCAGGTCGGCCGCCGTACCCGGCGCCGGTCGGAATCAGACCATGCTGATGGCGGTTTCGGGGCAGACGTCGACGCAGGCTTCGCAGTCGGTGCAGTCGTCGGCGTTGACCAGGGCCTTGCCATCGACCATCGAGATGCACTCGGTCGGGCAGACGCTGACGCACTCCTCGCAGCCGGTGCACTTGGCGGGATCGACTAGGGCGGGCATGTTCATCCTCCTGAAACGGACGCTGTGGCTGCCGCAGGCGCGGCTTCAGGTCCCAATCATCGCCCGCAGGCGAGGTCAAGTCAAACCCCACCGAGAATCGCCGGCAACATTTAGGCATGACCAAAACGGACGGTTGCGCGGCATTGCGCAAGCTAGCGGATCCGGCGCAGCCGCGCGTCGAGCGTCCAGCGGTCGCTGGCGATCAGCAGGGGCACGAGGGCCGCGGCCAGCAGCAGAACATCGCGGATCAGCAGATCCAGGCCGATCCGACCGCCCTCGGCGGTCTCGAAACAACCGCAGGAGATATCCAGGCCGCGGGCCAGCGCCGTGGCGATGGCGATGATGAACATCACGGTCATCGCGGCGGCGAGCAGGGCGGCGCCGCGGCGCTGCCAGCCGACGATCAACGCGAGGCCGACGATCGCCTCGGCCATGGGCAGCAGCCAGGCGAAGGCGTGCAGAAGCGGCATGGGCACCATGCGGTAGTTGGCGATGGCCTGCGCGAACGCGCCCGGGTGGTGGATCTTGTCGATGCTCGCGTAGAGGAAGACCGCGCCGGCCGCCAGACTGCAGGCGAGGGTCACGAGGTCGACGGCCGTTCTCCTGCTAGTCATCATCGGCCTCTCCGCTGCTGAGCGGTCCCCCGGCGGCGCGCCAGGCGGCGAGGCCGCCCTGCAGGACCGTCAGCTGCCGATAGCCGCGCTCCAGGAAGCGCACCGCCACCGCGGCCACGGGCAGCGGGATCGATTCGCCGTAGAGGATGAGCGAGTCCTCGGGGTAGACGAAATCCATGACCGCGGCGAGGTCGTCGGCGAAGCTCGCCTCGCGGATGACGAACGAGCCGGGGATCGCGAGCCGGCCCTCGGCCGGACCGCGGCGCGTGTCGACGAAGAGATGGCTTCCCGCGTCGTAGGCCTTGCGGGCTTCTTGCAGCGAGATCAAGGGGACCGGCAGGTCGAGCGCGTAGACATCCGGGTCGGCCAGCAGCGGCAGGCGATCGGGACGCGCCAACCAGAGCGCGGCGCCGGCGAGCACCGACAGCAACGTCAGGCGCCAGGCTTGTCGCAGGACGGCGGCCCGGCCGTCGCGCGTGGCGAGCGGAGCGTTCTGCCCGGCGCGGTCCGTCATCGCCGGATCATGTACGTGACGGGCACCTGCAGCTCGGGCGTACTCGCCAGGTCGGAGAAGATGCGCAGCACGCCCTGGACGCGGCCCTGCCGAGCTCGAGCTTGCGGATTGTTGCCGGCCATGGCCTCGCCTTCGATGATGGCGTAGCTCTCGTTCTGCTCGTTGACCACGCTGGCGGTCAGGCCGTCGATGTCGATCTCGGCCCCGGTCAACCGGAAGAGAGTGCCCGGCGCGAAGGGAGTCACCTTGACGCGGGACTGCAGAGGTCGACCGGGCTGCACCACGCCCAGATTGATGCGATCCATGCTCAGGACCAGGTCGGCCACGACGCGGACGTCGATCTCCAACTCGATCGTCGGCACGAGCGGCACGTTGGTCGCCAGCCTGATCCGTTCGCGGTAGCGCCCGACCGCGCCATCCGGACGGATCGTGAAGTCGACGACCGCCGTCTGGGGATCCTCGCCGGAGCGGACGGCGATGTCGAGCCAGTCTTGCGGCCACGCGCGCGCCTCGATCTCGAGGCGGGGCACGTCCTCGGAGCGGAAGGTGTAGGATCTGCTCTCGGACTGGCCGGCGCGGACGGCGGGAAACTGCAGCAAGGCCTCGTGCGGCTCCATGTAGAGCGGCACCTTGATGTCGGCGGTCACCAGGTAGTCGATGAGGCTGCGGCGGGGGTCGTTCGAGGCGATCTTGAGGAACTTCAGCTGCCGCCCCTGGAAGTTCATGCTGTTGAAGAGGACGTCCATGACCGTCGAAGCGCCGGGCTCCAGCTCGCGCACCGCGAGCGACGCCTCGGTGCAGTAGCACGTGGACTGGATGTTCGTGATCCGCAGCGGGCTGTCGCCGCCGTTGCGGATCGTGACCTGGGCATGGCGGGTCTCGTTCTCCTGGAGGACGCCGAACGCCAGTTGCTCGGGATTCAACTCGATCCGCGGCTGCGCGTTCAGCGCGCCGGCGCCCAGGGCGCACATGGTCATGGCGATGATCAGACAGCGCATCGTGATTACCCTCGGTGGTTGTCCAACGGAGTCGGAGTGTCCGTCCAGGAACCGGACCGCGCCGGCGAAAGTTCCCGGCCGCAACCCGGCCGCAGTGGCGATTCCTTAACATTGCTGCTCGACTCGCGGTCGGCAAGTCCCGATCCGCGAGGCCGGCGATCCGGCGCCCGGCCTGGCAGTTCCGGGCGGCGCGCCTTATGTTGCCCTCAAAGATGACTATCGAGGTACTGTTTTGTGCCGCCCTGGACCGGGGAAAACCGAGGAGACGAGCCATGACGCAGTTGCCGCCCGCCGCCGCCGAGAGCGGAAATCCCGCGCCACGGATCCACGACAGCATCCTGGACCTCGTCGGTCGCACCCCGCTCGTGCGCCTGCAGCGCCTGAACACGACGGACTGCGACCTGGTCTTGAAGTTGGAATACTACAATCCGATGGCCAGCGTGAAGGATCGGATCGCGCTGGCGATGATCGCGGCCGCCGAACGCGACGGGAGCCTGCCGCCGGGCGGGGAGATCATCGAACCGACCAGCGGCAACACCGGCATCGGCCTGGCGTTCGTCGCCGCGGCCCTGGGCTACCGGCTGACGCTGACCATGCCGGAGAGCATGTCGCGGGAGCGGCGAGGCATCCTGCGCGCGCTCGGCGCCGAGCTGGTGCTGACGCCGCCCGCGCTGGGCATGAAAGGGGCGATCGCCGCGGCGGCCGAACTGCACGCTGCCCGCCCGGGGTCGTTCATGCCCCAGCAGTTCGAGAATCCGGCCAATCCGCTGATCCACGAGACGACGACCGCCGAGGAGATCTGGCGCGACACCGGCGGGGTCGTCGACGGCCTCGTGTCCGGCGTCGGGACCGGCGGTACGCTGACGGGCGTCAGCCGGGTCCTCAAGTCGCGCAATCCTCGCTTTGTGACCTTCGCCGTCGAGCCGGCGACATCGCCGGTGCTATCGGGCGGCGAGCCGAGCCCGCACAAGATCCAGGGCATCGGCGCCGGCTTCGTGCCCGCGATCCTCGACACCGGACTCATCGACGAGGTGTTGACGATCACGGACGAACAGGCCATCGCCACGGCGCGCGATCTGGCGCGGCGCGAGGGTCTGTTCGTGGGCATCAGCAGCGGCGCGGCGGTCGCCGCCGCCTTGCAGGTCGGTGCGCGCGCCGAGCTGGCCGGCAAGCGCCTGGTGGTCATCATACCCAGTTTCGGCGAGAGGTATCTGTCCAGCGCTCTCTACGCCGAGTTCATGGACTGATCGCGGCGGTTGACCGCAGGCGGGCGCGGCCGCGATGCTGAGCCGGCGCCGCCGCAACGCGCGCGCGACCGCGGATTTAACGAAAGCGGTGGCATGAACGATCACAGCGACGACCGGCGCGTCGAGGAACTGGCGCAGCGCGTCGCGGCGACCTACCGCCGCGACGGGGTCATCAACAGGATCGGGGAGAAGGATCTGCCGTCGCAGCAGATGATCGCGCGCATCCTGGAGCGCCTGTTGGCCGTGGTCTTTCCCGGATATCACGGCGAACCGGTGCCGCGCTCGGTCGACCTGCAGCGCTACGTCGCGGAGCACCTGGCGCGCCTGCACGCCGAACTGGCCTGCGTGCTCGCGCAGACGCTTCGATTCAGCCAGCGGCACGGTTGCCGTTGCGCCGCGCTGTGGACGGACGACGATCCGGCCGGCCACGCGACGGGCAGGCTGCCGTCGACGGACGCCGGAATCGAGCGGCTATCGCAGCGGCTGGCGCTGGAGTACCTCGAGCACCTGCCGCTGATCCGCGGCCTGCTGCGGGCCGACGTGCAGGCCGCCTACGAGGGGGATCCGGCCGCCGCCAGCACCGACGAGGTCATCCTCTGCTATCCCGGGCCGCTCGCCACCGCCGTCCACCGCCTGGCGCACCCCATGCACCGGCTCGGCGTGCCGTTGATTCCGCGGATCATGAGCGAATGGGCCCACCAGCGCACCGGCGTCGATATCCATCCGGGTGCGGCCATCGGCGAGAGCTTCTTCATCGATCACGGCACCGGGACCGTGATCGGCGAAACGACCGTGATCGGCGCGCGGGTCAAGCTCTACCAGGGCGTGACCCTCGGCGCGCTGAGCTTCCCGCGCAATCCCGACGGCAGCCTGGTCAAGGGCGGCCGCCGCCATCCCACCGTCGAGGATGACGTGACGATCTATGCCGGGGCGACGATCCTCGGCGGCGAGACCGTGATCGGCCGGGGCGCGGTCATCGGCGGTGGCGCCTGGATCACGAGTTCGGTGCCGGCCGGCGCGCGGGTGCTCGGCGGGCGGCACGGCGGCCCGCGGCCGCATGGAGAGGTGGCGCGCTGAGGTGCGGACATGGTATGGTGGCGGAGCGTCCCTTTCGCACGCCCCGAGGAGCAACCATGGTCCGCAGCTCGGTCGTCTGCCTGCTCGCGATTCTCGGATTCCTGACGGCGGATGCGCGGCCGCCGCTGCCCCATGGCGACGTGACGCGCCTGGACTGGGAAGGCAAGCGCGGATCCGCGGCCGGCGATCTCGGCAAGGGCCCCGAGGAGGGCGACTTCGCGCCCGGCAGCGAGCGGTATGATCTGCTGCGCAGCACGCTGGATCTGCGTCTGGATACCGCCGACGCCTCGTTGGCCGGCTCGGTCAAGCATGTCTTCGCGAGCCGCGACGACACCCTGCGCACGGTCGTCCTGGATTTCGCCGCCGAGCATGGTTTGACGGTTGCGTCCGTCACGGGCACAGCCGGCGTCGCGCTGCCTTACAGCCATGCCGGCGACGTGCTGCTCGTGCGCCTGCCGGCGACCCTGGCGCGGAGCGTGGTCGATTCGTTGACCGTCGCCTATGGCGGCGTGCCGAGCGCGCCGGCCGCGCAGCGCGGCCTCTGGCTGCAGACCCACGGCACGGGCGCACAGGAGGCGCCCGTCTTCGCCACGATGAGCCAACCCGCGTACGCCAAGTACTGGTGGCCGTGCAAGGACCGGCCGGACGACAAGATCAACCGGCTGACCATCCGCGCCACGGTCCGCACCCCGCTGCTTGCCGCGGCGCCGGGCCTGCTGCAGGGACAGTGGGAGCCGGAGCCCGGCTGGACGACCTTCGAGTGGGTCCATACCTATCCGATCGCCAGCTACCTGGTGTCCGTCGCGGTCAGCAACTACGTGCTCTGGGAGGAGAACTGCCGCACGCCCCTGGGCACGGACATGCCGCTGCAGCATTTCGTCTATCCGCAACTCGAGGCCGACACGCGCGTCGATTTCGGCCGGACCTGCGAGATGATCGAGGCGTGCGAGCAATGGTTCGGCATCTATCCGTTCGGCCGGGAGAAGTACGGCCATGCGCTGTTCAGCTGGGGCGGCGCGATGGAGCATCAGACGTGCACGAGCTTCGGCCGCACGTTCATCACCGGCCGGGGTTTCGCCTGGCACATCGTCGTCCATGAGCTCGCGCACCAGTGGTTCGGCAACAGCCTGACGCCGCTGACCTGGTCCGACATCTGGCTCAACGAGGGTCTGGCCACCTACAGCGAAGCGCTCTGGTTCGAGTACCTCGACGGCGGCGAGGCCTACCACGATTATATGGACCGCGCGCGCGACGCGGAGGATTGGGCCGGCCAGGGACCGGTCTACGATCCGGTGCCGGTCTTCCCCGGCCGCGTGATCTACGACAAAGGCGCCTGGATCGTGCACATGCTGCGCGGGCGTCTCGACGACGACGCCAGCTTTTTCGCGCTGCTGCGCGAGTGGGCGCAGGGCGGCGGTCGGCCCTACGGGCACGTGACCACGGCCGAGTTCATCGCCCTCTGCTCGCAGTACGCCGGACAGCCGCTGGACGACTTCTTCATGCCCTACCTGACGACCGATCGCGTGCCGCAGCTGCGCTGGCGGCACGACGTGCTGGCCGGCGGCGCCGCTCCCGACACGATCCGCGTGACGCTGCGGCAGATCCAGCCGGTCGTGTTCGACAACGTCTATCCGCTGCAGATCTCACTGGACGGCGGCGAGACGATCTCGGCGCGCGTGCGCCTCGACGCCGCGACGGCCACGCACGACGTGGTCCTGCCGGCCGGCAAGACCGTCCAGCAGGTGGACCTCGATCCGGCCCGCTGGGTCCTCTGGCGGCGGGCGGCCGTGCCGGTCGAGGAGATCGGGATCGCCAAGGTCTATCCGAATCCCGCGCCGGTCGGCGAGCAGCTGGTGACCATCGCCTATCGGCTGCAAGCGACGAGCACGGTCGCCGTCGAGGTCTACGATGCGATGGGCCGCCGCGTCTTCGCCCGGGCGCTGGGCAGGGTCACGGCCGCTCCCGATGTCAATGTCTTCAGCTGGGACGGACGGACCGCACAGGGCGTCCGGGCCGCCGCCGGCGTCTACTGGGCGGCGGTGACCGTCGACGGCCGCCGGACGGTGCGGAAATTCACCGTGCTGCGCTGAAGCCGCGCGCGCGGCGACCAGTTCACCAGTCGCGCTGCCACTTGAGCTGCACGCCCGATTCCTCGCCCTGGCTGATCTGCGTGTGCAGGCGGAAGGCGCCGGCGAACGCGTAGTCCAGGTGCACGAAGAACGCGCTGCCTTCGCGCAGCAGCTGCTCGTAGCGGACCATGACGCGGGGGCTGAGGTATTTGCCTACCGTCAGCGCGGTCGTCTCCTCGTCGCCTTCGCGCGGGGCGACGCTCACCACGTCGACGCCGAGCTGGCGAGCCAGGCTCGCCTGCAGCCGCGCCGAGCCGTAGGCCGCGGCGAGCTGGGCCGCGCGCGAGGCCAACAGGCCGGTCTGGCCTTCGTCGAGTTCGTCGAGCGGCTTGCCGAAGAGCAAGGTCGCCAGGATGTCGGCCTCCGAGAGCTCCGGCTCGCTCGTGAACCGCAAGCTGGGGCTGGTGGCGGTTCCGCCCAGTTCGATCCCGATCCGGTAGGTCCCGACGCGCACGCCGAGGACGAGGTCCAGTTCGGGATCGAGCTCCGTCTCGCTGCCGTCGAAGGCGACCCGGCCGCGCTCGAGGCGGAAGAGGTGGCCGAGCTGACGCATCGTGCCCTGCACCGCCTGCAACTCGCCTTCCAGCGCGATGCGATCGTCGCGCAAGAGCAGGGAGAGATCGCCGGCGAGTTCGACGTCCAGGCCTTGCCCGCGCAGCCACAGGCCGCCGGGGCTGGTGAGCGTCAGGACCAGGTCCGGCAGGACGCGCGGCAAGGGGCCGGCGCCGGCCGGCTCGCTCGCCACGACCGCTGCCGGCGGCCCGGCCGGCGTCGCCAACGACGCCGCCGCTGCCGGGGCGGCCGTCTCGGCGGCGACCGCGTCCGGCGGCGTGCCGCTCGCGCCGATGGCTTCGGATCGCCAGAGCGACGCGTCGCCGGTTGCCGGCAACAGCACCGGCGGCGGGTCCGGCAGGCGGATCAGCCCGCCTTCGACGTACAGTCCGCCGCGGATCAACGGCGCCAGCGTGGTGCCATCGAGGTCGACGCGGCCACGCACGGCCAGCCGCGAGCCCTCCGGCAATTGCGCGCGCAGGTCGGCGGCGCGCAGCCGGCCAGCCAGATTGAGGTCGGCATCGACCTGGCCGGGCGCCATCTCGCCCCAGACGCGGGTCGCCGCCTCCAGCCGGCCGGTCAGGCTGACACCGGCCGGCAGCAGCGGAGCCAGGCGCGCCAGGTCCAGCCCGGGCGCGTCCAGGCGCATCTCGACCGAGTCGGCGGCCGCGGCGAGGTGCGGCAGCGGCGCCAGGGCGCTGATGCGCAGCAGCTGCGAGCCGGCGTCCAGCAGACGCAGATCCAGACGGACGGACTGCGGGCGCCAGCGCCGTCGCTCGTCGGCGAGGTCGGCCGGCACCGGTCCGCGGCCGCCGATCAGCAGGGCGATGTCCGTGGCCAGGGCCGAGAGATCGGGCTGGTCGACGACCGCCAGGCGCAGATCGGCGGCGGCCCAGGGCGCGGCGAACGGGCCGCTCGCCTGCACGCGGCCGTCGACCGCCAGAGCGCCGCGCGGTAGCAGGGCCTGCTGCCCCAGGGGCAGATACGGTCGCGCGACCTCGCTGTCGAGCGCCAGACCGAGATCGGCGACCAGCGCGACGCTGTCGGCGCTGGCCTGCGCGCGCAGTTCGACGCGACCGAGGTCGCCGCCGAGTTCCAGGGACGCCGCGGCCATCGGCTGGCGGCTGGTGCCGACGAGGTCGACCGCGCCGTCGAGCGTCAGCACGCTGCCGGCGCTCGTCTGCAGGGCGACGTCTGTCAGCTTGATCTCGCCGGCCAGCGCGAGGTCGAGATCGCGCCGCGGGTCGAGTTCGCCGCGCTGGACGAGTCCGACCACGTCGGCCGGCAGCAGACCGTGCACGCGGGCCAGGGCGGACAGCGCGCCCGCCACGCCGTGATCGGGCGGCAGCAACGGCGCGAGGCGTCCGAGATCCAGCGCCGGAATCGACAGGCGCAGATCCAGCGAGTCGGGCACGGTCGCGCCGGCGAGCGGCCAGGGGATCCGCGCGGAGATGACGGCCAGCTCGCTCGCGAGGTCGCGCAGGCGGCACGCGGCGCGGGCGTTGCCGGCCTGCCAGCCCAGTCCGCTGGGATCCGGCTGCGCCGGCAGCGAGCCCAGGCCGCCGAGGCTGAGCGCGAGATCGGCGCCGAGCCCGGCCAGGTCCGGCGAATCGAGGATCGCCAGCGCCAAGGCCGCGCCGGCCCAGGGCGCCCGGCGCAAACCAGCGGCTGTCGCGCGGCCCGTGACGTTGAGCGTGCCTGCCGGCAGCCGCGCCTGCGCATCCGCCGGCAGCAGAGGGCGCACGGCGTCGAGCAGCACGCGCAGATCGAGCGCGAGCGCCGCGGCGAGGCTGTCCGGATTCGCGGACGCGTCGAGCTCCACGCTTCCCAGATCGCCGGCCAGCTGCAGGCCGCTCAGGCGCGCCGTGGTGTCCGCCGCCGAGAACGCCGCGTGCCATGGCCGCGTGCTCGTCAGATGGTGGCGGTCGACGGAGACGCGCAGATGCTCTGCCGTCAAGACGATCGCCGGCGCGGACGCCAGGTCGCGCAGCTGGCACCGGCCGCGCAGGTTCAGCGCCGCCGGCGGCGCCTGCACCGAGAATCCGAGAACGCCGTCGAGATGGCGCCACTCGTCGTTGACGGTCGCGTCGAAGACCAGATCCAGGCCGGCCACCTCCAGTCCCGCCAGGTCCGCGGCGGGCAGCTGCAGACCGCCGGGCAGACCGATCTGCAGCGCGACCGTGTCGGGTGCGATCGTCGCGGCGAGGACCAGCTCCGGCACGGCGAATCCGGCGGTTGACAGCGCGACGTTCGCCTGCGCCGTGGCGCGCGGGCCGCGCCAGGGGCCGCGGACCGAGAGCGCGCCGCGCGCAGCGAGGGCGAGGTCCGCCAGCGCCGGATCCTGCCAGCGCCGCAGCAGGGCGGCGTCCGGCAGCGCGAAGACGAGGTCGGCGCGCAACCCGTCCTGATCGGCGCCGCCGGCGAGGGAGATCTCCAGTCCGGCGAACCGCAGCGCGACCTCCGCGCGATCGACCGCGGCGCGGCTGCCCGCCGCGCGCAGCCGAGCCTGCTGGAGCCACGCGGTGCGGCCGAGATCGAGGTCGACGAAGAGGGCCGGCGGCTCGGCTGTGCCGTCGTAGCCCGCGGCGAGATCCAGCTCGAGAGGCCCGAGGTCGGCGACGTGCAGCTGGGGCGGCAAGAGCGGCGCGACGGCGGCCGGCGCCGGCAGTCGCAGCTGTCCGCGCGCGCCCAGCTTCGCGAGCGAGAGCGGCTGGCCCGGCGGCGGCGGCTCCAGATCCAGCGTCAGGTCGACGAAAGGCGGACCGTGTTCGCTCCAGCGGGCCGCGAGCGCCGCGAGGCTCGCGCTCGTGACGGTCGTGCCGCCGCCCAGAGCGGCGAGGCCGGCCAGGAGCGCGACCGGCGCCTCGGGCATCTCGCTGCGCAAGACGACGCGGCCGGGGCCGAGGCCGTCGCTGTGCGCGTCGAGGCGCCAGGTCCCGGCGTCGCCGTCGATCTGCAGCCCGTCGAGCGCCAGGGAAGGCCAGGCGAACTTGCCGGCCAGCAACGAGTCCACCGTGGCCAGGGGCACGCGCAGGCGGCCAGCCAGCGGCAGATCGCGTTCGGCGGGCAGGCGCGACGGAGACGCCAGGCGCAGCGGCGACAGCGCCAGGTCGATGGTATCGGCGGCCGCGGTGCCGCGCACCCGCCAGCTCAGGCCGAGGGTGGACAGCGGCCTGGCCCGCAGACCGGCGGCCAGCTGCGGCCGGTGGCCGCGGCGCAACTCGAGCGCGAGATCGAGGCTGTCGAGATGCGCCGTGTGGACCGGCGACAGCCGCAGGGCCACGCGGGCGATCACCCCGTGCCGGAGCGCCAGCGACGGCGCGAAGGGCAGAGCTCCCGGGCGCAGGAAGGGCGTCGTGCCGGCTGGCGGCTCGGGCGGTGGCGCGGCCGCCGCCGCGTTCCAGGCTCCGGCGGCCGCCAGGCGATCCTCGATCGCCGGCAGATCCGCGGTCACGTCTTTGATCTGGAGGTGATCGATGGTCAGATCTCGCCGCCGGAGGTCGGACACCGAGACGGCGATCCGCAGGTCCTCGATCGCGGCCAACGTGTCGGCGTCCGCGGTCCACAGCAGACCCGCGACGGACAGCTCGCCGAAGCGTGGCCAGCGCACCGCCTGCACGCTGAGTTCGCCGGGCAACTCGCGATCGGCCAGGTCGAACGCCGCGCGCGCGAGCAACTGCCGGCCCGCCGGCAGCGCCAGCACCAGGGCGACGAGCAGCGCCAGACCGGCGGTCGCGAGCGCGCCCCACACCACGATCCCGCCGGCGCGGCGCAAAATACGCCGTGCGTTCCAGCGCCTCGATCGCGGCGAGGTTGGCGGCGGCGTGCGGCGCGTCGAGTCCATGCGCACTCCTAGAACGGATGGCCGATGGCGAACTGCAGCAGCGTGCGCGACTGTCCTGCCGCCGCTGCGCCCAGATTGCGGGCGAGGTCCAGTCGCAACGGACCGACCGGCGTGCCGACCAGAACGCCGAATCCCGTCGCGACCTCGATGTCGCGCGCGCGAACGTCGCCGGGACGCCGCCAGACCTGGCCACTGTCGACGAAGAACGCCGCGCCGAAGAGCGACCAGACCGGCAGCCGCACCTCGGCCCCCGCCAGCACGCGGACCTCGCCGCCGATGGGCTGGCCATCGCTGTCGGTCGGGCCGAGCTGACGCCGCCGGTAGCCGCGCATGCTGCTGGCGCCGCCGGCGAACCAGCGGCGGTCCGGGCGCAGGTCGCGCGCGTCGCCCAGCGGCCAGGCCATGCCGCCGTCGAGCCGCAGGGCGAGCACGCTGCCGGTTCCCAGCGGCACGTACCGTGAACCGAACGCGCGCAGCGAGACGAACGGCGACCGCGTCCAGAAGCCGGGCGGCGACCACTCCGACTGCACGGTGAGCCGCTGGCCGTTCGCCGGCTCCAGCGGATTGTCGCTCGTGTCGTGGTACCAGATCCCGTGCAGCAGCGTCTGCAGGCCGACCTCCGAGGCGAACGCGTCGGGGTCGGCGGAGCGATCGGCCAGGACGCCCTGGCTGACGGCGATGCCCAGTCGCAGAGAGGAGTAGCGCCAGGCCGTGAAGAGGTTCGAAAGCGCGACCTCGGTCTTGTCGAGCCGGTAGCTCTCCTCGTCCTGGATCTCGTGTTGCAGCCGCAGCTCGGTGCGCGAGCGCGCCGTCACGAGCGCCGGCCACCAGGTCCTGATCTCGGCGTCCCGGCGGAACGTGGCGTAGCTCGCGCCGACGAACAGGCCGCGTCCGCGCCGCCACAGGTTGCGGTGCGTGGCACCGCCCCGCACGACCAGCCAGTTGTCGGTGAAGGTGCCGACGCTGGCCTCGGTGGTCAGCATGGCGCGCGGCCGCAGATCGGCGAGCAGGTCCAACGTCGTGCTGTCACGGACATCGGCGTGCAGGCGGACCTGGCGGAAGAGCTGCAGCTGGCGCAGGTGCCGGCGCGTGTCCGCGATGACCCCGGGATGGTACGGCGTGCCCGGCGCGAGGCCGACGGTGCGCCGAACCAGCGGTTGCAGGTCGTCCGGGGCGCCCGTGACGAGCAGGTCGCGGTAGGTGAATCGCGCGCCCGGCCGGCAGGCGAAGCTGACGTCGGCGGCCGCCGGCGCGGTCCGCACGACCGCCAGGCGCACCTCCGGCCGCGCGAAACCTTCGCGCCGCAGGGCGCGCAGCAGAGCCTGGCGGCCTTCCTGCACTTGGCGCTCGTCGAAACGCCCGCCGGGCGCGAGCGCGACGCGGATGCTGTCGGCGACGGCTGCGAGCTCCGCCGGCAATCCCGTGATCGCCACCTGCCCGTAGCGCACGGGCGAGCGCGGCTGCACCGCGAACGCGACCTTGACGCCCGTCGGTCCGTCCGCTTCGCCGCTGGCCGTCACGACCGCGTCCGGATACCCGTGGTGGGCGAGCAGCAGCCGCAGGCGCCGCGCGTCGGCGGTCGCCACGCGCAGCGTGAGCGTCGCGAGCTGGCGGCCCAGCACCTTGCGGCGCGGCGTCAACGCCAGGCCGGCGCGCGCGCTGTCGCGCAGGTGATCGGGCAATCCGGGCAACTGCAGCTCGGTGACGCGGCGGCCCTGCCAGGCGGCGAGGTCGCCGACCGCGATCGCGCCGGCATCGGCGCCGGCGTCCCGGGGCACGGCCGCGACGCCCATCGCGAGCGCGCTGCACAAGAATAGCCGGGTCATGGTGGCGGGAAGCGGATCATCGAGCGGCATCGCGCCTGAACCTTCCAGCTGTCGGTCCCTGGCACAGCATACACGCGCGCCCGGCGGCCGGCGATCGGCAGGGTTCAGGACCGCGTGGTGCTCACCAGCGAGTCGGCGCTGGCCGGACGCGGATCCGCCGCCGCGGCGGGCGCATCGGCGACGGCCCAGGCGGTGCGGAAGGCCAGCTTGACCAGATCCGCGTAGAGCGGTCCGTTGAGCGTCGCGGGCGTGTCGGTGACCGCGTGCAGATGCGCGTAGCCGCTGGTCGTCACCCAGTAGAGGGTCGGGATGCCGAGCGCGAAGAACGGCGTCGCGTCGGCGCCGCCGCCCGGCCAGGTGGCGGCGACCGTGCGATTGGCTCCCTCGGCGTCCAGCGCCCGCGCGATCTGCCACAGCTCGGGGGCGCTCTCGCCGCCGCCGATGCGGATCGAGTCGCCGCAGGCCACGCAGTCGAAGTTGAACATGGCCACCGTCCGGTCCGTCGCGAAGAGCGGGTTGGCGGCATGGAATTCCGAGCCCACCAGGCCGGACTCTTCGCCGGCGAACAGGACGAAGACGACGCTGCGCCTCGGCGCCTGCCCCGCCGACCGGAACGCTTCGGCGAGGCGCAGCACCGCGGCCGTGCCGCTCGCGTTGTCGTTGGCGCCGGGGAAATAGATGTCGGGCGACTGCCTGCCGACGTGATCCAGATGGGCGCCGATGATGAGGGCTTCGTCCTTCAGGACGGGATCGCCGCCCGGCAGGACGGCGATCACGTTGCAGGTCTCGCGCGCGGGGTCGTAGAACGCCTGCACCGAGAGCGTGGCGCGGCTGGCCAGCGCGCGCGACCGCGGGCTGCGCAGCGAATCGATCGCCGCTTGCAGACGCTGGGCCTCGCCCGTCCGGCCGAGGAGCCGGTCGGCCAGCGCGATGTCGATCTCCAGGTGCGGCATGTCGGGCAGGTACGCGCCGCCGCCGTGCATGACGCTGCCGATCGGACCGCGGTGCGGCGCCCAGTCGCCCTCGCGGGGGGCGTCGAACCAGAGGATCGCCGCGGCGCCGTGCTGCCTGGCGATCGCCGCCTTGCCGCGCGGCGTGCCGTGCCACGCGTCCCAGCTCAGGGTGTCGGGAGACCAGGACGGCAGGCGCTTGTAGACCAGCACGACCTTGCCCTGCACGTCGAGCCCGCCGTAGTCGTCGTAACCCAGGTGCGGCGAGCTCAGGCCGTAGCCGGCGAAGACGACCGGCGCGTCGACCGTGCCCGAGCCGGTGAACCCGCGGCACGTGAAATCGCGCCCGAGTTCGGCCGCGACGGCCTCGGCATCCGGACCCGTCACCAGCAGGGTCGGTGTGCCCTGGATCTGGTTGTATTCGATGGTCAGGCGCTGCAGGAACGTGCCGTTGTCGCCGCCGGGCACAAGCCCGAGGCGGTCGAAACGGCGGGCGCACCAGCGCGCGGCGGCCTCGTAGCCGGGATCGCCGGACAGCCGGCCGGAGAAATCGGGACCGGCCAGGATCTCCACGTCCGCGAGCATCGCCTCGGCGGTGATCGCCCGCAGGCCGCGGGCGAGCGGATCGCTCGGCGGTCGGCTGCACGCGGTCAGGCACGCCGCCGCCAGCAGGCCGAAGTGCAGCGCGACGGCGGCGCGGCGCCGCCGGCGGCCAACCGCGCGCGACGGCCGCGCGGGCCGCGGATCTCGCCGTCCGTCGCGAGGTGTTGCGCCGGCGGTCGTGCTCATTTCCAGTGCTCCGAGATGAAGGCGTCGACTTCGGGTATGCCGCCCTGCATGACGAGGTAGCCGTTGTGCGGCTCGCGGTCGGTGATCTCGCCGCAGACGGGAGTCAACATCAGTCGCGCGACTTCTTGCCGATCCTGGCTCTGGCCGAGAGCCCAGCCGAGCTTCACGTAGGCCGCTTCGGGCGTCATGTTGGCCGCCGGCACGACCCCCAGCTCCATGATCTCCCGGCCCGTCTCGTAGACGTACATCTGCACGTAGCCCCACATCGTCTGCACGGTCATGTAGACGTGCACGCCGGCCTTGTTCGCGCGGTCGAGCGCGGGATAGAGCGGTTTGTTGACGTGTCCGAGCCCGGTGCCGGCGATGACGATGCCGCGGTATCCCTTCTCGACCAGCGAATCGATGATGTCCGGCTTCATGTTGGGGTAATAGTAGACCAGGGAGATGCGGTCGTCGAAGCAATCCTTGAGCGTGACCTTCTTCTCGTCGCGCCGCCGGTTGTAGTCGGTGCGGAACGGTCGCACCCCGTCCTGGTCGACGCGGGCCAGCGGGATGTCGCTCAGCGTGCGGAAGGTGGACCGATAGGACGAGTGCATCTTGCGCACGCGCGTGCCGCGGTGCAGGAGTCCGTATTGATCGCTCGTCGGACCGAACATGCAGACCATGACCTCGGCGATATCGCTCGTGGCGGCCGTGTGCGTGGCGTTGATCAGGTTGATCGCCGCGTCGCTGCTCGGACGGTCGCTCGAGCGCTGGCTGCCGACCATGACGACCGGCACGGGCAGGTCCTGCAGCATGTAGGTCAGCGCGGCGGCGGTGTGGTGCATGGTGTCGGTGCCGTGCCCGACGACGATGCCGGCCACGCCCTTCTCGATCTCGGCGGCGATCGCCCGCGCCGTGCCCAGCCACTGCTCCGGGCCCATGTTCTCGGAGAAGACGCCGTAGAGCTTCTCGGTCTCGAGGTTGCAGATGTCGGCCAGCTCGGGGACCGAGCCGTACAACTCGCCGGGGCTGAAGGCCGGGATCACCGCGCCGGTGCGGTAGTCGAGCCGGCTGGCGATGGTGCCGCCGGTGCCGATGAGCTTGACGCGCGGCTTCTGGGGATCGTAGGGGAAGGCCTTCTCGGGGATCTTGTAGTTGGCGACCTTGCGGCCGTGCACCGTGATGCGCCGGACGGTGTCCTGCCGCACGCCGATGTTGTAGCCGGTGTCGAGCTTCAGCACGATGTGGTGGGCATCGGCGGTCTCGCTGCGCGGCAGGATGAGGCCCGAGAAGTCGCCGCGATCGGTGTGCAGCGTGGCCTGGCTCCAGACGGGAGCCTGTTCGCGCCGCAGGAGGTCGACCGTCGGCGAGCGGTAGCCCGGGAAGTCCTGGTTCTGTTCGCTCATGCCAGCGCCTCCTTCACCCAGGCGCGCACCGTGCGGCCGGCGACGCGGCCGCGCAGTTCGCTCATCACGTGGCCCATGACGAAGTCTTCGCCGCGTCGGCCCTCGCGTGGGCCGGCCGGGGCCGTCTGCAGCGCCGCATCGAAGAGCCGGCGCGCGGCCGCCGCGGGCAGGGGCTCCAGGGGCGCGTCCGCACCGTGGTAGACCCCTTCGGGCAGGATCTCGCCGGTCGTCAGGCGGCGCACGACCGCGTCCCACCAATCGCCCGCGGCCTTGCGGCTGGGCGGGCGGGGGCAGCTGCGATCGAGCAGGAGGCTGGCGAGCTGGTTGGCGGTCAACTGCCGGTCCGGCGCCGGCGCCAGGATCGCCTGCAGCTGCTGGAACAGGTCATAGGCCGGATGGCGGCTCAGGCGCTCCGCGAGATCGGCGCCGACGCCCTGCTCGCGCAGCTGCTGCTGCCGGACCCACGGCGGCGCGGGCAGATTCGCGAAGATCCGGTCGAGGCGCTCGTCCGGGATGCCGATCGGCGGCAAGTCGGTGTCCGGATACATGCGGTCGGCGCCGGGCAGGATGCGCTCGAAGCCGTCGGTGCCGTCGTCCAGCGCCTGCCGCGTCTCGTTGGGCACGCCCGCGGTCGCGTCGCGGGCGCGGATCGTGATCTCGCGCGCGGCGGTCTCGGTGTCGCGCTGCCGGCCCCAGACGACGAGCACGGGCACGGTGTCCGTCACCCCGCAGGCCTTCGTGATCTTGTCCCACTCGCCGCCCGAGAAGGTGGGCGCGTCCTGGGTGGAGCAGGCCAGGTTGGGCAGATCGTCGATGCAGGCGATGACGCGGATGCGGTCGCTGAACTCCTTCAGGAACGTCGTGCGCGGCTGGGTGGCCGCACCCAGCAGGCCTTCGAAGCCGGGCAGCGGCACGGCCATGACCGTAGCCCCGTTCTCGACGGCCTGGCGCACGTTGCGGAACTCGGTGTTGCGCACGGCGGCGGTCACGTCCACGGCGTGGTCGGCGATGTCCTGCGCGCGGATGCTCCGCTTCTGCAGCTCGCGCTGGATCGCGACGAGGCTCGTCTGCCGCAGGGCCTCGTTGTGCACCAGGCGCGGGATGTCGCGCAGGCTCGGCACGCCCTTGATCTCGACCCGGGTGCCGCCGGTGACCGATACGTTGACATCCTGGCGTCCGGCACCGGGACCGGTGCGCACCAGCCCGGTGATGCGCACCAGCCAGCGCAGGATCTGCCCGACCTCCATGACCTCCCAGGGCGTCTTCATGTCCGGATCGGTCACGGTCTCGATCAGCGGCATGCCGAGCCGATCGGTGCGGTAGGTGCGCAGGTGTCCGCGATCGCTCACCTCGCGGCAACTGTCCTCCTCGATCGAGATCTGCCGGATGCGGATGGTGCGGCTGCGGTACGGGATGCGGCCGTCGGTGCCGACGATCGCCGTGCGCTGGAATCCGGTCGGAATGCTGCCGTCGAGGTACTGCTTGCGGGTGATGTGGACCTCGCTGACGATGCTGCAGCCGAGCAGGCGGGCGATGGCGAAACTTCGATCGAGCGCCACGTCGTCGATCTCGAAGGGCGGGGCGTCGTCCATCTCGTACGTGCAGACCGTCTCGTTGTTCAGCAGATAGACGATGTCCTTGCGCGTCTTGAACTCCATGAGCGCCGTGCCGTCGTACTCGCCCATCTCCGAGAGCGTCGGGCGCATGTGCCGCAGGACCTCGGCGTGATGGCCGGTGCTGTAGCGCCCGGCCGGACAACGGCAGAAGAGCTTGCGCGCCGACAGGAGCTGCTGGTGGACCTCCAGGCCCGAAATCAGTCCGAGATCGGCGTAGCCGGCGGCGTCGAGTTCGCCCAGCTGGGGCAGAGGGCGCAACAACCAGGGTTCGGTCAGGGCACTGCGAGGACTCATGGACACCGCCGGGGCTGGGTCGCGACCGTCGGGGCGGCGGGCGTCCGCCGTCCGGTTTCGTGCGTGGAGCGGCTCAAATATAGGCGGCGACCCCAGGCAGTCCACGAAAAATGCCGGCCGTGCCGCCGCCGGTGGGGTCGGTTTCGCCGGTTGCATCCGCGACGGATCCGGGATAACCTGTTGGGCGATTGACATCCGGCCGCGTCGCGGCGCACGTTCCCGGATCCGCCCCGCAAAGCCTCAGGCGAGAGGTCCCCGCCCGTGAAACGGAGCGCCCGAGTCGGCGATATCCCCGAAGCCACGATCCTGCGTCTGCCCCTCTACCTCGAAAAGCTCAAACTGCTGCATGGCATCGGCGTGGAGGACGTCTCGTCGCGGCAGCTGGCCGAGTCGCTCGACCTGAAAGCCAGCCAGCTGCGGCACGATTTCCACTATTTCGGGGGATTCAGCAGTCCCGGCCGGCCCTATCAGGTCAGGAAGCTCGTCGCGGCGCTCGAAACGATCATCGGGGTCGACCAGCCCGTGCCGACCGCGATCGTCGGGGCCGGGCATCTGGGCCAGGCGCTGGCGGCATACCAGGGACTGCCGGCGCAGGGTTTTCCCATCCGCGGGATCTTCGACGTCAATCCCCGCTTGCACGGCCTGGAGATCCGCGGCCAGCCGATCCGCGATCTCGACGAGCTGGAGCCGGTGTGCCGTCGCGAAGGCATCAAGATCGGTGTCGTGACCGTGCCGGCGGGCAGCGCGCAGGACGTGGCGAACCGCCTGATCGCCGCCGGCGTGACCGGCCTCTTGAATTTCGCGCCGACCGAATTGAAAGTGCCCCAGCACGTGTTCTTGCGGCACGAGCGGTTGACCGTCGGCTTCATGGCGCTGAGCTTCAAGGTCAAGTGCGGCGGGGCCGGCGCGGGGGCCGCGGGCCCACCATGAATGGACCGCTTCGGCGCGGCGTGTCTCAGCGGTGGACCGGGTGAGCCTCGCCGAGGCTGCCCTTCTCCTGGCGCGCGTACGCCATCGCCTGCTCGCGGCTCTCGAACCAGCCGATCCAGACGCGGTAGATGATGTCGCCGGTGGACGTGTTTGCGGCCCGCACCTGGCCGTCGATGCCTTTCGTCTTCAGTTGCCGGACCACCGATTCGGCATTGGCCTCGTTTCCGTACGCGCCCACCTGCACCGCCCAACCGCCCGTCGGCCTCGGCTGAAGCAGCACCGGCTCGGTCTGCGGCCGCGGCTGGACATCCGCTGCCGGCGGCGTGACGGTCGCGTGCCCGCGCGGGGTCGGCGAACTCCGAGCGGGGCCGGACTGCGGCCCGATGGGCGAGGGACTCGTCGGGCTGGCGGGCGTCGCGGGCGCACTGGTCCGTTCGCCGCCGAGGACGCCGTCCGCCGGCGATGTGCCGGCGCTGCCGCCGGCGACCGGCGCGGCGGGCTTCTCCGCGACCAGCGGTTTCTCGTGTTCCACGATGTCGACGCTGCCGGAGCGCGGCGCGCTGGCGACGAGGCTATCGGTCGTGATGACCGTGAGCTGTTCGCCGATGCCACGCGGGGCGCCGCCACCGCGCGGCCAGAACAGGTAGGCGCCGCCGGCGACGATCAAGATCAACGCCGCGGCGAGGGGACGGGAAAGACGGTTGCCGCTGTCGGGCGCCAGCCGCTGGCGGCGCCTCGCCAGCCTGCCGCCCGGCGCGTCTGGCGTGGCGCCGGACTGGTTCGGGTGGCGTTTCTTCCCAGCTCCAGGATCCCTGCTGGCAGGCATGACGTTCCTCCTTGAGATTGCTCATAGCAATTATCGTGCAGGCCGGCGGCCGCGCAAGGTGCGAGTTGCGCCGGCGGGCCGCCAACGCGAAGGATCGCCATGTCCGATCACCACGCGACGCCCGACCGGATCCTGGCCGCCCGGCGCGGCGTCATCTTCGACCTCGATGGCACGCTCGTCGATACCAGCGCCGACATCGCGGCGGCCGCCAACGCCGCCCGGCGGGCGCTGCGGCTGCCGCCGCTGACCGCGCGCGTGACGATCGGCTACGTCGGCGACGGCGTCCAGCTCTTGCTCCAGCGGGTGCTGGGGCACGATCCGGCCACCGGCCGCGTCGCGAGGCCGGTGGCGCCGGACGACTTGCAGACGGCCATGCAGCATTTCGCCGCCCATTACGCCGCGCATCTGCTCGATCATACGCGCCTCTATCCCCGGATCGACGAACTGCTGCACGTTCTCGGCGACCGCCCGCTCTTCGTGGCGACGAACAAGCCGCGCGACTTCTCGCTCGCGATCCTGGCCGGTCTGGGCATCGACGGTCGTTTCGCCCGGGTGGTCGGCGGAGATGATGCGCCGGCGCGCAAGCCGGATCCGGCGCATCTGGCCGCCTGCCTGGCCGGCACGGGCCTGGCGCCCGACGAGGTCGTCGTGGTCGGCGACAGCCCGAACGACGTGCTCGCCGCGCGCGCGTTCGGCTGTCCGAGCATCGCGGTGGCCTGGGGCCTCGTGCCCGCCGCGAACCTGGCGGCGGCGGCTCCCGACGCGCTGGCCGCCGACGTGCCGCGGCTGGCGCGACTGCTGGGCGTCGCGCTCTGAGCGGATCGCGACCTCAGGCGGGCCCGCGCGCGGACCCGGCCGCGGGTCCGGCGAGCCGCGCGAGCAGCTCCTGCTGGCGATAGCCGGCCGCGGCGGCCAGATTCTTGAGCCGGGCGGCTGCCGCGCGCGCCGCGGCGCCCGGCATGCCGTCGAGCACGGGCAACGCGATCGCCGCGCAGTCGAACAGCATCTCCGCGCTCTCCTTGCTGAAGTACCAGGTTTCGGCGAAGCAATTGGCTTGCAGGAACTCTTGCGCCGCACGGTCGGCGAACAGTCGCTGCAGGGCCTGGCGAGGACGCGGACCGAGCAGGTCGCCGTGGCGCGTCAGGAGATCGGCCGCGGCCAGCACGGGCTCGACGTTTCCGTCGGCCGGCAAGACGGCCCGCAGACCCGCACGCATCTGCTCCTGGCAGAGCGCCAAGTCGTCGCTGCCCAGGCGATACAAGCCTTCGGCGGGATTCGCGGCCGCGAGGCCGGGTTCCGGCGGCACCGGCTGACCCAGAGCCGCGGCCAGATGCCGCTGCTGCCACGCCACGTACAGAGCCGCAGCTTCCGGCTCGGCAGCGCCCTGGTCGGAAGAGCCAGCAGCGTCGGCGACGTCGGCGACGTC
The DNA here is from genome assembly GCA_964549735.1 of uncultured Fibrobacteraceae bacterium. Classification (GTDB taxonomy): domain Bacteria; phylum Krumholzibacteriota; class Krumholzibacteriia; order LZORAL124-64-63; family LZORAL124-64-63; genus Glo-17. The sequence continues at coordinate 435 of CAZJWO010000036.1, read as the reverse complement.
GGCAACGTCGGCAGCGTCGGCCGGTTCACCGGCCATCGCCGCTCCGACCGCGGCCAGTTCCGCGGCGAGCGCCGCTCTGGTCGGCCGCGGGCGGTCCGCCGCTGGCGCGGTGGCTCCGGCCGCGCCCAGCAGCTCGGCCCACGCGGCGGCCAGTTCCGCGAAATCGCCGGACTGCAGGCGGTCCCAGGCCGGCGCGCCGTTGACCGCGGCCAGGGCCTCGAGCACCCGGCCCAACTCCATGGCGCGTAGCGCCCGGCGCAGCGATGGCACGGGCCGACCACCGAGCCGCGCGTGCAGCGCCTGCCACCGGCCCTGCGGATCGTGTTGCTGGCGCCAGTCGAGGAACGTCTGGAACTGGTAACCGGCGAGCGTGGCGTACAGCCCGTCGCGAGATCGGAAGAGCACACGTCTGAACTCCAGTCACCGCTCATTATC
>CAZJWO010000035.1:0-31946 GCA_964549735.1 uncultured Fibrobacteraceae bacterium | reverse complement strand
AGCGAGAGCGGCCGCGAACGCGGTCCCGATCAGAAAGGCCGCCGCTGATACGCGCCGAGCGGCTCTCGTGTGTGTCGATAGCATGGTGTGACCCTCCTCGGAATCGACGAAACGAACACAAGGCCCCCTCACCCATGGCGGCGAAGTGGCATGCCCCCAGTACCGTCTAGCAGTCTGTGCGCCCGGATGTCGGAACGGATATACCGGTACGGATGATCGCACGCTGCTGGATCTGTTGCAGGACACTATCACATTTCGTCATGGTGGTCAATAGACCACACAATGCGCAGGGTCGCGACTCGCGGCCGGAGGCCTGGCGGCGCGCGTCGCGTCGCGGCGCACGGTCTGGTATCCGTCGCCGCGCCGCCGTGACGGAAGCCGCAGATCGAGTTATCCTTGGCGGCAGCCCTGGCCGGGATGAATCATGAAGGACCTCCTGCCGAAGTTCCAAGCTCACACGCGGAGATCGCGATGACGCTGCCGGAATTCGCCATCAGGCGCCCGGTGACGACTCTGATGATCATGGTCAGCCTGTTGACCATGGGCGCCGTGGCGTCGACGCGCCTGCCCTTGGCGTTCATGCCGGACATCGAACGGCCCGAACTCTTCGTGCAGGTCGCCTACGCCAACGCCTCGCCCGAGCAGGTCGAGCACATGATCGTCCGGCCGCTCGAGGAGGCCGTCAGCTCGGTCAAAGGACTCAAGTCCCTGTGGTCGCGGTCGGGCAGCGAAGGTGGGCGCTTGCGCCTCGGCTTCGACTGGGGCGCCGATCTGCATCTGGCGCGGGTCGAGGTCTGGGAACGCATCGACCGCATCCGCGCCGACTTGCCGGAGGACATCGGCGACATCATCGTCAGTCGCTCGTGGTCCGGTCAGGGCGAGGAGCAACCCATCCTCGAAGCGCGCCTCTCCAGCCGGCGCGATCTCTCGGCGAGCTACGATCTGCTGGAGCGCAAGATCCTGCGCCCGCTCGAACGCGTGCCCGGCGTGGCCGGCGTGCGACTCGACGGCGTCAATCCCCGCGAGGTGCGCATCAACCTGCGGCCCGCCGACCTGCAGCGCCACAACGTCGACGTGCGCCAGATCACGCGCCTGTTGCGCACGAGCAACTTCGACCAATCCCTGGGGCGCATCGAATCCGGCGAACAGCAGTTCATGCTGCGCACGGTGGGCACCTTCGCGACGGCCGAGCAGATCGCGGCGCTGCCGCTGCGCGCCGACGGCCTGCGCCTGCGCGACGTGGCCGATGTCGTCTATCGCGAGCCGCCGTTGGAATACGGGCGTCACCTGGACGGCGATTTCGCGATCGGGCTGTCGGTCACGCAGGAGAGCAAGGCCAACACGGTCGCGGTCTGCCGGGCCCTGGAGGCGCGCATCGCCGCGATGAACGACGATCCCGAACTCGAGGGCGTCAACTTCATGGTCTGGTTCAGCCAGGGGGACGAGATCACCCAGGCGCTGCGCGACCTGGCCACCACCGGCGTCTTCGGCTCGCTCCTGGCGTCCCTGGTGCTGTTCGTCTTCCTGAGGCGCCTGGCGAGCACTCTCTTCGCGGTGCTCTGCATCCCGTTGTCCATCGTCGTCGCGCTGGCGGCCGTCTGGCTCGGCGGCGGCACGCTCAACACGCTCGTGCTGCTGGGGCTGATCGTGGGCGTGGGCATGCTCGTGGACAACGCCGTGGTCATCATGGAGAACATCTTCCGCCATCGCGAAGAGGGCCGCGAGCGGCGCGAGGCGGCGCGCCGCGGCGCCGGCGAGGTCGCCGTCGCCGTGACGGCGGCGACCATGACCTCGGTCATCGTCATCCTGCCTCTGATCTTCAACAAGCCGAGCGAGATGAACCTGATCCTGCGCGAACTCGGCCAGACCGTCTGCCTGACGTTGCTGGCCTCTCTCTTCATCTCGCAGACGCTGATCCCGCTCGCGATGACGCGTTTCATCCGCTCGCGGCCGCGCCCGAAGTCGAAGCCGATGCGGCGCCTGGAGGCCGGTTACGCGCGGGTGCTGGCCTTCAACCTGCGCCACCGCTGGTTGACGCCGTTGATCGGGCTCGGCGTGCTCGCCTCGACGCTGTATCCGTTCCAGCAGGTCGACAAGAACTTCGGCGTCTCGAACCCCGAGCTCTTCGTGCAGCTGCGCATCCGATTCACCGAAGAGGTCAGCCTCGATCGGAAGCGCGAGCTGATCACCGAGATCGAGCAGCGGCTGGCGCCGCATCGCGAGCGCCTCGCGGCCCGCGCGATCTACTCGTTCTGGTCGGATCGCTGGTCCTTGTTGCGGGTCTATCCGCACGCCGGCGCCGCGGACGACGCCACGCTGGCGCGGATCCGCGACACGCTGCGCGGCCTGCTGCCCGAGATCCCGGGCGTGGCGTTGACGATCGAGGACAACACCATGGGCTGGCGGCACGGTGGCGGCCGCAACCGGATCATGTTCAACATCCTGGGCGAGCAGACGGCGGTGCTGAACGACCTGGCCGGCGTCATCGTCGAGCGGCTGCAGATGGAGGAGGGCCTGCTGGACGTCAGCTCCCGCGGGGAGGACGCGGCCGAGGAGCTGCACATCATGGTCGACCGCGACCTCGCCAGCCGCTACGGCATGCGTCCGGACGAGATCGGGCAGATGGTCGGCCTGACGTTCCGGGGCCGACGGCTGCCGCGATTCCGCACGCCGGACGGCGAACGGGAGATGCGCCTCGCGCTCGACGAACAGGAGCAGCGCAGCGTCGATGAGCTGCGCAATCTGCCGCTGCTGACGGAGAGTGGCGAGCCGGTGCCGCTGGCGGCGGTGGCGGCCCTGACGCCGAAGCCCGGCGCGATCATGATCCACCGCAACAACCGGCTGACCAACGTGCGCGTCTTCGCCCGCTACGAACAGGGGACCGCCGACCATTGGCGCCCGCGGGTGGCGGCGATCCTCGACGGCGTGGACTGGCCGCCGGGTTACAGCTGGTCCTTCGGCGAGTGGGAAGAGCAGCGGCGCGAGCAGTCTCGCGAGCTCTGGACGAATCTGCTGCTCGCATTGCTGCTGGTCTTCGCGGTGATGGCCGGTCTCTTCGAGTCGGTGCCGCAAGCGATCGCGCTGCTGGTCGCGCTGCCGTTCGCCCTCGCCGGAGCGTTCTGGATGCTCTACCTCACCGGCACCGATTTCGATCAGCCGGCGAGCATCGGCCTGCTGCTGTTGATCGGCATCGTGGTCAACAACGGCATCGTGATGCTGGCGCACGTCAACTATTACCGGCGCGCGGGCATGCCGCGCACCGAGGCCATGCTGCGCGGCGGCCGCGAGCGGCTGCGACCGGTCATCATGACCGCCTTGACCACGGTCATCGGCCTGGTGCCGATCGTGGTGCAGAAGCCGACGCTGGGCGGGGTCTACTATTACAGCATGGCCTTGGTGATCATGGGCGGCCTGATCGTCTCGAGCTTCCTGACGACGGTGCTTCTGCCGACGACCGCCTCGCTGGCCGAAGATATCTTCCGGCTGCTGCCGCGGCCGCTGCGGCGGTCGCGTGTCGGCCCGGGCGGCGGCGCCGAGGAGGCCAGCTCGCCGCAGCCCGATCGCGGCTGACGTCGGGGCCGCCGCGCCAGCGGCGGGCGAGCGGCCGGTGGGGTCATACCGGGCCGTCGCGCAGGCTCAAGGAGATCCGCGGGGGCCGTTCCGCGATGCCCAGCATGCGATCGGCCAGGGTCCGACCGCTGGCCAGTGCGGCGGCGACGTTGTCGCCGAGGCACCAATCCCCGCAGACCCCTAGCTCGAGCTGAGGGTCGTACCAGCAACTGCGGCCCAACGGTTCGACGGTCAACGCATGGCGCCAGCGGTGGCCGCGCAGGAAGCTGGGCACGCTGAAGTCCAGGGACAGGGCGTCGCGGAAACAACGCCAAAGATGACGGGCGACGCCGTCGGTTTCGCATTCCAGATTGTCCTGGCTGAATCCGGGGGAGGCGTGCAGCACCCACGTTTCCGGCGCGCCGGGACGCACGACCGCTTGACGGCGCGCTTCGGCCAGGCTGCCGCCGGCGAAGGTGATCCTGTCCCAGGCGCGGTTCAGGGGGCCCGGCAGTCCGAGCAGGGCGGTCAGCACCGGCCGCATGATCACCTGTCGCAGGGGCGCCGACAGCGGCGGCCACAAGGCGACCGCTTGCGGAGCCGGGACGGCCAGCACGACGCCACGGTGCCGAGAGCGTAGCGGCGTCCCGTCGATCTGCAGCAGCCAACAGCCGTGCGTGCGCTCGAGCGCGGTCACGCGCGCGCGCTGGATGGCCGGCACGCGCGCCACGAGCGAGGCGACGAGCGTGCTCTCGCCGGGAGCGCCGTGCTCGAACAGGAGGCCTGCGTCTTCGCGCAGCGATGTCCTGCCGCCGGGGCGCCGGCCCTTGTCGTAGACCTGGACCTGCAAGCCGTGTTCCGCGAGCCTCGCCGCGCAGGCCAATCCCGCGGGACCGGCGCCGACAACGGCGATGTCCGGGATGTTTCGATACATGATCATCGCCGTACGCCATCCTTTGCGGTGGGCCTGTCTGAATATAGACAATATCTAGACACGAAACAAGACCCGGTCGATCTTTATTTTTTGCGCTCCCGTGGCAATTTTACCGGCCAAGGGCGGAATTTGTGCATTAAGCACGATGTGCGGCGGGAGGCGTGCGGTTCGCTTCATCGAGTCGAACAGGCCCTTGTTGTACAGGTTATGTCCATATTGTGGCCATCCGCTCTGGCAATGCGTGCCGCGCGGGCCGGCCCGTGTTACCTTGATCGCCATGTCTCGGCCGATCCTCGAATTTCGCGCCGTCGAGCGGAGCTACGCGCTTGCGGGCGGCGGCCGCCGCCGCGTTCTGCATGCCGTGTCTTTCGAGTTACGCCGCGGCGGCTCTCTGGCCATGGTCGGGCGCAGCGGGAGCGGGAAATCGACCCTTCTGCACCTGGCCGCCGGCATCGACCTGCCGACGCGCGGAGAGGTCCTCATCGATGGCCGGCCGCTCGCCGGTCTCGGCGACCGCGAGCGGTCGCTCTTGCGCCGGCGATGCGTCGGGCTCGTCTTCCAGTTCTTCCATCTGTTGCCTCATCTCTCGGTCCTCGAGAACGTCTGTCTGCCGGGTTGGGTGGCGGGCGATGCTCCGGACGAGGTGCGACGGCGCGCGCGCGCGTTGTTGGCGCGCGTCGATCTGGCCGAGCGGGAGAGCGATCTGGCGGGCCGGCTGAGCGGCGGCGAGATGCAGCGCGTCGCCATCTGCCGCGCGCTCTTGCGCAGGCCGCCGCTGCTGCTGGCGGATGAGCCGACCGGGAATCTCGACGAGGGCGCCGCGACGCGCGTTCTGGACCTCCTGTTGCGTCTCGCGCGCGAAGACGGCTCCGGCCTGTTGCTCGTCACCCACAGCCCGGAACAGGCGGCCCTGGCGGACGCCGTCCTGAGGCTGCGGGACGGGCGCCTGGAGGCTGCAGATTGAGCGGGCCCCTGCTGCGAGCCATGCTGGCGCACTGGCGCCAGGCGCGCGCCCTGACCGCGCTGACTGTCTGTGGCGTGGCGCTCGGAGTGGCCTCGGTCGTCAGCATCCAGTCGCTGAATCAGGGCGCTCTCGCCGCGTTCAGCGGCGGGATGAAGGCCGTTTCGGGCGATGCCGATCTGACGGTCGTCGCGCAGGGCCAGGATCTCGCCGAGGATCTCTACCCACGCGTGCTGGCTCATCCGGAGGTGGCTGCGGCCTGGCCTGTCGTGCGCGCCTGGTCGCCGTTGCGCGAGCATCCGCGCACCTTCCTCGAGGTCGTCGGCGTCGATGTCTTCGCGCCGGTGCGTTATCCCATCCGCCTGGGATCCAGCGACGCCGCCGAACACGGTAGCGACCTGGGAGGCGGCCTCGAGATGTTGGCCGAGCTCATGGCCGTGCCCGGCTGGATCGCTGTGACGCCCGGGTTCGCCGCCGAGTTCGGCCTGGCCGCCGGCGACACGTTCAGCGCGGCCTTCGGCGACCGCGCGACGACCTTGCGGGTCGGCGCGCTGGTCGACTTCCAGGCGCACGAACCTCTGGCGAGCAGCCGCCTGGCGCTCATGGACATCGCGCAGGTCCAGCACCTGACCGGCAGGTTCGGTCGCCTCGACCAGATCGACGTGCAGATCCCGCCCACATCGTCGCCGGAAGCCAGCGCCGCCCGCCTGCAACGAGATCTCGGCGCCGGCGTGCGCGTGCTGACCCCGCAGCAGCGCGAGAGCGCGGCCGCCGGGCTGCTCGCGGCCTTCCGCATGAACCTCACGGCGTTGAGCCTCGTGTCGATCCTGGTCGGCATGTTCCTCATCTTCACGACCGTGCATGCTTCGCTCGTGCGGCGGCGGGTCCACTTCGGCTTGCTGCGCGCGCTGGGGGCGACCAGCGGCCAGCTCCTCGCCTCGATCCTGTTCGAAGCGACGATCCTGGGGTTCAGCGGCGCCGCCCTGGGCGTGCCGCTCGGTTATCTCGCGGCTCACTTCAATCTGGCCGCGGTCAGCTCCACGCTCACGAACATCTACCTGCTCAGCGAGATGGAGCGGCTGTCGCTGTCCGTGCCGTTGGTGCTCTTGGCGTTCGGCGTCGGAGCGGCGGGCGCGCTGCTCGGCGCTCTGCTGCCTGCGCTGGATGTCAGCCGGCGCGATCCGGTCGCCTTGCTCGCGGCCGCCGGGCCGACGGAACGGCTGCGGCGGTTGGCCGCGCGGCTCGCCCTGGTGGCGCTGGCGATCGGCGCCCTGGTCATGGTCTGGTACTTCGGCGGTGGTCGGCGATTGCGCGAGAGCGGCTTCGTGCTCGCCTTCTTCGTGTTGGCTCTGCTGCCCTTGCTGACGCCGTGGCTCCTGAGAGAAGCTTGCCGTCGCGTTCCGGCGCGAGGCTTCGGCTGGCGGCTGGGAATGCGGGGCCTGGCGACGCGGCTGCAGGCGACCACGCCGGCCGTTTCCGCCCTGGCCATGACCGTTGCGATGCTCGTCGGTGTCACCGTCTTGATCGGCAGTTTCCGGGCGACGCTGGACACCTGGCTGGCGCAAAGCCTGGTCGCGGACATCTTCGCCACCAGCGCCGGTTGGCAGCGGGACCAAGGCCGCGCTCCGCTCTCGCCCGCCGTCGTCGATCTGCTGGTCGGCTGGGATGGCGTCGCCGCCGCGGATCTGCAGCGGCGCTTCGACGCCTTCACGGCGGACGGTCGGCCCGTACGTCTCGTCGCGTTCCATCGCCTCGGCGAGGCTCCGGGACGCTGGGCGACGCGCGTGCCGCTGCTGGCGGGCGATCCCGACCATGCGGAGCAGCGTCTGCGCCAGGGCGGCGCCGTCCTGATCACCGAACCCCTGGCGCGGCGGACCGGCCTGGGTCCAGGCGACATGCTCGACCTCGCCGGACCGCACGGCCCTGTGCAACTCGTCGTCGCCGGGATCGGTTACGACTACAGCAGCGAACACGGCCTGGCGTTCATGACGCGCGAGACGCTCGACGGCATCTTCGGTCCGGGCGGCACGTCCGCCCTGGCGCTGCACCTGGAGCCGGGCGCCGACGCGGCGGTCGTTCTGGACGCCATGCGCGCGGAACTGGTCGACACCGCCGTCGAACTGCGCAGCAACCGCCGCCTGCGCGCCGAGGTCCTCGGCATCTTCGAGCAGACGTTCGCCGTGACGCGCGTCCTGCAGGTCATGGCCCTGATCATCGCGATCTGCGGCATCTCATTGACTCTATTGATCATGGGGCGCGAGCGAGCCGCCGAGCACGCGCTCTACCGGGCGCTCGGCGCGACGCGCACGCAGCTGCTGCGGCTGGGGCTGGGCGAAGGCGCGGGGCTCGGTCTCATGGGGTTGGTCCTGGGCGCGGCGGGCGGCGCGGCGTTGGCGGTCATCCTGATCCTGCTGATCAATCGCGACTGGTTCGGCTGGACCATCCGTTTCGACGTGCCGGTCTGGACGCTGGCCATGCAGGCTGTCTGGATCATGGGCGCCGCGCTGGCTGCCGCCACCTGGCCCGCGCTGCGAGCTAGCCGCGCGCCGGCGGCCGAGCTGACCCGGGAGGACCGGCAATGAAGCTGGTCGCGGCATGCCTGGGCTGTTTGTGGCTGCTCGCCGGCGGCGGTGGGCGCGAAGCGGCGGCGCAGTGGTTGCAGGCGGGAGCCGGTCATCGCTGGGAGTTCCCGCGCGACCATCACGCGCATCCGGCCTACCGCAACGAATGGTGGTACGTGACCGGACAACTGGCCGCGGGCGACGCGGGGGAACCGACGCACGGATTCCAGATCACCTTCTTCCGGCTGGGCCTGGTGCCCGAACTGCCGCCCTGGCGCAGCGATTGGGCTGCGCGCGATCTGGTGCTGGGCCATGCCGCGGTCACCGACTTGCAGAGCGGGCGCCATCTGTTCAGCGAGGTCCTGACGCGGACCGGCCCGGGTCGGGGCGGGTTCCCGGCGATGCCGGACAGCGTGCTGGCGTGGTGTCGCGGTCCGGCGGGGACGGGCGCGCACTGGTCGCTGCGCCGGCGCGCCGCGAGCTTCGCCGCCACGGCCGCCGACGCGCAGCTGGGATTGTGGCTCGATCTGGAACTCGTGCCCGAACGGGGGACTGTGCTGCAGGGGCCCGGCGGCTATAGCGTCAAGGATCCCGAGGCGAACGCGGGCAGCCTGTATTATAGCTTGACCCGCCTGGCGGTCCGCGGAAGCCTGGCCGCCGGATCGGACACGCTCGCGATAACAGGTCGCGGGTGGCTGGACCGCGAGATCTTCACCGCGCAGCTCGCCGAACGCCATCGCGGCTGGGACTGGTTCAGCCTGCAGCTCGACGACGGCCGCGACGTCATGTTCTTCGCCTTGCGCGACCGGGAGGGCCGCGCCGACGCGGCGCGCGCGACGGTCGTGGCGGCCGACGGCGAGGTCCGCTGGCTGCAGCCACCGCCGACGGCGCTGCGCCCGTTGCGCCATTGGACCAGTCCGGTCACGCAGGCGCGTTACCCGATCGCCTGGCGGCTGCAGCTTCCCGAAGCGGGGATCGATCTCGAGTTCGCGGCTCGCGTCGCGGCGGCGGAGAACGTCGGTCCGCGGACAGGCGTGGTCTACTGGGAAGGGGCCGTGGCCGGTCCTGGTTGCCGCGGATACGGCGAGTTGACCGGTTACGACCCCGCCGGCAGGCCGCTCTTCTAGCCCGAATCATGTCTTATGAGCTTCTGGCGAGGAGGCCGGAGGCGCCCGGCCGAGCGCGGCGCAGAGCCGGCCCCCGCCGGCACGAGCGGCGGATAAACGTCGCCGCGGGGACCGTCGGTCCCCGCGGGCGGCGCATGCCCTGTCCGGGCACTTGAAGAACGTCGCTGGCCTAACGGAACAGAGACTTGATAGCGGTCCAGGTCGCCGCGTCGGAGACCGGCACGCCTTGCCCCTGGCCGAAGTAGGCGTTCGGCAGCCGCACGTTGGCGTTGGCCGGCGCGATGATCGTGATGTCGTCGACGATCATCGAGGCATCCTGGTCGCCGTAGACCACGGCGTTGATGACCAGACCGGTGTTGCCGGGTTCGATGGTCCACGTGTGGCTGATCTCCTCCCAGCCGGCGAATTCGCCGTAGGTGGTCCGGCCGGGCAGGACACCGTGGTTGAGCTGGAGGTTCTGCTCGCGCACGTCGCTGGACTGGCCGAGCTCGTTGTTGTAGTGCGCGGTGAGGCGGAGGTTCGGCAGCGCCGAAGCGTCGTCGAAGCGCCAGATCGAGGCGGTGACCTGGTCACCGGCCTGCAGGCCCCACACGGTGGCCATGAAGCCGTTCGATTGCGGGGACTGGGTGGCGGGCCGGTTCTTCGTCAGCACCAGGCCGTATCCGGGGCTGCCCGGGCGGTTGGCCACGACGTTCGGGGCCGCCACCATGTCGGTGTTGAACGTGCCGAGGTAATCGGCGATGCCGTCCTCCCAGTCGTACGTGTAGGTCGAGTACGGTTGGGCCGCCATGGCCGGGACGGTCAGCAGGCAGGCGGCGAGCGTGATCAGGAGCATGCGCATGTTTCAGTCCTCCCCGGAGGTGGAAAGCCGTTGACTGGGGAGATTGTCGGCAAGCCGGATCGCGGCTTGAGGGAAATTTCTGCGGCCTTGCGCCGCGCCGAGCTGCGAGCGCGCCGGACCGCCGGCGTACCCGGCGTTGTCGCCGCGAGGCGTCCGTGGTACCATCCTGTCGGCGGCGGTCCGCGGCGTGGCCGGGTCCGCCGCGTCCGTAACCTGAGGAGTTGCCATGACCTGGGAGTCGATCGCGAGCCTGCTGTCGGGAAAGATGCCGCTCGGCGCCGCCGTGACCGTCAAGGGCTGGGTGCGTACGCGCCGGGACTCGAAAGCGGGCTTGAGTTTCGTGCAGGTGCACGACGGGACCTGCTTCGACGCGCTGCAGGTGGTCGCGCCAGGCGAACTGCCCAACTACGCGACCGAGATCCAGCACCTTTCGGCGGGTTGCGCGGTCGAGTGCGACGGCGTCCTCGTGGCTAGCGCGGGCAAGGGCCAGACCGTGGAGATGAAGGCCGACAGCGTGCGCGTCGTCGGCTGGGTCGATGACCCCGAGACCTATCCCGTGCAGCCCAAGCGGCACAGTCTGGAGTTCCTGCGCGAGGTCGCCCACCTGCGGGTCCGCACGAACACCTTCGGCGCCGTGGCGCGCGTGCGCCACTGCCTCGCGCAGGCGGCGCATCGCTTCTTCCACGAACGCGGGTTCTACTGGATCCACACGCCGATCATCACCGCCAGCGATGCCGAGGGTGCCGGCGAGCTGTTCCGCGTCTCGACGCTCGACGCGGTCAACCCGCCGCGCAATGCCGCCGGCGGCGTGGACTGGACGCAGGATTTCTTCGGCAAGCAGGCGTTCCTGTCGGTCAGCGGGCAGCTGAACGTGGAGACCTACTGCCAGGCGCTGACGCGGGTCTATACCTTCGGCCCCACGTTCCGCGCCGAGAACAGCAACACGAGCCGGCATCTTTCGGAGTTCTGGATGATCGAGCCCGAGATCGCCTTCGCCGACCTGCGGGACGATGCCGATCTCGCCGAGGCGTTCCTCAAGGCGATCTTCAAGGCGGTGCTCGATGAACGGCAGGACGACATGGCGTTCTTCGCGGAGCGCGTGCAGCCCGACTGCGTCGCGCGGCTCGAGCGCTTCGTGTCGGCGAGCTTCGAACGCATGACCTATACCGAGGCCGTGGCGCATCTGCAGAAGAGCGGCCGCCAGTGGGAATTCCCCGCCACGTGGGGCAAAGACCTGCAGAGCGAGCACGAGCGCTTCCTCTGCGAGGAACTCTGCGATCGCCCCGTCGTCGTCATGGATTATCCCAAGGAGATCAAGGCCTTCTATATGCGCTTGAACGACGACGGCCGGACCGTCGCGGCCATGGACGTGCTGGCGCCGGGCATCGGCGAGATCATCGGGGGCTCGCAGCGCGAGGAGCGGCTCGACGTGCTCGACGCCCGTATCGAGGCGATGGGCCTGCCGAAGGACACCTACTGGTGGTACCGCGACTTGCGACGGTACGGCACGTGTCCGCATGCCGGATTCGGCCTGGGCTTCGACCGCGCGGTGAACTACGTCACCGGCATGAAGAATATCCGCGACGTGATCCCGTTCCCCCGGGCGCCGAAGCTGGCCGAGTTCTGAGAGGTCGTCACATGGCCGATTCGGTCGGCAAGCGGCACTGCGATTCCGAACCCGACTCCCCGGGCGGCCAGCCGGAACTGGAGGACCGCCGCATGCTGGAACTCGTGCTCGACACGATTCCGGTGCGCGTGTTCTGGAAAGACCTCGACCTGAACTACCTCGGCTGCAATCGGCCGTTCGCGCGCGACGCCGGCCTCGACTCGCCGCATCAACTCGTCGGCAAGAACGATCATGACATGGGTTGGGCCGAGCAGGCCGAACTCTACCGCGCCGACGACCGACGCGTCATCGAGTCCGGCCGGGCCAAGCTGAACTACGAAGAACCGCAGACCACGCCCGCGGGCGACACCATCTGGCTGCTGACGAGCAAGATACCGCTGCGCGATGCCGCCGGCGCGATCCGGGGCATCCTCGGCACGTACGAGGACATCACCGCCCGCAAGGAGGCCGAACGAGAGCGTGCGGAGCTGGAGGCGCAGTATCGCCAGGCGCAGAAGATGGAGTCGATCGGCCGCCTCGCCGGAGGTCTCGCGCACGACTTCAACAACATGTTGAACGTCATCATCGGCTATGCCGATCTGGCGTTGCAGACTCTTCCGCCCCAGGACGCGTTGTCCGCCGATCTCGAGGCGATTCGCCGCGCCGGGTTGCGCTCGGCCGAACTGGTTCAGCAGCTGCTGGCTTTCGCGCGCAAGCAGACCATCGCGCCGCAGATCATGGATCTGAACGCCGCCATCGAGAGCCTCCTCAAGATGCTGGAGCGGCTGATCGGCGAGGACATCGATCTCTTGTGGCGGCCGGCGCCCGCTCTCGACCCGGTGCTCATGGACCCCTCGCAGCTCGACCAGGTGCTGGTCAATCTGGTCGTCAATGCGCGCGACGCGATCGCCGGGGTCGGCAAGATCACCATCGAAACCGGACTCGTCGAATTCGACGCGGAATACTGCCGGGTCCATGTCGGCTATCTGCCGGGCCGCTACGTTTGCCTGGCGGTAAGCGATGACGGCTGCGGGATGGACCAGGCGGTGCAAGCCCAGCTCTTCGAGCCGTTCTTCACCACGAAACCGCAAGGGCAGGGCACCGGACTCGGTCTGGCGACCGTCTACGGGATCGTCAAACAGAACCAGGGCTTTCTCAACGTATACAGCGAACCGGCAAAGGGCTCCTGCTTCAAGATCTACCTGCCGCTCCGAACGGCATCGGCAACCGGCGGGGCGCACCGGCCGCCGGCGGTTCCCGCGCGCGGTTCGGACACCGTGCTCCTCGTCGAGGACGAGCCTTCCCTGCTGGCGTTCAGCGAACGGCTGCTCAACTCCCTCGGCTACCGCGTGCTGGCCGCGACCGGACCGCAGCAGGCGCTGCGGCTGGCGGCGGACTACGCGGAACCGATCGATCTCCTGCTGACCGATGTCGTCATGCCGGAGATGAACGGTCGCGATCTCTGGCAGCGCTTGCGGGAAACCCGCCCGAGCGTCAAGTGCCTCTACACCTCGGGCTACACGGCGAACGTGATCAGCCATCACGGCGTCCTGGACCAGGACGTGCACTTCCTGTCGAAGCCCTTCTCGCCGGCCGAGCTGGCGGCCAGGATCCGCGAGGCGCTCGGCGGGCCCTGACCCGGATTAATCATGAAGGGCCTACTGCGGAAGGCGAAATGCTTGCCAGAGAGCGCGTTCCCGGTTCGACTCGGTCAACGTACCGCACCGGGTACGCCTCCCTCGCCGACCCTTGCGATCCCGCTCTCTGGCAAGCATTTCCCACTTCCTCGCTACGGCCCTTCAAGAATAATCCGGGCTCAGAGCTCGGCTGCGGCGCCGCGAGTCACAACGAGGCGCTGTACAGCCTCCTCTTGATCTTCTTGGTGGGCGTCTTTTCGAATTCCTCGAAGATGAGCTTGATCTTCGCGATCGCCGCATAGGCCGGCAACGCGCCGTTGAGCGTCCGGCGGTTCTGTTCCATGATCTCGGCCAGCCGGTGCTCGTCGATCCGGTCCTGATCGGCGCGATCCATGTCCGGATAGACGACGGCGCAGATCTTCTGGTCGCATTCGACGACCAGCGACTCCATGACGTAAGGCAGGTCGTTGAGCTTGGCTTCGATCTCCTCGGGATAGACGTTCTGGCCCGAGGACGAGAGGATCATGTTCTTGCAGCGGCCGGTCAGGAACAGATACCCGTCGGCGTCCAGCCGGCCGAGGTCGCCCGTGTGCAGCCAGCCGTCTGCATCCAGGGCTTCCCGCGTCGCGGCGGCGTCCTTGTAGTAGCCGAGCATCACGTTTTCGCCGCGCACCAGGACCTCGCCGATGCCCGTCGCCGGATCGTGCACGTCGATCCGGCACTCGAGGTATGGAATGACCCGGCCGACGGAACCGAGCGGGGGTTCGTCGCGCGCGAGCGTGAAGCTGATCAAAGGGCCGCATTCGGTCATGCCGTAGCCGTTGGCGAGCGGGAAGCCGATGCGGCGGAAGAACGCGTCGGCCTCGCGATTGAACGCCGCGCCGCCGATGACGACTTCCTGGAACTCGCCCCCGAAGATGGCGCGGATCTTCTGGTTGATGCGATTGCAGAGGACCCGGTTCAGCCCCGGCACCTTCAGCAGCGTGCGCATGGCGGTCGATTCGAGCCGCGGCTTGATGCGGTTGCGGTAGATCTTCTCGATGATCAGAGGCACCGAGAGGACCACGGCGGGCTTGATCTCGGCGAACGTCTCCAGCAGGACCTTGGGCGTCGGCATCTTCTCGAGGAACGTCACGTGGCAGCCGCCGACCGACGGGGCGACGAGGTCGAACGCGCAGCCGTAACTGTGGGCCAGCGGCAGGAAGCTGAGGATGCGGCGGTTGCCGCTGAGGTCGAGGCAGTCGAGATAGAAGCGGGCGTTGACCATCAGGCTGTGGTGGTCGAGCATCACACCCTTGCTGAAGCCCGTGGTGCCGCTGGTGTAGACGATCGTCGCCAATTCGTGTCCCGCCACCTCGCCCAGGTTGAGACTGCGCGGCGAGAGCAGCGGCGCCGCCTGCTTCAGGTACGCCGTCGGCGCGGCCGCCACGATTTCCGGCAGACGCTTCAGGCGGCAGGTGCGCAGGCTGAAATCCTCCAGCCGCAGGATGCCCTTCAGGCCCCGCATGCGGTCGTCGGCGAGCTTGTCGTAGATCGGGTCCGCCGCAAACAGCAGGACGGCGTCCGAATGGGTCGTGATGTGATGGATCTCTTCGGCCGTGAAGTCCGGCAGGATCGGCACGCTGACGGCGCCGTAGCACAGGGTGGCGAAATAGGTCACCGCCCAGTGGGCGCTGTTGCGGCCGACGAGCGCGATCTTGTCGCCCCGCTGGACGCCGGCTTCTCGGAAGATGTGCTGCAACTGCAGGATGCGGGACGCCACCTCGCTGTACCGCAAGGTGGCGCCTTCGTGATCGCTGTAGCAGGGGCGATCCCAGTTTTCGCGCACGGCGGCCGTGAAGGTCGCGACCAGGTTTTCCTTCAGCATGACGCTCCTTGGCCGTAGCGGCTCAACGCCGCGTGCCGATGAGCAGCCGCAGCACGTACCAGAACATCAGGGCGATGCTCGCGAAAAGCTCGAGAGCGGCGCCGACGTAGCGGTCGTCCGGAAACGTCGTCAGGATCCGCTGCGTATCGTAGAGCACGGCGGCGCCGGCCAGCCCGATCATGCCCACCGAGAACCAGGTCCCCAGATGGAAGCCGAAGAGCACGCCGCCGGCGATGGCCAGCAGAGCCAACAGCCCGGACCAGCGCAAGATGCCGCCCAGGAACGTGAAGTCCCGCCGCATGGAGAGGGCGACCATGGTCAGCAGGGTGAATCCGAGCAGCGTGATGACGGCGGCGCTCTCGACGGCGCCGGGGGCGGCGTCGAACGCGATCACCAGCAGCGGCGCGACGATGATCGCCTGCGCCAGAACGAAAAGCCCTAGGCCGAGATACTGGCTGGACAGGGATGCGGCGCGATACGCGAAGCTGCGGCCGAGCCAGGCGACGAGCATGAAGCCTCCCAGCACCAGGAGCCAGTTCACGGCCAGCAGGCTGCGCGCCAGGGGGTAGGCCAGGCCGCTGCTGAACAGGTAGATCTCGATGAGCGTGAAGGCCGCCACGGCGGCGGCGAGGTGGCCGTAGACGCGCTGCAGGAAGGCGCCGCGCATCGCGGCGAGCTGCTCGACGCCGACGGCCATGGCGCGTCCCTGCGGGTGGTCGTGACGGTGCATGGTCTGTGCTCCTTGGGGTTGTGGCGGGCACAATATACCACGGAATCGCGGGAATCGTCCCCGTCGAGGGGCCGATTCGTCGCCGCTGCGACCTGGCCCGGCGCCGCGGGCGCCGGCGGCCAGGCGCAGGAGGTCGCTCGGGAGTGTTCCGGGTCAGATGACGCGCCAGCCCTTGCCCGGTGCGATGGCCTTCTCGAGCTCGATCTCGTCGCGGATCGGGATGCCGTGGCAGCCGGTCAGGGGTATGCCTGGCTTCAGCAGGCGGATCTTCTGCATGCTGTCGAGCCGGATGTCGGTGATCACGAAGCCCCGGCGCTGGAAGAAGCGCAGGGCGTCCAGGTTGTCGTTGGTCGTGATGCACCACAGGCTCGTGCAGCCCTCCGCGCGCGCGGCCGCCTCGACGGCCAGCAGCAGTTCGCTGCCGATGCCGAGGTACTGGCAGAGCGCGTCCAGGCTGACCACCTCGCAGCGGTCGCCAGCGATGTGGTACGTGGCCAGGCCGACCCGCTCGCCGTCCTGCACGGCGATGAAGCCCGGCAGCTGCGTGGGATCGTGGACGATGTCGCGGCTGACCAGGAAGGTTCCGCTGAAGAGCAGCTCGGTGCGCTCGAGCACCCACGCCTTGTCGGCGGCCGAGAGCGGCTTGATCTGCATCCGGTGGACCCCTTCCCTGGCGGCGAGCGCGGCTTCGCTGAGGCGCCAAAGGTGGTCAACGCGGACGGACAGATCAAGACCGCAGCCGCGGCGCGGGCACCCCCGGAGGGCGCCGGACGCGGCGTCAGATCTTGCTGGGGCCGGGATAGTCGTCGGCGATGTACGCTTCGAGCGTGCGGATGTGCAGCTCGCGCTTCTGGGCCATCGCCGAGACCAGGTCGCCGATCGAGAGCACGCCGACGACCTTGCTGTCCCTCAGGACCGGCAGATGGCGGATCCGCCGGGTGGTGACGATCGCCATCGCCTCCTCGAGGGTGGTCTCGGGCGTCAGATAGATGACCGCGCGGGTCATGATCTCGCGCACCGGCGTGTCGCGGGCCGTGCGACCCTTGACCGTGACCAGCTTGAGATAGTCGCGTTCGGTGATGATGCCGACGAGCGCCTCGTCCTGCATGACCAGCATGGCGCCGACGTTGCGCTGGACCATCTCGGTGACCGCTTCGAGCACGGTCTGGTCGGGCTTGACCGTGTAGATGGCGTTGTTCTGTTTGCGGGCCAGCAGCTCGTGCACGCGCATGGTCTTGACTCCTTCGGGTAAGGGCCGCCGCCTTCGCGGTCGTCCAACGGCTCCCGCGCGACGCGGGTGTTCAGGCGCGCGAGGCCTGCCCGGCGCGCCGGGTCCAGAGCACGGCGAGCACGGCCGTCGCCAGCAGCAGCGCGCCGAGCGCCTGATGGATGGTGGTGATCGCGACGCCCGCCGGATGCGGCTGCCCGGCCGGGGTCGTCAGATTACGGGCGATGAGCGCCGCGAAGCCCAGCAGCAGCTGGCCGGCGAACCCGTGGATCGCCGCCTGGCCGAGCCGGCGCAGCACCGGATCGGCGGCGTGCTTGAGGACCAGCCGGCTGCCCAGCCAGATGCCCAGGCAGAGCACGACCACCGCCATGGTGATGTGCGCATGCAGGCCGGCGTCGGTGTGGCGCAGGATCGCGCCGAGGCTCAGCTGCACGACCAGGCCGCCCAGCAGCCAGATCGCGAGCCGGTGATCGAGGCCGCCCGCGACCGTCGCCGACTGCCGCCAGCGGCGGGTCGTGGCGGCGGCGATGGTCACCAGCAGACCGAAGAATACCTGGCCCAGGACGCCGTGGATCACGGCCAGCGCGAGGTTGGGTCGCGTCACCTGCGGGTCGTCGCTCAAGGTGAAGTGGCCGGTCACCCGCAGGCCGCCCAGGACGCCCTGCGCCACGACCAGGAGCAGGGCGAGCAGGCCGAGCCGCCGGAGCCATCGCCGATCGTCGACGCGCCAGAGGTGCAGGGCGAGCACCAGGGTGCAGAGGCCGACCAGCGAACCGAGCAGCCGGTGCACGTGTTCGTAGTAGATGCCGCCCGTCATGCGCGACAAAGGATACAGGAACATGTTGTAGCCGTATGAGTTCGGCCAGTCGACGACCGCCAGTCCGGCCTGGTTGCCGGTCACGATGCCGCCGGCGACGATGAGCAGGAACGTGGCCGCGGCGGCCACGGTCGCGAAGCTGGGCAGACCGTGCCGGATCAGCGGCGGCGTCGTCTCGGGGGCGCGCGAACGTCGGCCCAGCCAGGCGCCGGCGGCCGTGAGCAGGCTGGTCACGAGCAGCGAACCAGGCAGCCACCAGCCGGCGTTCGGCACCAGACGGTTGGTCTCGTCCGGGTGAGCCAGCAGGCTGCCGAGGATCAAGAGGTTGAGCAGGCCGACGAGCAGACCCGCCAGCATGCCGCCAAGCGGGCCGCGACCGGCGAAACGACCGCCAGCCCAGCCGCCGCCGCCGAGGCAGGCCAGCATGAACAGCATCAGTAGCCAGGCCGGCGCGCCCACGCCGGGGAAGCGGCAGATGTAGCCGATCGTCCACATCGCCAAGGTCGTGCCGAAGGCCAGGGCGAGCAGGTCGCTGCCGCGATGATAGACCGCGGCGGGGTCGCGTTCCGGAGGTAGCATGCTGCGCAGTCCTTTCGAGGCGGGTTCTCGAATGCGGCGGCGCCTGGCGGATCACGCGGCCGGCCATAGATTAGCAAGGTCCTGGGCATTCAACCAGCGTCAACCCGATGCGACGGCGCCGGACCGGCCCGGCGCCACCTGTGAGCCGGGCATGCGATTGCTGCGCGATCTCCTGCAACTGAGCAAGGCTCGCCTCAGCGGCCTCGTCGTGGTGACCGCCGCGGTCGGGTATCTGCTGGCGGCGGGATCCGTCGAGGCGGGGCGGCTGGCCGCGACGATGGTCGGCACGACGCTGACGGCCTGGGGGGCCAACGCGCTCAACCAGTACCGCGAACGCGATGTCGACGCCCGCATGCTGCGCACGCGCGAGCGACCGCTTCCGGGGGGGCGCCTCGCGCCGGCGACCGCTCTGCTTTACGGCGTCGGCACGAGCCTGTTCGGCGCGTTCGTCCTGCTGGCCTTCACCGGTCCGCTGCCGGCCGCGCTGGCGACTGCGACCGTCCTGCTGTATGTGCTGGTCTACACCCCGCTCAAGCGTCGCACCACCCTCAATACGCTGGCCGGCGCGGTGTGCGGCGCGATCCCGCCGATGATCGGCTGGTCCGCGGCGACAGGTCGCCTGCAGGTCGGCGCCTGGCTGCTCTTCGCGTTGCTGTTCGTCTGGCAGATGCCCCACTTCCTGGCCCTGGCCTGGCTCTACCGCGAGGACTATGCGCGCGGCGGACTGCAGATGCTGCCGGTCATCGATCCGACCGGCGGCCTGACCTTCCCGGTGACGGTGCTCTTCGCGGTGCTGCATCTGCCGCTCGGGCTGCTGGTGACCGTGGCCGGCGTGTCCGGACCCTGGTTCGCGCTGGGCTCGCTGGGCTTGGGCGGCTATTGGGCGTGGCTCGCCTTGCGGCTCTACATCAGCCGCAGCGAGTCCGCGGCGCGCCGCGTCTTCCTGGCCAGCCTGGCCTACCTGCCGCTCGCGCTCCTGCTCATGGTGGCGGACCAGTGACGCGGCTGGATCCGGACGCCGCGCCGCGCCGCAGCCTGCGCGGAGCCTGGTGGGTGGCCGTCCTGGCGACGCTCTTCTTCGTGGCCGTCGCCGTGGAGCAACTCGGCGAAGTACGGCGCAGCCGGCGCCACGCGACCGTGGGCGACGGGAAGGACCCCGCCACCTACGGCTTCGACCTCGCCTCGCTCACGGTGCCGGCGCGCTGGCTGGCCGCGGCCATGCCGCGCGACGGGCTGGCGACCTTGGACCATCCGCCGCTGCTGACCGCGTCCGGCGTCGACTCGCTCAATAGCGCCGAGCGGGGCAAGTACCTCGTCGGCGACGACCTCGTGATCGGGATCGCCGTCGGCGGCGTGGCGCGCGCCTATCCGCTGCGGGTCATGCATTGGCACGAGGTGGCCAACGACACGCTCGGCGCCGTCCCGGTGGCCGTCGCGTGGCATCCACTGAGCGGGTCCGCGGTCGTGCTCGACCGGCGCCGCGCGGGCCGCGTGCTGACGCTCGGACTCAGCGGCCTGGTCTGGAACTCGCACCATCTGCTGTACGACAGGAGCAGCGACGGCGCCGCGACGAAAGGTCCCGTCGCGGCCGCCGACTCGGCGGGCGCGACCGCCGCCGCCGGTCGCTCGCTCTGGGCGCCCCTGCTGGCCTCCGCCGTGGCCGGCCCGGCCGCCGGCGACACGCTGGCCGTCGTGCCGGCCGCCCTCGTCTCCTGGCGCCAGTGGCGCGCGGCGCACCCGCGGACGACGGTCCCCCTGCCCGACCGCGCCATGCGCCAGGCCTACAAGCGTGATCCGTACGGCAACTACCAGAGCGGCGACGTGCTGCGCTTTCCAGTCCCGCCACTGCCGGCGCTGGCGCCGGGTCAGCGGCTGAAGGACGTGCTGCCACGTGGCGTGACGGCGACGCCGGAGGGGCTGCGCGCGGCCCGCTCCTGGGCCTACCGTTTCGTGTGGCAGGCGCTGGGGGATCCGGCGGGCGGGTCGTCCTGAACTGGTCGCGGCGGCCCGCGCCGCGCGGCGGAGTCGCGCGCGTCCGCGCGACGGCCCGGGTCCGCGCTTGTCACCGGCAACGCGACTCGTCATGATGACTCCCGCTGGCGAAAGGGCGTCTGCAGCGATGTGCCCGCTCGATGCGCACGCGGATAGGCTCCGGCGCCCCCGCCGGAACGCGGTCCTCGGTCTTCTGCTGCTGCTGCCGATTCTGGTCTTCGTCGCGGCGCGATTCGACGAGTACCCGGTGGGCGCCAACCTCGACGACGCGATCTACGTGGCGATGGCCCGGTCGCTGGCCGCCGGCCAGGGGCCGGTGCTCGTGCCGGATCCCCGGCAGCCCGCGATCCGGCCGGACGTCTTTCCGCCGGGCCTGCCGCTGCTGCTCGCGCCGGTGGCCAGGCTGGCGCCGGCTTCGTTGCAGGCGTTGAAGGCCGTCCCGCTGCTCGCGGCGCTGGCGCTGCTCGCGCTGGTCGCCGCCCTGCCCGCGGAGGCGACGCGCCGGCAGCGACTGCTGTTGGTCCTGCTCGTCGGCTGGAATCCCTGGCTCGTGGCCTACGGCGTGCGCGTCGCGAGCGAGACGCCGTACGCGCTGGCCTCCTTGGGCGCGCTGCTGCTCTACCGCCGTTGGTCGGCCGCGTCGCGCTCAAGTGCGGCCCTTCTCTGGGGCGTGGCCGCGCTCGTGGCCCTGGCGGTCATGATCCGCACGGTCGGCCTGGCTCTTCTTTTCGCGTTGCTGGGCCATCTTCTACTGCATCGGCGCGGGAAACGTGCGATCGGGCTCGTGATCGCGACCACGGCGGCGCTCATTCCATTCCTCCTGCTCGACCCGCTCGGCGTCGAGGGCCTCTTCCTCGCCGGGTACCGGACCCAGGTCTTGAGCCACCATGCCGACCTGGCCGGCCGCGCGGCGTTCATGGCGGCCAACCTGGCCGGCTACATCCGCGAGTTGCCGGCGCTCCTGCTGCCGCTGGTCGGCAACCCCACGGCTCATTTGGCGGCGCGCGCGAGCCTCGGCGGCGTCTATCCCCACCTCGTGGCGGCGCTCGGGCTCGCGCTCGCCGGCCTGATCGCTCTCGGCGTGGGCCGCGCGCTC
Organism: uncultured Fibrobacteraceae bacterium; assembly: GCA_964549735.1. GTDB lineage: Bacteria > Krumholzibacteriota > Krumholzibacteriia > LZORAL124-64-63 > LZORAL124-64-63 > Glo-17. The sequence goes on along the minus strand of CAZJWO010000035.1, from coordinate 10,421 downwards.
GTCCGGCGCCGCGCCGGCGGGGACGCCTTGGCGCTCTACCTCGCGATCTATGGCCTGGGCCTGCTGAACTTCGCGGGCTATCCGGCGCCGGTCCAGCTGCGGCTGCTCCTGCCGGTGCTGCCGCTGCTCTACCTCTTCCTCATCGACGGAGCCGTGGCGGCGACCGAGGCAGTCGCCGCGCGGCGCGCGATGCCGGCGCACGCGCGGACGACCTCGCGCACCGGGTCGGCGGCGCTTGTCCTGGCCGCGGTCGTGCTGCCGATGTGCCTGGCGCACAACGTCTACCGGGCGGCCCGGCCCCTGCGCGCGACCGTGGAGGCATCCGGTCGCGGCCTGGTTGACCCCGCCGCCGGCGCGGCCTGGGTGCGGGCGAACACGCGGCCGGACGATGTCGTGCTGGTCCAGGACGTCCTGCCGCGCCACATCCACTTCCGGCGCCCGGTGGTCGGCTGGGGGGAGCAGGCCCGGGTTCCGCAGCGCGCGGCCGTCGCAAGCCTGATCGACGCCTTCGGCGTGCGGTATGTCTTCGTCGGACCGTCGATCTCGCACCTGCCGCGCCAGCTGGACGACTCCGGCGCGGCGTGGCTCGCGTGGCTGCGCAGCGAGCCGGCGCTGTTTTCGCCGGTGCTCGCCGATACGCTCGAGAACGTCTTCGTCTTCGCCGTGAACGCCGCGCGACCCGATACGCCGTAGGATCGACGCCCCGGGACCGGCGAGGCTGGCCCCGGGGCGTCGGCGTGCCGTTCGCGGATCCGCTCAGCGGACCAGCGCGACCTTGCGCGCTGTTGCGGCGCCGGCCTGCTCCACGCGCAGCAGGTACGTGCCGGCGGGCACGTCGCGGCCATGCGCGTCGCGGCCGTCCCAGGCGAAGCCATGGCTCGCGGCCGCCAGCGGTCCCTGATGCAGGGTCTTGAGCAGCAGGCCGCGCAGATCGTGGATCGTCACCAGCGTCTCGCTCTCGCGCGGCAACGTGACGCGCAGCTCGAGCGAGGGGTTGAAGGGATTGGGCCACGCCTCGACCCGGATCCGCGGCGCCGCCGGCAACGGCGCGACGCCGGTCGCGACCGGCACGAGCGACGGCACGCCGAGCGCATCCAGTTCGATGTCCAGGCCGTTGCGGGCCTCGAGCGCGAGGTGCCATACCGGCAGGCCGCCGGCTTGCGGCCCCAGATCGAGCTCGTAACGGCCAGGGGCGGCGATCGGCAGGAGCGCGACCACGCCCGAGGCCGGGCATTCGACGTAGAGGTCGCCGGGCGCCGCGACGTTCAGCACGTCGACGACCAGACCCAGGTGCCCCCAGTACACGTTCCACTGGTGGACCGTGGCGTTGAGATCTACCCTGAAGACACCCGTCGCCGAGAGCTGCGCGGGGAAGGCGCTCAGGTCGAACTCGTTGTCCACCGGGCCCACCATGTGCGCGCCGGGCGGCAGGCCGGAGCCGAACTCCTCGCTGGAGCCGTCGGTTCCTCCCAGGGAGAAACCGCCGAAGTCCTCGGGGTTGAAGGGATCGTCGGCGCGCTGCTTGCCGCTGGCGGGCGTCACGGTCGTCGTGACGTTCCAGGGCGCGTAGGGCGTGCCGCCGCTCTTGTCGTCGTTGTGCAGCATGACCACGACGGGGTTCGGCCGGGTGTTGGTCCAGGAGCGCGTGCCGCCCTTGTTGAAATTCCAGGGACCGCGGCGCATGTCATGTCCGTCGTACGGATCCCGGGTCGTCAGCGTCACGTTGAAGCAGCGGGTCGAGCCGGTGTCCGGGAAGGTGTAGGTGACGGTGGCGCCCGCGGGGATGGTGCGCTTGATGTACTGGCAGTAGCTGTTGAACGGCTCGGTGGCCGGCGGGTGCGGCACGTCGGCCTTGTAGCTCTCCGAGACGACCGAGCTGACGAGCGGGATGCCCTTCTTGCCCGCGCCGGGCCCGGCGGGAATCGTGATGCTCAACTTGGGCAGGCGCAGCGTGCCGGCCTCGGTGCGCACGCCGCTCGTGCGTTGCTTGAGCCCGCCGGCGGCCCCTTGGTCGGTGTCGTCTTTCAGCTTGATGTAGTCCTTGCCGGCCTTGGTGCCCGCTCCGGTCAGCACCAGCGCGTGCGAGTAGTTCGACGGCTTCAGCTTGCCGTCGTCGTCCACGTAGTACCAGGTGACGCACACCTCGACGTCCTCGCCGTCGCGGGCCTCCTTCATGAGGTGGTCGCGGGTCGGCCACTGATTGGGCCCGGCATCTTTGTCCGTGGCCGTGGTCAGGCCGCTGCTGCTCGTGATGTTTCCGGCCGAGCTGATGTCCTGGACCTTGACCTCGATGGGCAGGCGGTGGGCTTCGATGTAGTCGAGCTTCGCCTTCGCCATGGCGTTGGGCCAGACGCCGACGGGCGCGGTGCGCTGGGCCAGCCTGCCGAGCTGCTTCATCGTCTCGCGCGGGTTGTCGGGGATGTCGAACGTCTGGCCGGCGACTCCCTTCAGCCAGTGCAGGCTGTTGCTGCAGGCCGTCGGGAAGCACGCGTTGACGTCCATCGGGTCGGTCGCGCCGGCGAGGTCCAGGTTGGGCATCGTGCAGCCGATGTTGCAGAAGGTGGAGTCGGCGCCGGGCGTGGCGTGGACCGAGAACCATACGCCCGAATCGCCGCCGTCGAAGACCGCGGTCCGGCTCTCGACGCCGTAGCCGACCTGGATCAGCGCCTGGGCGACGGGGGCCGACTGCGCCAGCGGCACGCTGGCCAGCCAAGCGGCGGCGTCCGCGTCGAGCAGGACGTCGGCCTGCACGGTCCAGCCGTACAGGATCGGCGGGCAGGCCACGCCGGACTCGACGCCGAGCATCGCGAGCGGAAACGCGCACGTGATGGTCTCTTGCGGCTCGCCGCCGGCGAGGTCGTGCAGATAGAGGTTGCGCACGATCCACTGCGGTTCGGGCGAGAGCCCCGGAATCCAGCCGGCGACATTCAGGTAGCCCGGCGCCGGATCGGCCTGGAACTCGACGACGCAGGCGCCGATGTCGCTGGGCGGCGTGGTGTCCAGGGTCAGGTTGTCCTGATAGGCGTGCTGTTCGAAGCCGATGAAGAGGATTCCGGCCGCTGCGTTGCCGGCGATCAGAAGCGCGGGCAGGAGCAGGGCGATCGGAAGCGGCGGACAGCGTCTCGTCCGCCGCCGCGGATCGTTGCGTCGCATGGAGGACCTCCGAAAGGTGACGACTTGACGGCGAGCGAATCGGCATGGGCGGAATTGCCAATGTCTCCGCGTCGTCGCATCAGCGGGTGCGAAGAGTCTAGCATGCGCGACGACTGGTCGGCAATAATCCCGGAGGAACGCTCTATTCCGCTGAAAACGATCCGGGATACAATTCGGCCAGCAGCCGCTCGAGGTCGCCCACCTCGCCCACGACGATCAGGCGATCGCCTGGTTCGAGCGGGCGGTCGGGGTCGGGCATGCGGTTGGTCGGCTCGCCCAGCATGGCCTGGTGCTTGACCGCCAGCACCGCGATCCCGAACCGCGGCCGCAGGGCGAGCTCGCGCAGCGTGCGGCCGTGCCAGGTCTCGGGCGGAGTCAATAGCTGCACTTTGTAGCGCTCGGGCAATTCGACGCAGTCGCGCAGCCGCGAGGCGCCCGTGACGAGGTTGATGCCGGCGTCGCGTTGCTGGAGCACCGCGCGGTTGTAGACCTCGAAGATGGCTCGTCGCGTGACCACTCCGATCAGGATCGGGCGTTCGGTGCTGTAGAGGACCGGCAGATCGGAGAGATCGCGGCGGCCGAGCGCGAGCAGGCAGTCTTCGAGGTTGTCGCGGCGGTAGATCACGGCTTCCTGGGGCGAGCAGAGGTCCGCGGCGATGAGCACCCGCTCGAGGTTCTGCGCGTGCAAGATGTTCTTGACGTCGTGGATCGAGATGCGCCCCGCCAGGCGGCCGTCATCGGTGACGACGTAATAGTGTTCGACGGCATGGCTGAGGAATAGATCGAGGATCTTGCCTAAGCCGGCGCGCTGGGAGATGGTGATCGGGTTGACTTCCATGATGTCCTGCACCTGATGGTCGCGCAGGATGGCGCTCTCGCGCCCGAGCTGGAGTTCCTGGCCGCGGCGGGCGAATTTCAAGGTGAAGATGGATTCCTTCAGCAGCGAACGGTAGACCAGCGCGGCGCCGATCGACGCGAGCATCAACGGCAGGATCACGCGGTATTCGCCGGTCATCTCGAACAGGATGAGGATGGCCGTCAACGGACCGCCGGTCGCCGCGCCGACCATCGCCGCCATGCCCACCATGGCGAACGCGCCGATCATGCCGGGCGAGCCCGGCAGGAGGCGGCTCAACAGCGATCCGTAAGCGCCGCCGAGCATGCCGCCGAGGAACAGCGCCGGCGCGAAGATACCTCCGGAAAATCCAGAGCCTAGCGTGAGGCTGACGGCGAGCAGCTTGACAGCGACGAGGATGAGCAGAAGATCCCAGGCCAGTCGTCCGTTGAGCGCCTCGACCATGGTGTCGTACCCCACGCCGTAGACCTGCGGGAACCACAGCAGCAGCAGGCCCAGCAGGACGCCGCCGACGGCCGGCTGCAGCCACGGCGGAATCGGCAGGCGGGCGAACGCGTCCTCGCCCGCGTAGACGGTCCGCACATAGACGACGGCGAGCAACCCGACCAGCAGGCCCATGACCAGGAAGAACGGCAGTTCCTGCGGCCCGCCGATCGCGAAGACCGGCACCGGGAAAGCGGGCGTGTCGCCCAGGAACTCACGACTGACGACGGTCGCGGTCACCGCGGCGACGATGATCGGACTGAAGGTGACCAGCGCGAAGTCCCGCAAGAGGATCTCGAGCGCGAAGAAGGCGCCGGCGATCGGCGCGTTGAAGGTGGCCGCGATGCCGGCGGCGGCCCCGCAACCGATCAGCGTGCGCAGCCGTTGCGGCGAGAACCGCAGCCACTGGCCGAGCGCGCTGCCCATGGCGGCGCCGATCTGCACGATCGGGCCTTCGCGCCCGACGGAGCCGCCGAAGCCGATGGTGATCGCGCTGGCGGTGATCTTGATCAGCGCGACGACGGGGCGGATCACGCCCTTGCGGAAGACCAGGGAGTTCAGGACTTCCGGCACGCCGTGGCCGCGTGCTTCGCGGGCACCGAAATGTACCAGAGGCCCGACGATCAGTCCGCCGGCGACAGGAAGCAGCCACACGCGCCACCACGGCGTCGCGGACAGCAACTGGACGGTGTGCTCGCCGTGGCCGAGGGCGAGGCCTTGGAACAGGTCCACCATGAGGCGGAAGAGGATGGCGCCGAACCCGCCGATCAGGCCGACGATGGCTGCCATGAAGACCATGAAGGCGGTTTCGTCGGGCCGGAGGCGTTCGGTCAGCTTGAGGACCGTCAAGCGCAGGCGGTGGGCGCCGCTCGGTCCCGTTGCAGAAGCCATGGTCTCTCCCGATTGCCGTTGCGATGCCGGGGACGCGCACCCGTCCGCTGCGCCGGCGGACCCGCGCGCCAACTCTGGCCGAGGAGCGGCCGTCCGTCAACCGCGCGCCGCCAGGGCCCGCGATCGCGAGGCCTGGTTGACGCGGACGGGCAACCCGTGCTCCCATGGCGGCGTACGGGAACGTCAGGTGGTGCGCGGATCCTTCCTCAGGAGGCGTCGTCGTGAAGCGTCCAGGCCTTGCCTTGTTGGTCGTCTGTGGAATGTTCGTCTGGGCGGCCACTGCCGTCCTGGCAGCGGAGCCGGAGCCATTCGCCGGCGCCTCGGCGCGGCTGTTGCGCCTGGCCGACATCTCGGCCGACCAGATCGTCTTCACCTACGAAGGAGATCTCTGGCTGGTGAGCGACGCCGGCGGCGTGCCGCGGCGCTTGACGACGGGCCATGGCGTCGAGCAGGACGCCAAGTTCTCGCCGGACGGCCGCTGGCTCGCCTTCACCGGCGAGTACGACGGCGGCCGCGACGTGTACCTCATGCCGGCCCTGGGCGGTCCGCCGCGCCGGCTCACGTTCCATCCCGGCGCCGACCAGGTCATCGACTGGCATCCTGACGGCACGCGCATCCTGCTGCGCAGCAGCCGGCGCCATGCTCACGGCGTGCCCGAGTTCTTCCTGGTGCGCGTCGACGGCGGCCTGCCCGAGCCGCTGGCCGTCGATCGCGGGGCCCTGGGCAGCTTCTCGCCCGACGGCCAGCGGCTGGCCTACAACCGGATCCCGCGCGAGAATCGCACCTGGAAACGCTACGAGGGCGGCATGGCCCAGGACGTGTGGCTCGCCGACTTCGCCAGCGGCGGCATCGTCCAGGCGACCCGCTGGACCGGCACCGACAGCTTCCCGATGTGGATCGGCGGCCGGATCTACTTCAACAGCGATCGCCAGGATGGCACGCTCAACATCTGGTCGCTGGACCCGGACGACCTCGCCGGCGAACCCGTGCGCCACACGTTCTTCACCGACTACGACGTGAAGTACCCGTCGGCCGGTCCGGGACGCATCGTCTTCCAGCACGCCGAGCAGTTCCACGTGCTCGAACTGGCCACGGGCGAGGTCCGCGCGATCGACGTCGATCTGCGCAGCGACCGCGTGCCGATGCGGCCCGAGTTCGTGAGCGTCGCGCCGCGCACGGGCAGCTTCGGCCTCTGCCCGCAGGGCGCCACGCTGCTGTTGGAGGCGCGCGGCGAGCTGCTGGCCATCCCGGTCAAGGATGGGCCGTGGCGCAACTTGACTCTCACCAGCGGCAGTCGCGAGAAGAGCGCCGCCTGGTCGCCGGACGGAGCGCAGGTCGCCTTCGTTAGCGACCGCACCGGCCAGGAGCAGCTCTACGCCATGCCGGCCGCGGGCGGCGCCTGGCGCCAGCTCACGGACGGGGTCTTCGGCATGATCCTGCCGCCAGTGTGGTCCCCGGACAACAAGTGGATCCTGTTCGGCGACAAATACATGCGCCTGAACCTTTTGGAGGTCAAGTCGGGCAAGTTGACCGTCGTCGATCAAGGCGAATACGACGACGCTTGGGAGCGCTGGGGGATCCTCGACTACGTCTGGTCGCCGGATTCGCGCTGGATCGCCTACACCAAGAACACCGCGAACATGCACGAGGTCATCACGCTCTACGACCGCGAGCGAGGCATCCGCGCCCAGGTCACCGACGCGATGTTCACGAGCTGGTCGCCCAGCTTCGATCCCGCCGGCCGCTACCTCTGGTTCCTCAGCAACCGCACGTTCACGCCGCTCATGGATCGCATCGACCAGAACCATGTCTTCCTCGATGTCGCGCGGCCGTACCTCGTGCTGCTGCAGAACGATACGCGGTCGCCCTTCGACCCGGCGGCCGGCGACACCGACGCGGCAGGCGGCGCGGGGACCAAGACCGACGCCAAGCAGACGGACAAGAAGAAGGACGGGCCGGCGCCCGTGCGCGTCGATCTGGAAGGTCTCGGCGAGCGGGTCGTGGCGGTCAAGGGCTGCCGCGCCGCGAACTGGTTCCGCCTGGAGGCCACCGAAACCGGCTGCCTGCTGCTGCGGCGCGACGAGCCGGTCTTCCTGAAGTACCAGCACGTCGACGACCGCACGGCCGACGCGGACCTCACGCTGGTCGGCTACGACCTCGCCAAGAAGGAGACGACCGATCTCGGCGGCGGGGTCGCGAATTACCATCTGTCGGCCGACCGCAAGCGGACCGTGGTCCGCCAGGGAGCGGCGTACACGGTGGCGGCGACGGCCGCGCCGCTCACGGGCGGCGACAAGGTCGACCTCGCCGGCGTGCGCCTGCTCGTCGATCGCGACCAGGAGTACCGGCAGATCTTCGCCGAGGCCTGGCGCGTGCAACGCGACTGGTTCTACGATCCGACGATGCACGGGGTCGACTGGGCGGCGATCCGCGCCAAGTACGAGGTCCTGCTGCCCTGGTGCGGCCATCGCGACGATCTGCGCTACCTCATCGGCGAGATGATCGGCGAGCTGAATGCCGGCCACACCTACGTCTATGGCGGCGACGTGCAGGGCGGCGGGTCGCGCATCGGCACCGGCCTGCTGGGCTGCGATCTGGTCTGGGACGGAGGCCGTGGCGGCTACCGCATCACGCGCATCCTGCGCGGCTGGTCGTGGCAGGATGGCCCCGTCCCGCCGCTGGCGGCGCCCGGCGTCGGCGTGCGCGAGGGCGACGCGATCGCCGCCATCGACGGCGTGACGTTGACCGCGACGGTCAGTCCGTTCGCGGCGCTCGTCGACAAGGCCGGCCGCGTCGTCGAGCTGACGCTGACGGACGGGCGCGCGGTCAAGGTCGAGACGCTGCGCCACGAGAACGCGCTGCGTTACCGCGACTGGGTCGAAGGCAACCGCGCCCGCGTGGCGGCGCTCTCGGACGGGCGCATCGGCTACCTGCACCTGCCGAACATGATGGAGCCCGGCTTGCAGGAGTTCGCGCAGTATTTCTACGCGCAGAGCGGCTTGCAGGCCCTGATCATCGACGACCGCTTCAACGGCGGCGGCTTCGTCAGCGACATGATCATCGATCGCCTCGAGCGCCGGCTGTGGGGCATGACGACGCCGCGCGAGGGCCAGCCCGGCCGCGTGCCCGAGCGCGTATTCCACGGGCCGCTGGCCGTGCTCATCAACGAGGACACCGGCAGCAATGGCGAGTACTTCGCCCACGCCATCAAGGCCAAGGATCTCGCGCACGTCATCGGCGTGCGCACCTGGGGCGGCTCGGTCGGCATCGAGCCGCACCAGGACCTCGTCGACGGCGGCGTGACGACCCCGCCGCAGTTCGGCATCTACGGGCTCGCGCACGGCGATTGGATCATCGAGGGCTGGGGCGTCGAGCCGCATCAGGAGGTGCAGAACATGCCGGCCGACGTCGTCGCGGGACGGGACGCGCAGCTCGAGGCCGCCGTCGCGCACCTCTTGGGCGAGCTGCGGCGCGACCCCGCTCGCTGGCGCATTCCCGACGCGCCGCCGTTCCCGGACAAGAGCCGGCCGCGCATGAGCGGTGTCGACCGGCAGCCGAGGCCGTCGCCATGATTCCCGCCGCCGCGGCGCTGGCGCGTCTTCGCGCCGGCAACGAGAGGTACGTCGCCGGCACGGCCGGTCGCGCGGTGCTGCGTTCTCGCGCGGGCTGGCAGGATCTCGTGGCGGGTCAGAGTCCGTTCGCGATCATCCTCGGCTGCTCCGATTCGCGCGTCCCGGTGGAGATCATCTTCGACCAGGGCCTGGGCGACCTGTTCGTCATCCGGATCGCCGGCAACATCGTCGCCCCGTCGCAGATCGGCAGCATCGAATTCGCGGCGGAGCAGTTCGGCACGCGGCTCGTCGTCGTGCTCGGGCACTCGCACTGCGGCGCGGTGCAGGCCACGCTGGCGGAGCTGGGCCGGCCGACCGCCGCGCGCTCGCCCAACCTGCGCGCCATCGTCTCGCGTATCGAACCCGCCGTGGCGCCGCTGCTGGCGACCGAGCTGGCGCAGGATCCGCAGGCACTCAAGGCTGCGGCGGTGCGGGCCAACGTCCGCGCCGCCGCCGCGCAGTTGCGGCACGGCTCGCGGATCATCGAGAAGCTGATCCAGGCGGACGGCTTGCGCGTCGTCGGCGCCGAGTATGCGCTGGAGACGGGACGCGTCGATTTCTTCGACGGCGTCGCCGACGAAGACTGAGCGCGGACTGCGGCACAACAAGATCCGCAAGCGGAAGCGAGACGAACGTGGAGCCGAACGACATCGCGCTGGGGCGCATCTACGACGACCTCGCGGACATCCTGCCGCTGCTCAGCCCGGCGAGCGAGTACGCGGCGGAGGCCGCGTTCTGGCGCGCGATCCTGCGCGAGAAGCTCGGGCCGGGCCGCCACGACATCCTCGAGCTGGGCGTCGGCGGCGGCCACAACCTGTCCCATCTGGCGAGCGAATTCGCGGCGACGGCGGTGGATCTCTCGGCGGCGATGCTGGCCCAGTGCCGGCGGCTCAACCCCGGCGTCGCGCTCCAGCGCGGCGACATGCGCAGCGTCCGGCTGGGTCGGACCTTCGCGGCCGTCTTGATCCACGACGCGATCAGCTACATGCTCAGCGAGGACGATCTCTCCGCAGCCTTCGCCACGGCGGTGGCGCACCTGCGCCCCGGGGGCGTCTTCATCACGAGCCCCGACCGTTTCCGGGAGACGTTCCATTGGCCGGCCGTCGACCATGCCACCCACAGCGACGGCGTCCGGACCGTCACGTACGTCGAGTATACCCACGATCCGGACCCTGCGGACACGACCGTCGAGACGATCATCACCTGCTACATCCGGACGGCCGCGGGCCTGCGCCTGGAGCACGACCGGCACGTCACGGGCCTGTTTCCGCGGGCGACCTGGCGGCGCCTGCTCGCCGCCGCGGGCTTGACGGTCGAGTCGCGGGTCTTCACGTTGCCGGGGTGGCCCGACCCCTACGAGCTGCTGGTCGGCACGCTGCCCTGAGCGCAACGCGGCTCCCTCGGTGTGCGTCGCGTCGGCGCCGCAT
>CAZJWO010000034.1:0-32128 GCA_964549735.1 uncultured Fibrobacteraceae bacterium | reverse complement strand
GATAATGAGCGGTGACTGGAGTTCAGACGTGTGCTCTTCCGATCTCGCGCCGACCGACACCCTGGCGCCGCAGATCGCCCAGGCGGCGATCCCGGACTTCTTCGACACGGGCGTCGACGGCACCGCGGCCGTGCTCCTGACGCCGCTCTTTCCCGGCTGGGGCCAGCTCTACGCCGAGAACAGCTGGCGGGCCATGCTCGCCTTCGGGACGCAGTGGTACTTCTGGGCGAACATGCTGTCGCGCGACCGGCAGGCGGTGCGGTATCGGGAGTATGCGCGGACCCTTCCCGAAGGGGGCGCGCGCGATTTCGTCGACGACGTCGCGGTGGAATACTGGGAGCAGATGCGTGATTACGCCTGGTGGTCGGGCGCCATCCTGCTCATCGTCGCCGTGGACGCCTACGTCGGCGCGGGGCTCTACGGCTTCGACCAGGAGCCGCTGCCGGTGCCGAGCAGGTTCGAGGAGTTCTTCGACCGGGGCAATCCCGAGCCGGTCGGATCACGCGGTTCGCCGCAGCTCTTGATCTGGCGCTGGAGTAGACGGTTCTAGCATGCGAGACATCCGCAACTTCTGCATCATCGCGCATATCGACCACGGCAAGAGCACGCTGGCCGACCGCCTGCTCGAGTACACCGGCACGCTCACGGGCAAGGACCTCAAGGAGCAGGTCCTGGATTCGATGGACCTCGAGAAGGAACGCGGCATCACGATCAAGAGCCATCCGATCCGCATGAGCTACCGGCGGCCCGGCGGCGCGACGTGCGTGCTGAACCTCATCGACACCCCGGGGCACGTCGATTTCCATTACGAGGTCTCGCGCAGCCTCGCGGCCTGCGAGGGAGCGCTGCTGGTCGTCGACGCGGTGCAGGGCGTGCAGGCGCAGACGATCAACAACCTCTACCTCGCGCTGGAACACGACCTGGAGATCATCCCGGTCATCAACAAGATCGACCTGGCGGCCGCGCGCACCGAATACGTCATGGAGCAGTTCATCGAACTGGTCGGCTGCGACCCCGACGACATCCTGCTCGTGTCGGCCAAGACCGGCGCGGGCGTGCACGAGCTGCTCGAGGCCATCTGCGAGCGCGTGCCGCCGCCGCAAGGCGATCCCGCGGCGCCGGCCAAGGCGCTCATCTTCGATTCCGTCTTCGACCCCTACGTGGGCGCGGTCGCCTACGTCCGCCTGTTCGCGGGCACGCTCAAGCATCGCGACTGGATCAGGCTCTGCCGCGGGGGCGAGGCGTTCGAGGTCCAGGAGCTGGGCTGGTTCCGCCTCGCGCGGCTGGCGCAGCGGACGCTGGCGGCCGGCGAGGTCGGCTACGTCGCCACCGGCGCCAAGGATGTGCGCCATGTGCGGGTCGGCGACACGATCACGCTGCGCGACCGGCCGTGCGCCGAGGCCCTGCCGGGCTACGCGGTCGCCAAGCCGATGGTCTTCTCGGGCCTCTATCCGACCAACAACGACGACTACGACGATCTGCTCGACGCTCTGCAGAAGCTGCAGCTCAACGACGCGTCGCTGACCTGGGAGAAGGAGACCTCGGCGGCGCTCGGCTTCGGTTTCCGCTGCGGCTTCCTGGGTCTGCTGCACATGGAGATCGTGCAGGAGAGGCTCGAGCGCGAGTACGACCTCGACCTGATCTGCACCTTGCCCAACGTGGAGTACGAGGTCGTCGACAAGAGCGGCCGGACGTTCCTGGTCGAGAACCCGGCCGCGCTGCCGGTCGAGCGCGAGATCAAGGAGATCCGCGAGCCGATCGTGCACGCGTCGGTCATCACGCCGCGCGAATACGTGGGCGCGATCATCCAGATCTCGCTCGAACGGCGCGGCGTGCAGACGAAGATGGAGTACCTCGACCCCGAGCGCGTGAACCTGGAGTTCGACCTGCCGCTCAGCGAGCTGGTCGTCGACTACTACGACAAGCTGAAGTCGGTCAGCCGGGGCTACGCCTCGCTCGACTACGAGTACCGCCGCCGGCAGGCGGAGAACCTGGTGCGCCTGGATCTCCTGATCAACGGCGATCCCGTCGATGCGTTGACCTGCATCGTGCACCGGGACAACGCCTACAGCTGGGGCCTGAAGCTCTGCCAGAAGCTCAAGGAGCTCATTCCGCGGCAGATGTTCCAGGTCGCGATCCAGGCGGCGATCGGCACGCGCGTGCTGGCGCGCACGACGGTCAAGCCGTTCCGCAAGAACGTGACGGCCAAGTGCTACGGCGGCGACATCACCCGCAAGCGCAAGCTGCTGGAGAAGCAGAAGGAAGGCAAGAAGCGCATGAAGCAGGTCGGCGCGGTCGAGATCCCGCAGGAGGCGTTCCTCGCCGTGCTGCGGGTCGAGCGCTGAGCGGCGGCATGCCGGAAAGGGTGCTTCGCGCATGAAAGAGACCGGGGCCTCACGCCGCCACCGCGCCGCCGCCGGCGAACAGTCCGCCGCCGACGCCGCGCCTGCCGCGCGCGTCAAGACCGAGCGCCACTGGCGCCAGACCGTCTGGGAGTGGCTGAAGGCGATCGCCTGGGCTCTGGCCGTGGCCTTGCTGATCCGCCAGTTCTTCTTCCAGGCCTTCCGCATCCCCACCGGGAGCATGAAGGAGACGCTGCAGATCCACGACTACCTCTTCGCGAGCAAGTTCCTGTACGGCGCCAAGACGCCCGACCGGCTCGCCATCCCGTTCCTGAACCTGACTCTGATCGAGAACCTGCCGCACCTGCGCCTGCCGGCCATCCGCCAGCCGCGGCAGGGCGACATCATCGTCTTCGAGTACCCCGAAGACCGTCGGCAGGACTACATCAAGCGTTGCGTCGCGGTGGCCGGCGACACGGTGCTCGTGCGCGACGGCGTTCTGCGCGTCAACAGCCGCGTCTACGAGTCGAACTTCGCCGAGCGCGATGGCGACCACTCCTGCATCCCCCACTGGCGGGAGCGCGACCGCTGCCGCGAGCCGCGCTCGCTGCTCGATCCGATCAGCTTCCACAAGGGGACCTACAACCGGCAGTTCGGTCCTTACGTGGTACCCGCCGGCCACATCTTCATGATGGGCGACAACCGCTACAACTCCATGGACAGCCGCTACTGGGGGCCGCTGCCGCTGGAACTGGTCAAGGGCAAGGCCGAGATCATCTACTGGTCCTACGAGAACACGTTCTTCCTGCCGCGCTGGGATCGCCTGCTGCTCTTGATCGATCTGCCGCCGGACCGCGCCTGGATCCAGCCCGTGGTGCGCATCGGGGTGATCTTGGCGCTGGCCGCCAGCATCGTCCTGTACCGGCGGCGCCGGCGCGCCGAATGACCGCCGCCGGCGGCGACCGTCCCGGCGGCGGACTCTACCTGCACGTGCCGTTCTGCGCCGCGACCTGCGGCTACTGCCATTTCGCGCGCACGGCCGACCACGACCAGGCGCTGCGGCGCCGCACCGTCGCGGCGATGGTGCGCGAGCTGGAGCTGCGCTGCGGGCGCTGCGCCGAGCTGCGCGACGGCCGCCGGCCCCTGGCGACGGCGTACGTCGGCGGCGGCACGCCGTCGGCGCTCGAGCCCGAGCTCCTGGCCGAGCTGCTGCAGGGGACGGTCGGCCGCCTGCCGCGGGCGGCCGACCTCGAGCTGACCGTCGAGGCCAATCCGGAGCATCTGACGGCCGCCGCGGCGCAGCAATGGCTCGCCGCCGGCGTCAACCGCGTGAGCGTCGGGGTGCAGAGCCTCGACGACGAGGTGCTGCGCCGGCTGGACCGCCGCGGCGGGCCGCGCGCGGCGCGCCGCGCGCTGGCGACCGCTTGCCGCGTCCTGCCGCGCGTGGCCGCCGACTGGATCCTCGGCCTGCAACGCGACACGCGCCGTCTGCTGGCGGAGCTGGACGAGGCCATCGACCTCGGCGTCGAGCACCTCTCGCTCTACATCCTCGAGCTGCATCCGGAAACGCCGCTGACCCGTGCGGTCGCGGCGGGGCGGCTGCGCCTGCCGGCGGACCGCCACATCGAACGCCAGTACCTGGAGTGCTGCGAGCATCTGGCCAGCCGCGGCCTGCATCACTACGAGGTCAGCAACTTCGCGCGGCCGGGCGCCGAGTCGCGGCACAACCAGGCGTACTGGCGCGGCGCGCCGTACCTCGCGCTCGGCCCGGCGGCGAGCGGCTACTGGGGCCGGCGCCGCTACGCCAACGCGCGGGCGCTCGCCGACTACCTCGCCCGCGTCGAGCGGGACGAGCTGCCCGAGGCCGAGGTCGACCCTCTCGATGCGCGCGCGCGGCGTCTGGAGCGTCTCGTGCTGTCGCTGCGCACGGCGGCGGGCGTCCCGCTGGCCGACCTGCCGGCCGGCGCGCTGGACCTCGTCGCCGGCGCGCGCGCGGGGCTGTGGACGGCGGCGGCGGGACGTTTGCGGCTGACGAGCCGCGGCTGGCTGATCATCGATACGATCGAAGCGCGGTTGGCGGCCGCGCTCGGTTGACACTCCCGAAACCGCGTTGTTAACTTGTCGCGCCCGCTGGGGTCGGCCGAACCCGAGCCGGGGCGGTGCTTCCGCGCTCGCTGCCAGCCAGCATCCGTCAGGTTGCCATGACCGTGAACCAGAACCGTGCCGACGAGATCCTCGAGGCCGTGGTCCGGCTCCACATCGAGACCGGCCGTCCGGTGAGTTCCGGACTGGTCGCCCGGTTCGTGCAGCGCAGCTACAGCGCGGCGACCATCCGCAACGTCATGGCGGCGCTGGAGCGCGACGGCTATCTGGAGCAGCCGCACACCTCGGCCGGCCGTTCGCCGACCGACCGCGGCTTCCGGCGCTACGTCGACCGCCTCGTCGAGGGCTGGCCGCTGGCCCGCTGGGAGCTGCCGCGGCCGCTGGCCCGCCAGATCGAGGCCGATCTGACCCGGCATGCGGGCAGCCATGCGATGGTCAAGGTGCTGGCGGGCCTGCTGAGCCGCTTGACCGCCAACATCAGCATCATCCTGGGCCCGAGCTGGGAACAGGTCCGCTGCTTGCGCGTCGAACTCTATCCGAAGGAACAGCATCGCCTGCTCATGGTCCTCGTGCTGGAGAACGCCATGGTGCGCACGACGCTGGTCGACTCCGGCGACGAGCTGGCGCCGCAGACCATCGCCGAGGCCGGGCGCCTGCTGAGCGAGCGCATCAGCGGGCGGACCGTCGCCGAGGTCCGCGACGGCGTGATCGACAGCATCAGGCCCGGCGTGACCGCGGCCAGCCGTTGCGCCAGCCGTCTCGCCGCCCAGGGCCGCGACCTCTTCCTGGAGTTCGAGAGCGGCGAACTGGAGCTCGAGGGCGTCACGAACGTGCTGGGCGAGCCGGAGTTCGGCGAGCCGGGCGTGCTGTGCAATCTGGTGCGATTCCTGGAGTCGCCGCGGTCGATCCGCGAGGCGCTCAAGCTGCTCGATCGCGAGGCGGGCGGGCGTCTCGGCGTCTGGATCGGACGCGAGAATCCCGTGGGCGAGCTGCGGGAGTTCACGCTCGTATCCCATCGCTTCCCGCTGGCCGGGCGCGAGGGCATCCTGGCCGTGCTCGGTCCGCGGCGCATGCCGTACCAGCGCGCCCTGACCGGTATCCACACCCTGCGCGAACAACTGCGCCAACTCAGCGGAGCGGGCCACGCATGAGCAAGAAGAGGAAGAAGGCCGCCGACTCGTCGCCAGACTTCGCCGCCGAGCAGACGGCGGCCGCCGCGAGCGCGGACGACGCCGCGGCCGCCGACGCCGATGCTCTGGAGGCG
The DNA here is from genome assembly GCA_964549735.1 of uncultured Fibrobacteraceae bacterium. Taxonomy (GTDB): domain Bacteria; phylum Krumholzibacteriota; class Krumholzibacteriia; order LZORAL124-64-63; family LZORAL124-64-63; genus Glo-17. Next base: position 26,419 of record CAZJWO010000034.1, on the reverse strand, counting down.
CGCGGCGAGGAGCCGTCCGCCGCGCTAGAGGAGCCCGCCGGCGCGACGCCGGATGCCCGGCAGGTCGAGCTCGACGCGCTGCGGACCCAGCTCGCCGAGCAGCAGGACCGCTTCCTGCGGCTGGCCGCGGACCTGGACAATCTGCGCAAACGCAGCCGCCGCGAGGTCGCCGACGCGCGCCGCTTCGCGCAGGCCGACCTGCTGCGCCCGCTGCTGGAGGTGCTCGACAATTTCGACCGCGCCTTGCAGCATGCCGGACAAGACGCCGCGGCCGACGCCGGCGTCGCCGATCCGGTCGCCACGGGCGACGCTGCGGGCGATCCCCCGCGCGATGCCGCGGCGCGCGGCGACGCGTTCCAGCAGGGCGTGGTCCTGATCGCCCAGCGTTTCTGGCAGGTGCTGCAGGACTGCGGCGTCCGGCGCATCGAGGCGGTCGGCCAGCCGTTCGATCCCGCGGTGCACGAAGCCGTCGGCCAGGCGCCGGCGGGCGGCGAGGCGGCCGCCGGCACGGTCCTGGCCGAACTGCAGGCCGGCTACACGTTCGATGACCTCGTGCTGCGTGCCAGCCGCGTCATCGTGGCCCAGTAAGCGAGGCGCGATGCCCACGAAACGGGATTACTACGAAGTGCTCGGCGTGGACCGCAAGGCCGGCGAGGCCGAGATCAAGAAGGCCTACCGCAAGCTGGCCGTGAAATTCCATCCCGATCGCAACACCGAGGATCCGCAGGCGGCCGAGAAGTTCCGCGAGGCGACCGAGGCCTACGATGTCCTGAAGGATGCCGAGAAACGCGCGCAGTACGACCGTTTCGGCCATGCCGCCGAGCAGGCCGGGTTCGGCGCGGGCGGCTTCGGCGGCGGCTTCGGCGGCGGCATGCAGATGGACCTCAACGAGGCGCTGCGCCGCTTCATGCAGGACTTCGGCATGGGCGACCTGTTCGGCGGCATGGGCGGCGGCATGGAGGACGCCGGGCGCCAGCCGGGGCGCAATCTGCAGGTCACCTTGCGCCTCGACCTGCGCGAGGCCGCCCAGGGCGCGACCAAGAAGATCAAGGTGCAGAAGCAGGTCGCGTGCTCCGCCTGCCAGGGTTCGGGCGCGCAGCCGGGCAGCCGCGCGCAGACCTGCGGCACCTGCCGCGGCGTCGGCCGCGTGCGGCAGGTGCGCCAGTCGCTGCTCGGCCAGATGATGACCGAGACCGCCTGCCCGGCCTGCCAGGGGCGCGGCCAGGTCATCAGCGACCCTTGCGGCAACTGCCGCGGCACCGGCACCGTGCGCGGCGAGGAGACGCTCGAGATCAAGGTGCCCGCCGGGGTCTCGACGGGCAACTACATGGAGCTGCGCGGCAAGGGCGATCAAGGCGGCCAGGGCGCGCCGTCCGGGCATCTGCGCGTCGTCATGGAGGTGGTCGACGACGACCTCTTCGAGCGCCACGGCGACGACGTGCTGCTGGACGTGCCGGTCTCGCCGCTCGATCTCATGCTGGGCACGCGGCTGACCGTGCCGACGCTCGACGGCAAGGTGGCGCTCAAGGTGCCGGCCGGCACGCAGAGCCACAAGATCTTCCGCCTGCGCGGCAAGGGGATTCCCCATCTGAACCGCGCGGGCGCCGGCGATCAGCTGGTGCGCGTCATCGCCTGGACGCCGGCCGACCTCAGCACCGACCAGATCCGGCGCCTGAAGGAGCTGCGCGAGGAACTGGCCCGGCAGGTGCCGGAGCCCGGACGTCGGCTGTACGAGTGAGCGGCGGCTTGGCCCGCTGCGCCGGCGCCCTGTCGCGGCGAGCGCGACGCGCGCCGGGCGGCGCCCTCCGGAAGGCTCGACATGCACAGGTGCTTCGTCGCGACCTCGCCCGGCCCGCCGCTGCGCGCCGGCGATCGCGTGACGCTCGACCTCGATGAGAGCAGGCACGTGCGCACGGTGCTGCGGACCGCGCCGGGCGCCGTCGTCGCGCTGACCGACGGGCGCGGCCACGCGCTGCAGGGCGTGCTGGAGGCGCCCGACCACCACCGCTGCGTCGTGCGGATCACGGCGGTCGAGACCGCCGCCGCGGAAGTCGCCGCGCCGCTGCTGCACCTGGCCTGCGCCGTGGTCAAAGGCCGGCGTTTCGAGTACGCGCTCGAAAAGGCCGTCGAGCTGGGGGCGCACACGATCACGCCGCTGTTGACCGAGCGCGGAGTCGTCGATCCCGGCGCCGGCAGGCTCGACCGCTGGCACGGCCTGCTCGTCGCGGCCCTGAAACAGAGCGGTCGCTGCCACCTGCCGGGCCTGCATCCGCCGGCCTCGCCGCAGGCGGTGCTCGCGGCCGCGCCCGGCGAGGTCTGGTTCGGTTCGGCGCCGCTCGATTCGCCGCCGGCCGCGCCGCGCACTCTGCTGCAGGCCGCCGTCGAGGCTGGCGCCCGCCGGCGCGACGGTGCGCCAGCGCCGGGCGAGCTGCTGTTGCTCATCGGTCCGGAAGGCGGCTGGTCGCCGGCCGAGCTGGCGCTCTTCGCGGCGCGCGGCGCGCGGCCCTTGGCCCTCGGTCCGCACGTGCTGCGCACCGAGACGGCGGCTGCCGCGGGCCTGACCGCGTTGCAGTTCCTGCGCGGCGTCTGGCTCGGCACGGATCATCCTTGATGGATCGCCCGCGGAAGGCCGGCGGCCTTGACCCGCCGCGCGCCGCGCCGTATCCTCGCCCGCGCTGTCCGCCGCCATCCTTCAAGCCGCCGGAGAGAGGAACCCGCCATGCCCAGCGAGATCGCCAGCCGCCTGCAGCAGGACGTCGTCGCCGCGATGAAGGCCCGCGACAAGGAGCGCCTCGGTGTGCTGCGCCAGGTGCAGGCCGCCCTCAAGCAGGTCGAGGTCGACGAGCGGCGCGAGCTGGACGACGCGGCGGTCATCAAGGTGCTGCAGAGCTACTCGAAGAAGGTGCGCGACTCGCTGGCCAGCGCCGAGCAGGCCGGCCGCGCCGAACTGGCGGCGGCGGCGCGCGCCGAGCTGGCGCTCGTCCAAGGCTATCTGCCGGTCGCGCTCGATGACGCCGCGCTGGCGACCCTCGTCGACGAGGCCATCGCGGCAGCCGGCGCGACCGGGCCGCGCGACATAGGCAAGGTCATGCAGGCGGTCATGCCGCGGGTCGCCGGGCGCGCCGACGGCAGCCGCGTCTCGGCGATGGTCAAGTCACGGCTGGGAGGATGAACGTGGTCGTGTGGGTGACGGTCGCGCTGCTTGCGGTCTGCGGGTTCTTCGGCTGGCGCGCCGGCGTGCTGCGGCGCCTGCTGGAGCTCGCCGGCGTCGTGCTGGCCATCCTGGTGGCCGCCCGTTTCGCCGCCGCGGTGGCGCCCTGGCTGGGCGAACACACGGCCATGTCGGCGACGACCGCGCTGCTGGCAGCCTACGTGCTGGTGTTCGTGGCCGCGCTGGTCGCCGTGCGCCTGATCGCCGGCGCGGTGACGGCGGTCGTGCACTGGACCCCGCTGGGCTGGATCGACCGCCTCGGCGGGGCCGTCTGCGGCGTGCTGCTGGGAGCGCTGCTCATGAGCGTCGGGCTGATCGCCGTCAGCCAGTCGCCGCGCGGCGCGGCGATCCGCGACGTCTACCACGAGCATCGTGTCGGCGAGCTCATCTACCATGCGGCGCCTTCGCTCTACCAGGGCGCCCGCCGACTCTTCGGCGGCCGCATGGACGACCTCTGGCGGCGCGTCGTCGAGGTCGGCGGCAAGATCGCCGAGGAGGGCGAGAAGGCAGCCGGCGGCGAGACGTGATCGCGTTGCTGGCACGCCTGCGCGACGCGGACGAGCTGGCTGCCCGGCGGCCGGTCGCCACCGCGCGCGACCGCGCGTTGCTCGGCTGGAGCGACGTCACCACCCAGGTCGCGCGCCACTGCCGCAATCGGCTTGCCGCGGCGGCGGTGCGCCGGCAGCTGCCCTACGCCGACCGCGATCTCCTGGCCCTACTGCACCAGTTGGCCGACGAGCTGCAAACGCTGCAGCGGGCCGGCAAGCAGCCGCCGCTGGCGGACATCTCCGACGTGGCGGACTGCCTTGCGCAGCCGGCGCCCCGCCGCCTCACGGGCGCCGACCTGGTGGCCGTCGCGCGCCTGGCGGAGGATCTCGACAGCCTGCGCGGCTGGTTGCTGCAGCACCGCGCGCAGCTCGCCGCCTGGGGCGAAGCGGCGGCGCAGGCCCCCGCCTTCGCCGACCTGGCCGCCGAGTTGCGACGGTGCCTCGATCGCGACGGCCTCCTGGTGGACGCGGCCAGCCCAGCGCTGTGGCGTTTGCGGCGGGCCGTGCGCGATCAGGAGCAGCAGGTCCGCCAGTCGATCCAGCGCGCCATGGCCGCGGCCGCCCAGCGCGGCTGGACGGCTGCCGCCGAGATCACCGTGCGTGGCGATCGGTACTGCCTGCCGTTGAACGCGGCCGATCGGCGCCGCGTGCCGGGCATCGTGCATGACCGCAGCCAGACGGGGCAGACCGTCTACGTCGAGCCCGCCGCGACGGTGCAGCTGGCGAACGACCTCGCCGAACGCCGCCTGGAGATGGGCGCCGAGGAGACGCGGCTGCTGGCCGAACTGAACCAGCGTGTCGACCGCGCCGCGCCGGACCTGCTGGCGGCCGCGGAGCTGCACCTGCAGGTCGATCGCGTGCGCGCGGCGGCGCTCTGGAGCGCGTCGCGGCGGGCCCGGCGCCCGCGCCTGCAGCCGGGCGGCGTCCTGCGCCTCTGCCAGGGCCGGCACCCGCTCCTGGAGGAAGCGCTGGCGGGCGGCGAGGTCGTGCCGCTGGATCTGGAGCTGCCGGACGCGGCGCGCGTGCTGGTCATCTCGGGTCCCAACGCCGGCGGCAAGTCCGTCGCGCTCAAGACGGTCGGCGTGCTCAGCCTGCTGGCGCAGTGCGGGTGGGACGTGCCCGCGCGCGAGGACACCTGCCTGCCTCTGGTGGCGCGGCTGTTCGTCGACCTCGGCGACGAGCAGTCGATCGAGGCGTCGCTCTCGAGCTTCTCGGCGCATCTGACCCAGCTGCAACGTTTCCTGACCGAGGCGGACGACCGCAGCCTGCTGCTGTGCGACGAGATCGGCGGCGGCACCGATCCGCAAGAAGGAACGGCGCTGGCCTTGACGGTGCTCGACCATCTCGCGGCGCGCGGCGCGCTGGTCGTCGCTTCGACGCACTACGGACTGCTGAAGGCCGCCGTCGCCGAACATCCCGCGATGATCAACGCGGCGATGGACTATGACGAGGTGTCGCTCGCTCCCCGGTTCACGTTGCGCATCGGCGCGCCGGGCGCCAGCCACGCCTTCGACATCGCGGCGCGCGTGGGGCTGGATCCCGCGCTGCTGGCGCAGGCGCGCGCGCTGGTCGGCGAGGAACGCTATCAGCTCGAGCAGCTGCTGCGCGAGCTGGCGCAGCGCGCCCGCGAACTGGCCGCGCAGCAGCAGCGGTGGCAGCGGCAGCTGCAGGAGCTCGATCGCCGCGAGGCGGAGCTGGCGGAGCGCGCAGCGGAGCTGGCGCAGCGCGTCCAGGACGAGCAGGCCGCGGTGCGGCGCCGCGGCGAGGATCTGCTGCGCGAGGCGCGGCGCCAGCTCACGGCGGCCGTCCGTGAAGTGCGGCGGGCCGGCGCCGATCAAGCGGCGGCGCACGCGGCGCGCCGGCAGTTCCACGAGGTGGCGCAGCGGCTGCCGGCGGCGCCGCCGCGTCCGGCGCCGCCCCAGCTGGCCTGCGGCGACCGCGTGGACGTGCCGCACCTCGGCCTGCGGGGCCAGGTCGTCGAGCTGCGCGGCGACAAGGTGGGCGTGCTCGCCGAAGGTTTGCGCGTGACCGTCGATCGCGCGTCCGTCGTGCCGCTGGAGCAGAACGCCGCGCCGTCCGCCGCTTCACCGCCTGCCCGCCACGGCGACCCCGCTGGCCCCGGCGGCGCCGTCGCCTGGACCTGGGCGCACGACGATCCGGGCATCCCGCCGGAGCTGGACCTGCGCGGCCTGCGCTTCGAGGAGGCCTGGAACCGGCTCGACAAGCTGCTGGACCGCGCGGTGCCGGTCGGACTCGCCCACCTGACGGTCGTGCACGGCATGGGGCCCGGCAAGCTCCGCGAACAATTGCTCGCCAGGCTGGCGGCCGATCCGCGGGTCGCCGCGTGCCACCCGGGCGGCGAACGGCAGACCAACTTCGGAGCCACGGTCATCCACCTGCGCTGAGTCGTCGCTGCGGTCGCCGCGCCGTCGCGCGGCGCCGTGCGGCGGCCGGTCGCCGCGGGCGGCGGCGGTCGTCTTGACAGATGTCGGACACCGGCGTTTCGTAGGTGGGTCCTGAGGGCCTGTCAGCCGGCAAAGGGTTCCAGGTGGCCGTCCTACCTCCAGAGATCATCACCAGGGTCAAGGATGAGACCGACATCGTCGAGCTGGTCGGGCGCTATGTCCGGCTGCAGCCCAGCGGCGCCGGTTGGAAAGGCCTGTGCCCGTTCCACCGGGAGAAGACGCCCAGCTTCCACGTCCATCCCGCGCGGCAGAGCTACAAGTGCTTCGGCTGCGGCGAGGGCGGCGACGCGATCAGCTTCCTGATGGCGCTGGAGAACCTCACCTTTCCCGAGGCCATGGAGACGCTCGCGCGCGCTCTCGATCTCGACCTGGCCAGATACCTGCAACCGGGCGAAGACGAGGGCGAGAAACGCGCCTACTTCCGCGCCACGGAGACCGCCTGCGAACTCTTCCGCAACGCCTGGCAGGACGTCCGCCTCGGCGCGCCGGCGCGCGACTATCTGACGGCGCGCGGATTCCGGCTCGAGGTCCTCGATCGCTTCGACGTCGGCTGGGCCCCCGGCGGCGACTGGCTGCCGGCCCAGCTGGCGCGGCGCGGTGTCGGCGAAGATCTCGCGCTGGCGGCCGGCTTGCTGCGACGGTACGAAGGGCGCGGCGCGTTTGCCTTTTTCCGGGATCGGATTATGTTTCCGATCCGTAACATCGCCCGTCAGGTGGCCGGATTCGGCGGCCGGCTCATCATCCCGGGGGAACCCAAGTACCTCAATTCCGCCGACAACCCGCAGTTCAGCAAAGCCCGGTTGCTCTACGGCTTCGATACGGCTCGCATGGTGATCGCCCGCGCGCGGACCGCCGTGCTCGTGGAGGGATATCTGGACCTCATCGCCCTGGCCCAAGCCGGCGTGGCCAACGCGGTCGCTACGTGCGGCACCGCGCTCAGCTTGGAGCAGGCGCGCCTGCTGCGACGCAGCTGCCGGCAGGTGATCCTCCTCTTCGACGGGGATCGCGCCGGTCGCAAGGCGGCCGTGCGGGCCAGCCATGTCTGCCTGGCGGCGGGACTGGAAGAGGCGCGGGTCGCGGCCTTGCCGCAAGGCGTCGACCCCGCCGATCTGGTCATGCAGCAGGGGAACGAGGCCCTGCAAGCCCAGCTCGCAGGCGCGGTCAGCTACCTGGCGTTCGTCCGCGGCGCGGTGACCCAGGCCGGGGACGATCGCCTGGCGCTGGAAAAGGGAGTGCACCAGGTGCTGTCGACGATCGCCGAGGTTCCCGACGCCATCCGCCGCGAATACATGCTGCGCGAGGCCGCCGAGCTTTTCGGCCTGGAGGTCGACCTGCTGCGCGCGACGCTGCGCGAACAGCAGTCCGGCGCGCGCCGCGCGGACGCGAGTCCAGCGGCCGCGGCACCGGCTCCCGCGGCCGACGCGGCCGACGCCGCCGCGTCGCCGCCGTCGCGGCCGGCCTTCCGCACGCTGACGGGTTTGAACCGCGGCCACGTCGAGGCCGTGCTGCTGGCGCACGTGCTGCACGACGATTCGGGCGCCGCGGCCCGCCTCCTGCGCGAACTCGGCGCCGATCTCGCGTGGTCGACGCCGGTCGCCGCCGAATTGGTCGAGGAACTCGCCGCGTGGACCGAGCTGGCCGGGGAGGCTGCGCCGCGCGTCTTCGTCACCCAGCGTTGGCACGCCAAAGCGGCCGCCTATCGGGCGTACGTCACCGATCTGCTCGCACGAGACATCCCGCCGCGGGGCGAGACGGAAAGGGCGGTGCGCGAGTCGTTGCAGCGCCTGCGCGCCTTCCGCCACGCCCGCCACGGCTGAGACGCGCGCCGGCCGGGCTGCGGCGCAGCCGGCTGCCGCCATGACGCAGGAGCAGCGCAACGATGGACAAAGGCTACTTCGAGAGCTTCATCGACCAGATTCGCGGCCGGGCCAGCCAGCGCGGCGGGTGGGTCCTGAACGACGACATCAACGAACTGCTGGGCGCCGACGCCGTCGACGTCGATTTCCTGGATCGGATCTACGGCAAGCTCCAGGAGCTGCAGATCGAGTTCTTCGACAGCACCGAGGAGGCCCAGCGGCGGCTGACGACGCGGCAGCTCAAGGAGAAGAAGAAGGTCCAGACCGCCAAGAAGGTCGTCCGTTCGAATCTCAAGTACGACGACCCGGTGCGCATGTACCTGCGCGAGATGGGCAAGGTCCCGCTGCTGACTCGGCAAGGCGAGGTGAAGCTCGCGCGGCGGATGGAGGACGGCCGCGTCCGCATGATCCGGGCCACCCTGCGCTGCAACCACGCCATGAAGGAGCTGCGCCACTGCGCCAACCATCTCGTGGGCGAGGCGATGGCCCTCGAACGGGTCGTGCTGCTGGATAACAGCAGCTGGAACACGGGCCAATCCGCGCGGCGCGAGGGCCGGCGCATCCTGCAGATCCTCGACCGCGTGGAGCGCTGGCGCAAGGAGGTCGGCGAGCTGAGGGCCGAGCTGGTGGCCTGCACGAACAGCACGCGCGTGGCGACGCTGACGCGCATGATCTCGGCGCGCGAGAAGAAGGTCCTCGAGAGCTTCATCGAGCTGAACCTGGCGCCGGAGATGCTGGAGTCGCTCGCCAGCAAGGTGCAGCTGGTCGAGCACAAGGTGCTCGGCCTGGAGGAACGCGTCGCCGTCGCCGAAGCGCAGGCCGGTCTGCAGTTCGGCGAGATGGCGGCGGCGTTGAAGAGCCGTGAACTGACGGCCGAGCAGCGCGACGTGATCCAGGAGAGCTACCGGCTCATCAAGAACTTCCGCAAGCGCATCCAGGAGATCGAACGCGAGGTCGGTTTCACGCGCGAGGAGTTGACCTTGCTGGCCGGCGAGATCGCGAGCGGCGGCAGCGAGGTCCAGGCGGCGCAACGCGAGATGATCGAGGCCAACGTGCGGCTCGTGATCTCGATCGCCAAGCGCTACACCAACCGCGGCCTCGAATTCCTGGATCTCATCCAGGAAGGCAACAGCGGCCTGATGCGCGCCGTCGAGAAGTTCGACTATCGCAAGGGCTACAAGTTCTCCACCTATGCGACCTGGTGGATCCGGCAGGCCATCACCCGCGCCATCGCCGATCAGGCGCGCACGATCCGCGTGCCGGTGCACATGATCGAGGCGATCAGCAAGGTCACCAAGACGAGCCGTACGCTGCTGCAGGAGCTCGGTCGCGATCCGACGCCGGAAGAGATCGCCGTGCGCCTGGAGATGCCGTTGGACAAGGTCCAGGCGGTCATGAAGGCCAGCCTCGAGCCGGTGTCCATCGACCGTCCGCTGGGCGAGGACGAGGACTCGACGCTCAGCGATTTCATCCCCGACGACAGCGCCCCCTCGCCGGCGCGCGAGGCCGTGCAGAGCATGCTCAAGGTCCAGATGACGAAAGTGCTCTCCACGTTGACCCGGCGCGAGGAGAAGGTCATCCGCCTGCGTTTCGGACTCGGCGACGGGACGCCGCGGACGCTCGAGGAAGTGGGCACGATCTTCAAGGTCACCCGCGAGCGCGTCCGCCAGATCGAGGCCAAGGCCCTGCGCAAGCTGCGGCATCCGAGCCGATCGCAGAAGCTCAAGGGCTACGGCGAGATGATGTAGGCGCCGCCGCGCCGCCCCCGGGCGGTGCGGCGGGTTGACCGCGGGGCGCGACGGGGCTATCTTTCGGCTCCCGGAAATGGGGCCCATAGCTCAGTGGTCAGAGCGGCCGGCTCATAACCGGCTGGTCCCAGGTTCAAGTCCTGGTGGGCCCACCAGGGTTCGCCGGCGAACTTGTCCGCGGCCCGTTGCTTGGGCGATTAGCTCAGCTGGCTAGAGCGCTCGCCTCACACGCGAGAGGTCACTGGTTCGAGTCCAGTATCGCCCACCACGATCCGTCGCGATCCGCGGCGGCAACGGAGCCGGTCGGGGACCGTCGATGTCGAGGGTGCGGCAGCACCCTTTGCTTCGTGGGGGCGGAGGTGCGGCCGGCGCATCCCGGCACGGCGCCGGCGCCGCAAGGAGTGCACATTGGAGCCGCACCCGATCGTGACGCTTGCCCTCTTGCGCGACGCCGCCGAGCTCTACCGGCAGCTGGCGACCGCTCGCCGGGATCAGGATCGACGGCAGCGCCGCGCGCCGGACCTCGACCTGTTGGCCGCGGAGTACGACGACGACCTCGCCGCGGTCCGCCGCGACGACCGGCACCTGCGCAGCGAGGCGCGTCGCCTGGAGGATGCGCTGCAGCAGCTGGAGGCCAAGCTGGCGGATCGACGCTCGCGCCGGGCGGCGGACGCCGGCACGGCGCTGGCGCTGACGGCCGAGATCGCGGCCTTGCAGGACACGCGGCAGGAGCTGGAGCGCCAACTGCTCGACCTCTGGCAGCGGAATCAGGAGACGGCGCAGAACGTGGCGCGCGAACAGGCCGTCGCGGACGCGGCCCGGCAGAGGCTGGCCCACGAGCGCGATGACGTGCTGCTGCGCGGCCGTCGCGCCGACGAGGCGGTGCCGGAGATCGCGCGCGAACTGGAACATCTGACGCGCAGGCTGCCCCGTCAGATCGCGAGCCGGCTCGCGCAGGTCGCGCGCCGCCACGCCGATCCCGTGGCCGATCTGCGGCACGGCGCCTGCGCCGGCTGCGGTCAGAGCCTGCCGCCGCAGGAGGCCGTCGACGCGGACCGCGAGACGGCGCTGGTCGTCTGCCAGGGCTGCGGCCGGTACGTCGTGGCGCGCAGCAGCCGCTTGACCAGCGAGTAGCGAGGACGTGCCCGTATGCCCGAAAGCAAGACTCCCGAGACCCTGGCGGAGCTGCTGCAGACGATCGAACGCAGCCAGGAACTGCGGGCGCTGGCTCGCGAGTGCGGACTGACGGTGCGCGAACTGCGCCGGCGGCTCGCGCACTGGCGGCGCGACCTCAAGGAAGCGCCGGCCGCGGCTGGCGACGCGCCCGCCCGGCAAGCCCGCGCGCCGCGGCCGCCGGCCCCGGATGCGCAGGACCGGGTCTCGTTCGGCGCGGATCTGCCCCGCGCGGCGGATCTGCGCGATAGCCCCCTGCCGGCGACCGGGTCGCCGGTCCTGGAGGTCTACACCGACGGCGCCAGCCGTGGCAATCCGGGTCCGGCCGCCATCGGGGTCGTGTTCCAGCAGCAGGACGGTCCGGTGCTCTGCGTCCATCTGGAAGCGATCGGTCGCGCGACCAACAACCAGGCGGAATACCGCGCCGTCGTGGCGGCGTTGGAGCATTGCGATCGCTGGCACGTGCCGCGCGTGCACCTCTTCGTGGACAGCGAACTGGTCGCGCGGCAGCTGCTCGGCCTCTATCGCGTCAAGAGCCAGGACCTGCTGCCGCTGTATCAGCAGGCCATGCATCTGGCGCGGCGGCGGCGGGAGTTCCGGGTCCGCCACGTGCCGCGCACCCAGAACACGCAGGCCGATCAGCTCGCCAACCTGGCCTTGCAGACGGGCAAGGATCGCCCGCGCCCGTAACGATCATTTTTCGATGTGACAAGCGCGCGCGGTGCCCGTATCATGAAGCATGAGGGAAGTCGGAGAGACGACCGCGGGTCCCCGCGGGGACTCGAGGAAATTCCGGGCTCCATAGGGCAGGGTGCCTGGGTAACGCCCAGGAGGAGCGATCCTAGGAAAGTGCCACAGAAAACACACCGCCTCGCCCGTTGCGGCGCCGCCGCGCGGGTGCGGTAAGGGTGAAAAGGTGAGGTAAGAGCTCACCGCGCTCCTGGCGACAGGAGTGGCAGGGTAAACCCCCCCGGAGCAAGACCAAATAGGGGAGGATGAGGTGGCCCGCCTCGCTTGACTCCCGGGTCGGTCGCTCGAGGCCGCCGGCAACGGCGGTCCCAGATACATGGTCGTCGCCGCCCGGCGGCATGCCGGCGCGGCAACAGAACCCGGGTTACGACCGGCTTCCCTCTCCGGTACAAGGCGCGGCCCGCAGGGCGGCGCCAAGCCTTGTGAAGGGGAACGCCGCGTGCAGTACCAGTTGCCGCAGAATTCGCCTGGCCCCGCCGCCGATCGCGTCGGCTGGCTCACCGGCCGTCCGTGGCAGGCCTGCGAAGCGGTTCCCGACGAGACGATCGACCGCTTGCGGCGCGACGTGCCGCTCATGGAACCGGTCTCGGAGCGCTTGCTCCGCCTGCTGGCGAGCCGCGGGCTGACCAGCCGCCGCGACCTCGAGAGCTTCTTCTACCCCTCGTTGGATCACCTTTCCGATCCGTTCCAGCTCGTGGAGATGGACAAGGCCGTCGCGCGCACGCTGCGGGCGGCGCAGCGCGGCGAATTGGTGGCCGTGCACGGCGACTTCGATGTCGACGGCATCACGGGCTGCGCGGTCCTGCATCTGCTCTTGACGAACCTGCAGGTCGAGGGACGCCGGGCCCGCGCGCTGGCGCCGTTCATTCCGGACCGGACCGAGGATGGCTACGGCGTCGCCGCCCGCATGATCCGCCAGTGGGCGGCGGCCGGCGTCACGCTGCTCATCACGGTCGATACCGGCTCGGCGGCGCTCGCCGAGCTGGAGCTGGCCCGCGGGCTCGGGCTGGATGTCATCGTCCTGGATCATCACATCTACGAGCAGCGCCCGTGCGCGGTCGCGCTGGTCAATCCGCGGCGTCCCGATGCGCAGTATCCCAACCCGGACCTGTGCGGCGTCGCGGTGGCCTTCAAGCTCGCGCAGGCGGTGCAGCAATACCGCTCCGAATGCCTGCCGGCGGGATTCCTGGAGGGTCTGACCGATCTCGTGGCCCTGGGGCTGGTGGCCGATCAGATGAGCCTGACCGGCGAGAACCGTGTCTTGGTGCGCAAGGGCCTGGCCCGCCTGGCCGATCGCCAGGTGATCCGACCGGGGCTGGCGGCCCTGCTGCGCGTCAGCGGTCTGGATCGCGGGTTCCCCGTCACCGCCACCGACCTCGCCTACCAGGTCGCGCCGCGGCTGAACGCCTGCGGTCGGATCGGCCGGGTCATGGCGGCGCTCGAGTTGCTGCTGACCGACGACCCCGCGCACGCCGCGAAGCTCGCCGAGGAGGCTGACCGCACGAACACGCGGCGCAAGCAGGCCGATCTGATCCTCAAGGAGGAAGCGGTCGAGATGGCCAGACCCTACGTCGAGCGCGGCGATCCCGGGCTGGTCCTGCATTCGCACACCTGGCACAAAGGCGTGATCGGCATCGGCGCGGCGCGGTTGGTCGAGATGTACCAGCTGCCGACGATCCTCATCGCCGAAGAGGGCGACGAGGCGCGCGGATCGGCCCGCAGCGTGGCCAATGTCGACGTCAAGGCGGTGCTGGATCGTTGCGCGGGCTACCTGCTGCGTTACGGCGGCCACAGCCAGGCGGCCGGTCTGACGCTGCGGCGGCGGGACATCCCCGATTTCCGCGCGGCGTTCCTGGCCGCGCTGCGGCGGGTCCCGGGCCAGGGGCCGCTGCCGATGGTCTTCGACCTCGAACTGCCTCTCGGCGAGCTGGCGAGCCAGGACGTGACCGATCTCGTGCGCGAGCTGAGCAAGATGGAGCCCTTCGGCTCCGGCAACGCGAAGCCGGTGTTCCGCGGCACCGGCCTGCGGTTGCGCCAACTGCCCACGGTCATGGGCGGCGGCGCCCATCTGCGCTTCGCGTTCCGCGGCCCCGGCCAGCATCGCGGCGGCACGCCGGCGCTCAGCCGCGAGTTCGTCGCGTTCGGCGCCGGCGAGGCCTGGCGGCGCGAGCTGGCGCGGCTGGCCGAGGCGGGTCGCAAGCCGCTGGATGTCCCCTGGGAGGTCCTCTTCCAGCTCGGGCTCAGCAACTACCGCCCCCGCGGCGGCGGCTTCGACCCGGTCCAGCAGCTGCTGGTGGACATCCGCCCCGCCGAGCGGCCATGAAGACGTTCCCCGACGGCGAGCTCGCGACGCGCCTGGAGACGATGATCGGCCGCGTCGCCGCGTACAATCCCAGCAGCCAGGGCCAGCGGCTGCGCGACGCCTTCGCGTTCGCGTCCACGTCGCACGGCCAGCAGATCCGGCGCAGCGGCGAGCCGTACGTCGCGCATCTGCTCAGCGTGACCGAGATCCTGGCCGAGCTGCGCCTGGACGACGACACCCTCGTCGCGGCCCTGCTGCACGACACCGTCGAGGACACGGCGGTCGAGCTGCGCGAACTGGCGCAGCGCTTCGGCGACGAGGTCGCGCACATGGTCGACGGGGTGACCAAGATCTCCAGCCTGCGCGTCGTGAATCCCGAGACCCGCCGCGCCGAGACCTACCGCAAGCTCATCCTCTCGACGGCGCAGGATCCGCGCACGGTGCTGATCAAGCTCGGGGACCGCCTGCACAACATGCGCACGATCGAACACATGGCGCCCGAGCGCCAGCGGGAGATCGCGCAGGAGACACTCGACGTGTTCGCGCCGCTGGCGCACCGCTTCGGCATCGCGCGCATGAAGTGGGAGCTGGAGGATCGCGCCTTCAAGGTCCTGCAGCCCGAGCGCTACTTCGCCATCGAGGCCGGCATCAAGCAGACGCGCGGCGAGCGCGAACGGCTCATCGAGGAGCTGCGCCAGCCGCTGCTGGCGGAGCTGGCGCGAGCCGGGCTGACGTGCGAGGTCTCCGGGCGTCCCAAGCATTTCTACAGCATCCACCGCAAGATGCTGGCGCAGTCGATCGGCCTCGAGCGCATCTTCGACCTCATGGCGCTGCGCGTCATCACCGAGAGCAAGGCCGATTGCTACAACGTCCTGGGCATCATCCACAATCTCTATCCGCCGCTGACGGACCGCTTCAAGGACTACATCGCCAAACCCAAGCCCAACCTCTACCAGTCGCTGCACACGACCGTGCAGCTGCCCGGCGGCAAGTTCATCGAGGTGCAGATCCGCACCCGCGAGATGCACGAACGCAGCGAGTTGGGCATCGCGGCGCACTGGCGCTACAAGGAGGGCTCGGCCGAGACGACGGATTTCAGCGGCCTCGTGCGCCTGCTGCGCGAAATCATGGCCTGGCAGGAGGACGAGGACGATCCGCGGGACTTCATGGAGACCCTGCGCATCGATTTCTTCGAGGACGAGGTCTTCGTCTTCAGCCCCGCCGGCGACCTGTTCCAGCTGCCGCTGGGCTCGACCCCGCTGGATTTCGCGTTCGCGGTCCACAGCGAGGTCGGGCTCGCGTGCGTCGGCGCGAAGATGAACGGGCGCATCGTGAGCCTGCGCACGCCGCTGGAGAACAGGGCGACCGTCGAGATCCTGACCGCCAAGTCCGCGCGCCCGAGCACGAGCTGGCTGGAGATCGTCAAGACCGGGCGGGCCAAGCACCATATCCGCCGTTGGATCAAGCAGACCCAGCTGCAGGAGAGCGTGCGGCTCGGCCGCGAGATCCTCGACCGCGAGCTGCACCGGCGCAAGCTGCGGTTGAACCTGGATCGCGACCTGGTCGATCCGGCGCAGGAGCTGGGCTATACCGAGGTGGAGAAGCTGCTGGCCGCCGTCGGGCGGGGCGAGCTTTCCTGGCAGCGCGTGCTGCAGCGCCTGCAGCCGCCGCAGCGCTCCCTGCCCGACCGGGTCATCGATCGCGGCCGCGAGCTCTACGACACGATCCTGCGGCGGCGCACCGGCGGCGTGCGGGTCGCCGGCGAGGAGAACCTGCTGGTCGGCTACGCCCGCTGCTGCAACCCCATTCCGGGCGACGAGATCATCGGCGTCATCACGCGCGGGCGCGACGTCACGGTGCACCGCCTGGGCTGCCCCAACCTGCGCGATCCCGGCCTCAGCGACCGCCAGATCGAGGTCACCTGGAACGCGTCCGCCGACCAGGTCTTCGTGGTCAAGCTCGTCATCCAGGCCGGCGACCGCAAGAATCTGCTCAGCGAGATCGGGCACGTCATCGGGGCGGCGGGGGCCAACATCCAGAGCGGCGAATTCGGCAGCGAGGACGGCATGGCCCGCGCGACGATGATCGTCGAGGTGCGCCATCTCGACGAGTTGCAGAAGATCCTCAAGGCGGTGCGCCAGATTCCCGGGATCGAGCGCATCGATCGCTACCAGGTGGGGTAGAGCGCATGCGGTGCGTCGTGCAGCGTACGGGGCCGGCGCGGGTCGAGGTGGCCGGCGAGGTCGTCGGCGCCATCGACTCCGGCCTGGTCGTGCTCGCGGCGTTCGCCGCCGGCGACAGCGAGCGGGAGCTGGATTGGATGGCGCGCAAGCTGCCGCTCTTGAGGCTGTTCGAGGACCAGGACGGCAAGCTGAATCGGAGCCTGCACGATACCGGCGGCGGCATCCTGTTGATCAGCCAGTTCACGCTCTACGGCGACTGCCGGCGCGGCAATCGTCCGAGCTACGCCGCGTCGGCGCCGCCGGCGCAGGCCGCGGCGCTGTATGGCCGCTTCGGCGCCTTGCTGCGCCGGCAGTGGCCCGAGGTCGCCGAGGGGCGGTTCGGCGCTATGATGTCCGTCTTTCTGGTCAACGAGGGTCCGGTGACCCTGATCCTCGATCGCGACGCGCCACCGGGGCCATGATGGGAACTGCGCCGAAACATCCGTTCGTGCCCTGGCCCGCCGGCGAGGTCCTCGTGCTGGCCAGCGCGTCGCCCCGCCGGGCCGAGCTGCTGCGCACCGCCGGTCTGCCGTACGAGGTCGTGCCGGCCCCCGACGTCGAGGGATCGCTGGCGGCGGCGGCGGCGGACGTGGCGCGTGCCGATCCGGCCCGCTACGCCGAGGATCTGGCGCAGCGCAAGGCGCTGGACGTCAGCGGCCGCCGGCCGCGCCGGCTGGTCCTCGGCGCCGACACCATCGTCGTGCTCGGCGGCGACGTCCTGGAGAAGCCCCGCGACGCGGCCGAGGCGGCGGCCATGCTCGGGCGGCTTTCCGGGCGCCGCCACGAGGTCATCACGGCCATCGCCCTCTGCGACGGCCAGCGTGTCTGGTCCGGCCACGAGCGGACCGCGGTCACGTTCCTGCCGCTGGCGGCGGCGGCGATCGCGCGCTACGTCGCTACCGGCGAGCCGCTCGACAAGGCCGGAGCCTACGGGATCCAGGGTTACGGAGCGATGATGATCCGCGGCGTCGAGGGCTGCTATTTCAATGTCATGGGCTTGCCGTTGGCGCTGCTCGGCGCCGCCCTGCGCGAGCATCTGACCGGGCGCGAGGAGATCGCATGATTCAGGAGCGCTGGCCGTTGCCGTTCCCCGTCGCCGCCTGGACCGGTCGCGCGGTGCGCCTGCTCGACCAGACGCGGCTGCCCGACGAGCTGGCCTTTCGCGATTGCGGGACCGTGGACGAGGTCTGCGCGGCGATCCGCGAGCTGGCGGTGCGCGGCGCGCCGGCGATCGGCATCGCGGCGGCGTACGGCCTGGTCCTGTCCTGGCGGCGCGGACGCGATGCCGGCGACGGCGCCTCGCTCGCGGCGCTGCACGAGCGTCTGGAGGCCGACGCGGCGGCGCTGGCGGCGACCCGCCCGACGGCGGTCAATCTGTTCTGGGCGCTGGACCGGATGCGGCAGCGGGCGGCGGAGGCCGTGGCGAGCGGCCTCGACGCCTCGGCGGTGCAGGACGCGCTCCTGCAGGAGGCCCGGTCGATCCACGGCGAGGACGTGGCGATGAGCCGCGCCCTGGGCCGGCACGGCCAGCAGCTGCTGCCCGCTGCCGGTGCGGTGCTCACGCACTGCAATGCCGGCGCGCTGGCCACCGGCGGCTATGGCACGGCTCTGGGCGTCGTCTACGCGGCGTGGGAGGCCGGCAAGCGGATCGCCGTCTTCGCGGACGAGACCAGACCCCTGCTGCAGGGCGCGCGTCTGACCGCCTGGGAGCTGCAGAACCAGGGCATCCCGGTGACCTTGCTGCCGGATGCCGCCGCGGCGACCCTGCTCGGCCAGGGCCGCGTCGCGGCGGTCCTGACCGGCGCCGATCGCGTGGCCCGCAACGGCGACACCGCCAACAAGATCGGCACGTACCCGCTGGCCGTGCTGGCGGCCCGCCACGGCGTGCCGTTCTACGTGGCGGCGCCGGCCTCGACGTTCGATCCGCACACCGCCTGCGGCCAGGACATCGCCATCGAGCACCGCGATCCGCAGGAGGTGCTGCGCTGCGGCGCCCAGAGGGTCGCGGCGGCCGGAGCGGAGGCGTTCAACCCGGCTTTCGACGTCACCCCGGCCGACCTCGTGACCGCGTTCATCACCGAGGAAGGGGTGCTGCGGCCGCCGTACGACCGGTCGCTGGCCGGGATCCTTGACAGGTCCCGATCAAGGTGCTAGATTCCCGCCCCCGAGTCGAGAGCAGGGGCGAGCAGATGCCGTCCAAGCGGCTTTTTTGCTTGCCGAGCATGAATTCTTGGTCCTGACGCCGCGTGGTGCCGGCGCCGCGGACTTCTGCGCCGCGGCCGCACCGCGGATGTGTCTGTCGGTGTTGTGGCCCGGCGGACGAGCCTGGAGGCCTACGTTTGAAGACCTATGCGATGAAGCAGGCCGAGATCGCCAAGGACTGGCTGATCCTCGACGCGACGGGTATCCCGCTCGGCCGGCTGGCGACCCGCGTGGCGACGTTCCTGCGCGGCAAGCACAAGCCCACCTTCCAGCCCAACCTGGACATGGGCGACAACGTCATCGTGATCAACGCACGGGACGTCAAGCTCACGGGACAGAAGCTGCAGAAGAAGGTCTATCTGCATTACACCGGCTGGATCGGCGGCCAGCGGGCGACGCCGCTGAAGACGCTGATGCAGAACAAGCCCGAGAGGGTCGTGGCGAAGGCGGTCTGGGGCATGATGCCCAAGACGCGCCTCGGGCGGCGCCAGATGACCCATCTGCGCGTGTACGCCGGCGCCCAGCATCCGCACGTGGCACAGCAGCCGAAATCGATCGAGATCGTTTGAGCGGATCGGACCGGCCGGCGCCGGTCCGGGCCAACGGAGGTCATGAGTTGGAGGAGAGATACTACGCCACCGGTCGCCGCAAGACCTCGGTCGCGCGGGTCTGGCTGACGATGGGCAGCGGCAAGGTGACCGTCAACCGGCGCCAGGTCGGCGATTATTTCAGCGAGATGCAGATCCTGCACGCCCTGCAACCGCTGCGCGGATTGGGCGTGGAGAACGACTTCGACGTCTGGTGCACGGTCAAGGGCGGCGGCGTCAGCGGCCAGGCCGGCGCCCTGCGGCACGGCTTGGCCCGCGCCCTGGTCGTCGCCAACGAGGATTTCCGCAAACCGCTGCGCAAGAACGGCTACTTGACGCGGGACTCCCGCATGGTCGAACGCAAGAAGTACGGTCAGCCCGGCGCCCGCAAGCGTTTCCAGTTCTCGAAGCGCTAGGCCGACCTTCTGCCGCGGGCACGTTGTTCGTGCCCGCATACACCACACCCGGTCCGAGGCTGGGACAGGTGGCGCCGCGGCGTTCATCCCGAGCCGACGAAGATCGGGGAGGCTCAACCTGATTCGGAGGATTGCCATGGCCAGCATCGGTCTGCGCGACCTGCTCGAGGCGGGCGTCCACTTCGGTCATCAGACGCGCAAGTGGAACCCCAAGATGAAACCCTACATCTTCATCGCCCGCGGCGGCATCTACATCATCGATCTGCAGAAGACGCTGCGGCTCCTGAACCGCGCCACGGCGTTCCTGCACGACGCCGCCTCGCGCGGTGGCAGCGTGCTGTTCGTCGGCACCAAGAAGCAGGCCAAGATCGCCATCCGCGAAAACGCCCAGAAATGCGGCATGCCCTACGTGACGGAACGCTGGCTCGGCGGCATGCTCACGAACTGGCAGACGATCCATCAGCGGGTCGAGAAGATGGAAGACTACGAGGCGATGATGCGCGACGGACGCATGGAGAAGCTCTCGAAGAAGGAGCAGCTCGAGATCAACCGCTCCTACGAGAAGCTGCACCGCAACCTCAGCGGCATCCGCAACATGACCAAGCTGCCGCAGGCGCTATTCGTCGTCGACACCGCCGAAGAGGAGACCGCCGTCCGCGAGGCCAACAAGCTCGGCATTCCGGTCATCGGCATCACCGATACGAACGCCGACCCGACGCTGGTGACGTATCCCATCCCCGGCAACGACGACGCGATCCGCAGCATCAACCTCTTCGCGCGGGTCATCGCCCAGACCATCATCGACGGCAAGCAGACCAGCGCCGAGGGCCGGGACCAGGTCGAGATGGCCGCCGCCGCTCCGGCCGAGCCGCACGTCTCCGTGGCCTTGGACGACAACGCCAGCCGGATCGACGCTCCCGCCGGTCCGAAGCCGGCCGCCGAACCCGAGGTCTAGCCAAACACCCCCGGCGCGTCGGACGCGCCGCCCACGCGGCGGCGGCGGCCGCAGACCCGCCAGACACGAAAGACGACGGACATGGAAATCAGCGCCAAGATGGTCAAGGAACTGCGCGATGCCACGAACGCCGGCATGATGGACTGCAAGAAGGCGCTGGCCGAATGCGGCGGCGACCTGGAGAAGGCCAAGGAGTACCTGCGCAAGAAGGGGATCGCCGCGGCGGCCAAGAAGGCCGACCGGGTGACCCGCCAGGGCCTGGTGGGGTCCTACATCCACATGGGCGGCAAGGTCGGCGTGCTCATCGAAGTGGCGTGCGAAACGGATTTCGTCGCGCGCACCGACGACTTCAAGACCCTGGTCCACAACCTGGCCATGCAGATCGCCGCCAGCAGCCCGGTCGCCGTCTCGCGGGAAGAGGTCGATCCGGCGCTGGTCGAGAAGGAGAAGGAGATCTACGCCGCCCAGATGCGCGAGGAAGGCAAGCCCGAGGCGATGATCGAGAAGATCGTCGAGGGCAAGGTCGGCAAGTTCTACGGCGAGGTCGTGCTGCTCGAACAGAAGTACGTCAAGGATTCCGAACTGACCGTGGCGGACTACATCAAGTCGGTCATCGGCAAGCTCGGCGAGAACATCCAGGTCAAGCGCTTCGCCCGCTTCGCCATCGGAGGCTAGCGGCGGTACCACCGGGCACGCGCGACCGTACCGAACGGACCGGCTCGTGCCCGGCATCGATGCGGCCGGCTCGCGCCGGGCTGTGGGAGGGTGCCCCCTTGGCCATGCTGCGCTATTCGCGAATCCTCCTGAAGCTGAGCGGCGAGGCGCTCGGCGACGAACACGAGCAGTTCTCGCACCAGAAGCTGACCGGTCTGGCCCAGGTGCTCTCGCAAGTGGCCCAGTCGGGAGTCCAGGTGGGGGTGGTCTGCGGCGCGGGCAACCTCTTCCGCGCGCGGCAGGCCAATCTGAACGTGCTGGGGCGCGTGACCGCCGACCAGATCGGCATGCTGGCGACGGTGATGAACGCCGCCGTCCTGCGCGACTATCTGCGCGGCGAGGGCCAGAAGGCTCGGATCTACACCCCCCGCGGCCTGCCGCCGCTGGCCGAGGCCTTCGTGCGGGATCAGGCGCTCGAACTGCTCAAGGCGGGGTCCGTCATCCTGTTGGCGGGCGGAACCGGCAACCCCTACTTCACCACGGATTCGGCGGCCGCCCTGCGCGCGCTCGAGATCTCGGCCGATGTCCTGCTGAAGGGCACCCAGGTGGACGGGGTTTACGACCGGGATCCGCACCAGTATCCTGACGCCCAGCGTTTCGACCACCTCACGTACGATGAGGCGCTCGCGCGCAAGCTGCGGGTCATGGACCTGACGGCGATCACTCTCTGCGCCGAGGGCGGTCTGCCGACGACGGTGTTCGACATCTCCGACCCGGAGAACCTGCTGCGGGTCCTCGCGGGCGAGGATCTGGGTACCCGGATCACAAAGGAGCCGCTGCGATGAGCAAGGACGTGCTGGAGAGCACCGAGCTGGAAATGGACTCCGCGCTGGACGCGGCCCGCCGCAGGTTGAGCAAGCTGCGCACCGGCAAGGCCTCGCCCGCGTTGCTGGACGGTCTGATGGTCGAGTACTACGGAGCGCCGACTCCGCTCAAGCAGCTGGCGACGGTCGCGGCGCCCGAAGCGCGCCTGCTTTCCGTCAAACCCTTCGATCGCAGCGCCATCGGCGCCATCGAGCGCGCCATCCAGGCTTCCAACCTGGGTTTGAACCCGACCAACGATGGCATGATGATCCGCATCCAGATTCCGGAGCTGACCGGGGAGCGCCGCCGCGAATTCAGCAAGATGGCTCGCGATATCGGCGAAGACGGCAAAGTGGCCGTGCGGCGGGCCCGCCAGGAGGCCAACGATGCGCTCAAGAAGGAACACAAGGACGGCGTGATCACCGAAGACGCGCTGCACCAGGATCGGGACGACGTCCAGAAGCTCACCGACCGCTTCTGCGCCGAGATCGACCAGGTCGTCAAGGCCAAGGAAGCGGAGATCATGGAACTCTGAAATGAACGTCGATCCGTACCAGGACCTCGACGACGAGCAACTCGCCGACCACCTGAGCGAGCGCGATGGCCTGCCGCGCCATGTGGCGATCATCATGGACGGCAACGGACGCTGGGCGCGCCGGCGCCATCTGCCGCGGGTCGCCGGTCACCGCGCCGGCCGGCACGCGGTGCGCGCGGCGGTGAGCGTCTGCAGCCGCGTCGGCATTCCGGTGTTGACCCTCTATACGTTCAGTCGCGAGAATTTCAGCCGCCCGCCGGCCGAGGTGCAGGCGCTCTGGTCTTTTCTCGAGGAAGCCCTCGTGGCCGAGCAGACGGAACTGCGCCGCCGCGGCGTACGCCTGCTCGTGTCGGGCGACCGCGAACTCCTGCCGCCGCGGGCGCGCGAGGCGTTGGATCGCGCCGAGGCGCTGCTGGCCGGCGGCGACGGCCTGATCTTGAATCTGGCGCTGGCCTACGGCGGCCGCCAGGAGATCCTGCGGGCCGTACGCCACGTCGCCGCTCGGGTCGCTGCCGGCCAGCTGCAGGTCGGCGAGCTGGACGAGAACTCGCTGCGGCAGGGGTTCTACCAGCCGCAGCTGCCGGATCCGGATCTGGTGATCCGCACGAGCGGAGAGTGCCGGCTCAGCAACTTCCTCGTCTGGCAGGCGGCGTACGCCGAATTGCTGATCACGCCCGTCTTGTGGCCCGATTTCCGGGAGCGCCAGCTGCTCCTGGCCATCGCCGAATACCTCTGCCGCGAACGCCGTTTCGGCGGCTTGCCAGACGTGGAGAACGTGCCTGAGCGGCCGCAGGAGACGGTCCTGCGGGACGGCGAGCGCTGGAAGCGGATGCTGGGGCACCGCTCGTGACGGCGCGCCTGCCCTGGCGGCAACGTTTCCTGGCCGCGGGCATCCTGCCGCGCGCGGCGGTCATCGCGCTCGGCGTTCCCTGCCTCTATCTCATCACCCTGCGCGGCGGGGTCTTCTTCCTGCTGCTCGTCGACCTGATGATCCTGCTCGGCCTGGCCGAGTTCTTCCGCCTCATGGAAGCCAAGGGCTACCACCCCTCGCGCTGGCTCGGCTATGCGGCCGCCCTGGCGGTCAGTCTGCACGTCTATCGCGGCGGACCGGCGCTGGCGCTCCTGCTGACGGCCATCCTCCTGCTGATCATGATCCGCCAGGTCTTCCGCCCGCAGGTCGCCGAGGCGCTGCCCAACATCGCGGTCACCGTGCTCGGGGTCATGTACGTCGGCTGGCTCGGCAGCCACTTCGTGATGCTGCGGGAATTGCCGGGCAGCCTCGGCAGCGACCCGCGCCTGGGCGCCCACCTCGTCTTCTTCGCGGCGCTGGTGATCTGGGCCTGCGACACGCTGGCGTACCTCGTCGGCATCCTCGTCGGAGGCCGGCTGCTGCTGCCGCGCATCAGCCCGGCCAAGACCTGGTCCGGCGCCGTCGGCGGCCTCGGCGGCGGCGCGTTGGCGGGCTGGCTGTGCGCGAGCACCTTCCTGACGTTCATCTCCCCTGCCACCGGCGCCGCGCTCGGGCTGGCGAGCGCGCTGCTCGGGCAGCTCGGCGACCTCGTGGAGTCGCTGTTCAAGCGCGACGCCGGCCTCAAGGATTCCGCGCAGTTGATCCCCGGTCACGGCGGCATTCTCGATCGCATGGATTCGCTGCTCTTCAGCGTGCCGGCCCTGTATTACTGGTTCCGATTCTGCGTGCTGTGAGGTGGCCATGAGCGCCCCGCTCTACCCGTTCCGACCGCCGCGCCGGTTGCGCGAGCCGTTGCGCCTCGTCGTGCTCGGCGCCACCGGCAGCATCGGCCGCCAGGCCCTGGAGCTGGTCCGCATGTTCCCCGCGCGCCTGCAGCTCGTCGCCGTCGCGGTCCATCGCCGCTGGCAGGAGCTCGCGGTCCTGCTGCAGGGGCTGCCGGTGCCCGTGGCGGTCGAGGACCAGGGCGCGCGAGACGACGCGGCGCGGTCGGGCGCCTTCGGCGCGGCCTTGCTGCCGGAGGCGGGAGCGGCGGCCTTGGCCGCGACCGCCGACTGCGACGTGGTCGTCAACGGGCTGGTCGGCGCGGCCGGCCTGGCGTCCTCCCTCAGCGCCGCGCGGCGCGGCCTGCGCGTCGCGTTGGCCAACAAGGAGAGCCTGGTCGTCGGCGGCGAACTCGTGCGCGCGGCGGCGCAGGCGCACGCGGCCGAGGTGCTGCCGGTCGATTCGGAGCATTCGGCGATCGCCCAGTGCCTGTGCGGCCGCTCGCGCGAGGACCTGCAGCGGGTCATCCTGACGGCGTCGGGCGGGCCGTTCCGCACGCTGCCGGCCGAGCGGCTGGCGGCGGTCACCTTGCCGGAAGTGCTGGCCCACCCCACCTGGAGCATGGGACCGAAGATCACCGTGGATTCGGCCACCCTCATGAACAAGGGCCTGGAGATCATCGAGGCGCACCATCTCTTCGGCCTGCCGTACGACGACATCGATGTCGTCGTGCACCCCGGCTCTTGGGTCCACTCGTTCGTGCAGTTGCGCGACGGGGCGCTGCTGGCGCAGCTGGGCATGCCGGACATGCGCCTGCCGCTCATGTACGCCGTCTGCGGCGAGCAGCGCTGGCCGCTGCCGGTCGCGCGGCTGGACCTGCTGCGACTCGGCAGCCTGACATTCGAGGCGCCCGATACGGTGCGCTTCCCGTGCCTGGAACTGGCGCGGCGAGCCGGCCGCGCGGGCGGCACGGCGCCGATCACGCTCAACGCGGCCAACGAAGTGGCCGTCGCGGCCCTGCTGCGCGGCGAACTGCCGTATATTGAGCTGGCCGGGCTCATCGCGGCCGTGCTGGATCGCCTGCCGCACGGCCCGGTTTCGGATCTCGAGGCGGCGCTCGACGCGGACGCGGAGGCGCGCCGCGTCGCGACCCGGCTGCTGGGCGAGCGCGGCCGCAACCCGATGGCACGAGGTGGACACTGACCATGGACCTGACGATCACTCTTTTGGCAAGCGTCTTCACCCTGGGACTGGTGGTCATCGTCCACGAACTGGGCCACTTCCTGGTCTGCAAGGCGTTCGGCGTCTACGTCAAGACCTTCTCCGTCGGCATGGGGCCGAAGCTGCTGGTCAAACGCTGGGGAGAGACCGAGTACGCCTTGTCGCTCATCCCGTTCGGCGGCTACGTGAAGATGGCCGGCGAAGGCATGATGGAGGAGATCCAGGACACCGGCACCGGCGAGCAGCGCAAGTATCCCCTGGGGACCGAAGCGGGCAACCGCGAGCGCGACGGCGCGGAGAAGGACATCCCCGCCGAGCGCAAGTTCCTCAACAAGCCGGCCTGGCAGCGCTTCCTGGTCTTCATCGCCGGTCCGCTGTTCAACCTCGTGCTGGCCTACGTCATCTACACGGGACTGTTCCTGCACCAGGGCCTGGTCGTCAACCCCGTCACCGAGATCGGCACCGTCGCGGCGGCGAGCCCGGCCGACCAGGCCGGCCTGCTGCCGGGCGATGTCTTCGTGGCGGTGGCTGGCGAGCCCGTCAGCGACTGGTATGCGATGCTGGAGGCGATCTACGCGGCGGCGGGCCTGCCCGAGTCCGCGCCGACGCCGCGGCCTGTACCGATCACCGTGCGGCGGGACGGCGACCTGCTGACGACCGAGATCGTGCTCGCTCGCGGCGCCGGCGGTTCCTGGACCCTGGGCTGCGAGGCGCACGACAATCTCGTCGGCCGGGTGCAGCGCAACGGGCCGGCGGCCAGGGCCGGCCTGCAACGCGGCGACCGCATCGTGAGCCTGGATGGCCGGGATATCCGATCGCACCGCGAGGTCCTGGAGATCGTGCAGGATGCGGCGCAGCGGCCTCTGGCCATCGCCTGGCTGCGGCAGGGGAGGCTGCTCGAGGGGACCGTGGTGCCGGAGGCTTTCGAGGTGCTGCCCGATTCGGTGGTCGGCCGCATCCATTACGAGAAGCTGCAGG